>JAEKLZ010000435.1 GCA_019508225.1 Inquilinus limosus | reverse complement strand
AGGATTTCGCGCATCTGCGGGTGTTCGAATTCGCGCACCACATGGCCGAGCGCGGTGTAGAACACCCGCCCGGCGCCGTAGCGCTTCTTGTACACGACCGGCATGGTCACGCCGTCGATCCAAGGGGCGTGCTCGCCCGAGAATGTGGTGGTTGCCAGTATCTCCACCGCCGGATCGACATGCAGGTAGTACTGCTCCGACCGGTAGTCGAAGTCGCCGATGCCGGCCATGATCGGGTCGTCCGGCCGAGTGATCTCGACCCGGAACGGGATGATGCCGCCGGGATGCGCCACCCACTGGCATCCGGCCATGAAGTGGAAGCCCACCGCCTCGCGGAACGACCCGGCCAGGCCGCCGTGATAGCCGGCGATCCCCGCACCGTCCTGGACCGCCGCCAGCAGGTTGTCCAGCGGCTCCTTGGCGATCGCGGCGCGGGTGATGCACGGCACGATCAGGTCCATGTCGCGCACCGCCGGGTCGGCGAAGGCGTTGATGTCGCCCTCGACCCGGACCTCGAAGCCCTCGTCCCGCAGCATCGCCGCGACATAGGCGGCGCCCGGCCCGGGCTCGTGCCCCTCCCAGCCGCCCCAGACGATCATGGCGCGTTTCATCGGCATCCTCTCCGCTTCCGGCCAGGCGGCACGATCGTCAGATGGATCGTGCCGCCCTCATGCGCTCACTTCGGACGCAGCGTCGCCGTCCCCTGCTCCACCAGCTGCTGCGCCGCTTCGTCGATCGTCAGCTGGCCGAAGGCCAGCTGGTCCGCCGTCTTGCGCGCCACGTCGCGGTCGAATTCCTGCGACCCGACCGGCGCCGGCGGCGGATAGGCGCTGACCTTGTCCGCCAGCAGGTTGACGTAGTCGACCGTGGCCCGCTCGGTCTCATTCAGCAGCGGCAGAATCGCCTCTCGCACCTTCGGAGACATCGGCACGCCGCGCTCGACGCCCAGGACCTTGCCGGCCTCGATGTCGTTGACGAAGAAGTCGATGAAGGCGGCCGCCGCCTCGCCGTTTTTCGAGGTGGCGCCGATGCTCCAGATCAGCGCCGGCCGGTAGTAGTGGCCGGACGGGGATCCCTTGCCGAGCCCCGGCACCATGGTGATGCCGAGCTTGTTCGGGATCACCGCCTGGTAGCCGATCAGCTGGTTGGAGTAGGTGAAACCCATCACCGAGTTGCCGCGCGTCAGCGGATTGGTATCGATGATGTTCTGGTCAGCGGTCTGCAGGTCGGCCGAGACGCAGATGTTCTTCGTCCGCAGATCCTCCCAGTAGGCATACCACTCCTTGGCGTCCTCGACGCCGAAGCCGATCGAGCCTTCCGGCGAGTACAGGGACTTGCCGCGCTGGCGCAGCCAGATATCGAACACATAGTGGTAGCGGGCGCCGTAGGGCGCGCCCCAGAGCTGATCTTTGCCGGCCGCCTTGGTCAGCTCTGCCGCCAGCTCGGCGAACTGGGCCCAGGTCGTCTCCGGCGTCGGCACCGGGATGCCGGCCTTGGCGAAGACCGTGGTGTCGTAGAACATCGAGAAGGAGTTCAGGCCGAGCCCGATGCCGTAGATCTTGCCGTCGACCCGGCACAGGTCGAGCATCTTGGTCCCGAACGCGTCGACATCGAGCGGCTTGGGGATGAACTGGTCGAGCGCCATGCAGGCGCCACGCCGTGAATAGTCGGAGATGGTGCTGGGCTCGAGCTGAAAGATGTCCGAGACGTTGCGCCCGGCCATCTGCGTCGACAGCTTGGTCCAGTAGGCGTCGCCGCTCAGCGGTTCGCCGACGATGGCGATGTCGGGCGCCTTCTGCTTGTACAGGTCGGCCACGCCCAAGGTGCGCTTGGCGCGGTCCTGCGACCCCCACCAGGTCATGCGCAGCCGCGCCGCCTCGGCCCGGGCGCTGCCGGCGCCGAGCGACAGTGCCGTCCCGGCGGCGGCCCCGGCGGCGATGGAGCCCCGCAGGAACGAGCGGCGGTTGAAAGCCTTCATCGGTTTGCCTCCCCTGGCACGGCGGCGTTCGGCCGCCACGTTATAACCGTTTGGTTACTTATTATTGATCGTCTCTGGGGGAAGTCAAATGACGATTGGCGTCGGCCGACGCGCCCCCCCCCACCGTCGTCATGGCGAGGCGCGCAGCGCCATGGCATCCAGGGCGCGGTGCCGTGGATGGCCACGCCCCTTCGGGGCTCGCCATGACGAGGTCGGATAAGGTGGGGTCGAATGCCGCCATGCCGCGAGAGCCGCAGCCAGTTGTAACCAATTGGATATAACTTAACGCACGCTTACAGATCCGACTCAGCGGGCCGAGACGCCCTTGCCGAAGCGTTTCTCGATCCGCGCCTGGACCAGCTCGAACGCCCCTGACATCGCCCAGTAGATCAGCGCGGCGACGATCAGCATCTCCATGTATTTGAACTCGGCCCGGCCATGGGTGCGGGCCAGGAACATGATCTCCCACACCCCCATCACCGAGACCAGCGACGAGTCCTTGAGCATGGCGATGAACTGGTTGCCGGTCGGCGGGATGATCAGCCGCATCGCCTGCGGCAGCACCACCAGCCAGGTGACCTCGGCCGGCTTCAGCCCGAGCGACAGGGCCGCCTCGGACTGGCCGCGTGGCACCGCCAGGATGCCGGCACGGAAGATCTCGGCCATGTAGGCGCCGTAGCATAGCGACAGGGCGATGATGCCGGCCGGGATGGCGTCGATGACCAGGCCGAGCTGCGGCAGGCCGAGATAGATCAGCATGGTCTGCAGCAGCAGCGGCGTGCCGCGGAAGAACGAGGTGTAGAAGGTGGCGACGCCGAAGGCCGGCCCGCTGTCCGACAGCCGGGCCAGCGCCGCGGCGAGCGCAATCACGGTCGAGATCACGATCGAGACGACGCAGATGAACAGGGTCAGCGCCGCGCCCTGGATGAAGCCGTCGCGCAGCTCGAGCCCGAGCAGGATCGGTGCCCGGGCGAGCATGAAGGGATAGCTGAGCCCGAAGCTCCAGCAGAAGGCCGCGAACAGGGCCAGCAGCTCGACCCAGATGATCGTCGCCTGCGCCCGGAACGGCAGGTGCGACAGCAGCCAGAAGTTCACCACCACCAGGGCGGCCAGGACGGCGACGATCAGCCAGGGCCCGGCCGCCTGGCCGGCCGGCAGGGCCAGCACCGGCACGATCTCCGCCAGCCGCGCGACCAGCCCGCTGTAGTCGAAGCCGGCCAGCACGGCGACGGACAGCAGGAACAGAAGCCCGCGCAGCAGCAGCGGCTGCGCCAGGGCCTCGAACAGGCGGATCACCCTGTCAGGCCGCGGGCTTGGTCAGGTCCGCCCCGTACCACTTCATCGACAGCTTGGTCAGCGTGCCGTCGTCATCCATCGCCTTGACGATCTCGGCGATCTTCGCATGCAGCTCCGGGTCGCCCTTCTCGATCGCGACCGCCAGCGGCTCGTAGAACAGCGGCTCGCCCACCACCTTGATCGGATAGCCGCTCTTGATCGCGCCCTGGATCGTCGGCAGCGCCGTCATCGCCGCGTCGAGCCGGGTGCCGTCGCCGAGCTTCAGGTCGTCCAGCGCCGGCACGTCGGTGTCGTAGGACTGGATCTTGGCATCCTTGACCACGAACTGGAACGGCGGCGCGCCGGCGGCGTCGATCGCCAGGTCGCCGCGCAGGTAGTTCTCATAGGTCGTGGCGGCGCCGACGCCGATTTTCTTGCCCGAGGCGTCGGCCGGGGTCTTGATCGTGGTGTTGGCCGAATTCACCGCCAGGGCGGCCGGCGTGTAGTAGTAGACCGCCGGAAAGTCGAGCACCTCGGCCCGCGCCTTGGTCGGGGTCATCGACCCGACCGAGACATCCCAGCGCCCGGCCCATTTGCCGGAGACGATGGTCTCCCAGCCCGGGGTGACGAACTCGACCGAGACGCCGAGCCGCTTGGCGATCTCGGTGCCGACATCGATGTCGAAGCCTTCGAACTGGTTGCTGGCGTTGAGCGAGGATTGCGGCGGATATTCCGGATCCGTCGACATCACCATCTTCTTGTTCTGCACGATCCGGTCCAGCACGGCGCCGGCAAAGGCAGGACCGGAGAACAGGACGCCCGTGGCGGCAGCGGCCAGGACGAGGCTGCGCAAACGCATGATCGATCTCCCAGTGACGCGGGGACGGCGCCTCTTCCGGACGTCCGCCCGGAAGAAGCCTAGTCCCGCGCCGCAGCACCGTACAGGTGATAAGCGGGATCAGCGCGCATCGAGCGGCACGGTTGCCGTGGCCGGCGCAACGCGCCCTGGCGCCACGGCCGAGATCGCCCGCCTGTGGGTGCTCAGCCGCGCCTCGAGCCAGGCGAAGGCGCGGACGATGATCCAGGTCAGCACCAGATACATCAGCGCCGCGGTGATCAGCGGCTCATAGGTGCGGAAGGTCTGCGCCCGGATGATGTTGGCCTCGCCCATCAGGTCGCGCACGGTGATGGTGAAGACGATGGCGCTGGCCTTCAGCAGCAGCACCGTCTCGTTGGCGAAGACCGGCAGGCTCTGGCGCAGCGCGATCGGCAGCACGATCCGGCGCATCATCAGGCCGCGCCGCATCCCGACCGAGCGCGCCGCCTCGATCTCGCCGCGCGGCACCGCCTGGATGGCGCCGCGCAGCACCTCGCCGGAATAGGCGGCGGTGCTGATGCTGAGCGAGATCACGGCGCACCACATCGGCTCGCGCAGGATCGGCCACAGCACGCTGTGCCGCACCGCCGGGAACTGCGCCAGGCCGTAATAGATCATGAACATCTGCACGATCAGCGGCGTGCCGCGGATGCACAGGATGAACAGAAAGGCCGGCGCCTTCAGCCACCAGCGCCGCGACACCCGGGCCAGCGCCACCGGCACCGCCATGGCGTTGCCGCAGACCATCGACGCCGCCACCAGGATGATGGTGACGACGACGCCGTTCAGGAGGTTGCCGACGATGCGCTGGACGAAATCGAGATCCATGGCTCAGGACCGCCGGTAGCCGCGACCATAGGCGCGTTCGGCGAGCTGGAACAGCCCGACCGAGGCGATGGTCAGCAGCAGGAAGATCAGCGCCACCACGGCATAGAAGGTGAAGGGCATCCGCGTGGTCGCGGCCGCGGTGGCGGCGCTGCCCAGCAGGTCGCGGATCCCGACCACGCTGATCAGCGCGCTGTCCTTCAGCACCACGACCCAGAGATTGCCCAGCGCCGGCAGGGCGAAGCGCATCGCCTGGGGCAGCACGACCCGGAAGAACATCACCCGTGGCGGCAGGGCCAGCGACTTCGCCGCCTCGATCTGCCCGGGCGGCACCGCCAGGATGGCGCCGCGGAACACCTCGGTGGCATAGGCGCCGGAGACGAAGCCGAGCGAGGCGACGGCGGCGGCGAAGGCGTCGATCTCGATCGTCACCCCGGGGACCACGAGGCCGATCAGCGAGCGCAGCGCGCTGGTGCCGCCGTAATAGATCAACAGGATGATCAGGATGTCCGGCACGCCGCGGACG
>JAEKLZ010000434.1 GCA_019508225.1 Inquilinus limosus | reverse complement strand
CCATGCGCTGGATCGTCGGCAGCGACACCCCGGACAGCTCGGCGAGCTGCCGCTGGTCGATGCCGAGCAAAGCGCGGGCGGCGCGCATCTGGGCGGCGGTGATCATGCAGTTTCCTCTGACAAAACTAAGGTATCAGGCGGCAAAGATGATGTCTAGAACATCAGTATGGATGCTTTAGATCTGGATTCTGACGTTTGTGCCACATCATGCGTTGCGGCTGCCGGCGGCGGGGCGCCATCCGATCATGCTTCCCCGGCCGAGGGAAGGGCCGGAGCGAGAGATATGGATAAACAACATGAATGTGTGTGAAAATTATATATGCACATTTCGCATTTGCGCATCCGGGGGCGGCTCGCCATGTCTCGCGCTCGCCGCGCCGATCCCGCTCCGGGAAGGGGCATCGGCCCGAACAGCAGGTTGACGCTTCCCATGCACGCCACATCCTTCCTGGCCATCCGCCTCGCTGAAGGAGCGTGCGGGAATTTCCGCGCGGGGGCCGCATGACATCGATCTTCGACTTCGACTATTTCCTGTCGGCCTTCCCGCTGATCCTGCCCTACCTGCCGGTGACGCTGCTGATCGCCTTCAGCGCCATGGCCTTCGGCCTGGTCATCGGCACCGGCGCCGCGCTGATCCGGATCTACCGCATCCCAGTGCTGCGGCAGCTGGCGACGCTGTACATCTCCTTCATCCGCGGCACGCCGCTGCTGGTGCAGATCTACCTCGCCTATTATGGCATCCCGAAGCTGCTGCAATATCTGAACGCGCAGATCGGCACCGACATCGACGCCAACCGGGTGCCGGCGCTGGTCTTCGTCATCTTCAGCTGCGCCGTCAATGTCGGCGCCTACCTGTCGGAGGCGATCCGCTCGGCCCTGCTGTCGATCGAACGCGGCCAGGCCGAGGCCGCCTATTCGATCGGCATGACCCCGTTCCAGGCGATGCGCCGGATCATCCTGCCTCAGGCGCTGGCCGTGGCGCTGCCCAACCTCGGCAACAGCTTCATCAGCCTGATCAAGGACACCTCGCTGGCCTTCCTGATCGCGGTGGTCGACATCATGGCCGCGGCCAAGATCATCGGCGGCCGGTCGCTGCGCTTCTTCGAGCTCTACCTGGCCGTCGCCGTGATCTACTGGGTGATCTGCATCCTGGTCGAGGTGGCGATGCGGCGCTGGGAGGTCTATCTGACCCGCGGCCGCCGCGACATTGCGGGGCAGTGAGATGATCTCGATCCGCGACGTCCGCAAATCCTTCAAGGGCCAGGTCGTGGTCGACGGCATCGGCCTCGATGTCGGCGAGGGCGGCATCGTCTCGATCCTCGGCCCCTCCGGCTCCGGCAAATCGACCTTCCTGCGCTGCCTGAACCGGCTGGAGACGCCGGAGGACGGCACCATCGACATCGATGGCGACCGCTACGACCTGCCGCGTCTGGACCGGCGCCGGCTGCAGTCGCTGCGCATGCGCATCGGCATGGTGTTCCAGAACTACAACCTGTTCCGCCACAGGACCGCGATCGAGAATATCCTCGAGGGCCTGCTGGTGGTGAAGCGGCTGCCCCGGCGCGAGGCGCTGGGGATCGCCGAGCATCACCTCGCGCTGATGGGGCTGGCCGACAAGGCGGCGCAGTACCCGTCCTCGCTGTCCGGCGGGCAGCAGCAGCGCGTGGCGATCGCCCGCACCTTGGCGATGGCGCCGGAGCTGATCCTGTTCGACGAGCCGACCAGCGCGCTCGACCCCGAGCACACCGGCGAGGTGCTGGAGGCGATCCGCAAGGCGGCGGGGCAGGGCATCCCGATGATCATCGTCACCCACGAGATGGGCTTCGCCCGCGAGATCTCGAGCGAGGTGCTGTTCATCGACAGCGGCCGCGTGATCGAGCAGGGCGACCCGAAATCGCTGTTCGGCAACCCGCAGCAGCAGCGCACGCGGGACTTCCTCAAGAACTATCTGCGGTCCTTCAGCTTCGACATCTGAAAAGCCAACACCCCTCTTTTCGTCATCCCCGCGAAAGCGGGGATCTCGATATGGCCTCACCGGCTGAAGATTCCCGCTTTCGCGGGAATGACGGAAGGGGAAGAACGGAGTGGAGACAATGATGCGAGAATATCTATGGAAGGGCGCCGCGGCGGCCCTGTTCGCCCTGGCCCTGGCGGCCGTCCCCGCGGTCGCGCAGGAGACGGTGCGGGTGGGGACGGAGGGCACCTACGCGCCCTTCACCTACCAGGACGACAGCGGCAAGCTGACCGGCTACGACGTCGAGGTGCTGCGCCTGGTCGAGGCCAAGGTGCCGGACCTGAAGTTCGACTTCGTGCCGCAGCCCTGGGACAGCATGTTCCTGGGCCTCGAGGCCGGCAAATACGACGTGGTGGCGAACGAGATCTCGAAGACGCCGGAGCGCGAGACCAAGTTCCTGTTCTCCGACGTCGCCTACTTCCACAGCGGCTCGGCCATCATCGTCAAGAAGGGCGTCACCGGCATCCACAGCCTGGACGACCTGAAGGGCAAGGTGGTCGGCGCCGGCACCGGCAGCGAGCACACCAAGCTGGTCGAGGACTATCTCGCCGCCCATCCGGGCGCGTTCGAGATCCGCTACTATGACGGCAACGTCACCCCGGTGCTGCTGGACATCGCCGAGGGCCGGATCGATGCCCATGTCAACGACCCGATCGTGGCCAAGGACCATGCCGACAAGCTGGGCCTGGCGGTCGAGGCGACCGGCGACCTCTTGACCAAGGTTCCGTCCTACTTCGTGTTCCGCAAGGACGCCAAGGGCGAGGCGCTGAAGGCCAAGATCGACGCCGCCCTGACCGCGCTGAAGGCCGACGGCTCGCTGGCGAAGCTGTCGCAGCAATGGTTCGGCCAGGACTACACGGCGGATTGAGACGGGAAGGGGCGGGGCTCGCGCGCCCGCCCCTCCGGCCTCACTGCACCGCCGGCAGGTTCAGCGCCGCGGTCAGGTCGCCCAGCGGCGGGTTGCCGTTGGCGGCGATCCCGGCGTCGCGCGCCGCGATGCCGGGCAGCACGGGCAGCCCGAAGCGGTGGGTGATGAAGCGCAGGATCGAGGTCGTGTCGTAGGGCGTGTGGTCGACATAGCCCTTCTTGGCGAAGGGCGACACGATGATCGCCGGGATCCGGGTGCCGGGCCCCCAGCGGTCGCCCTTCGGCGGTGCCACATGGTCCCAGAACCCGCCATTCTCGTCATAGGTCACCACCACCAGCATGTGCGGCCATTGCGGGCTCTTCTGCAGATGGTCGATCAGCATGGTGAGATGGGCGTCGCCGGACGAGATATCGGCATAGCCGGCATGCTCGTTCAGATTGCCCTGCGGCTTGTAGAAGGTGACCTGCGGCAGGGCGCCGGCGTCGATCGCCTTGACCAGTTCGGCCCCGTCCAGCCCGCCGTCGCGCAGATGCTGCTGCCGCGCCGCGGTGCCGGGCGCGAAATTGGCGAAGTAGTTGAACGGCTGGTGGTGGTACTGGAAGGCCGGCACCGGCGTCTGGTTGCCATGGTCCAGCACCGACTGCCAGGCGCCGGAATACCAAGCCCAGCCGATCCCCTTGGCACTCAGCAGGTCGCCGATGGTGATCTCGGTCTGCGGCGGCAGCGTGGTCGGCGCCTTCGGGTCGGCCAGGGCCGGGTCGCCGCCTTCGGCCGGCTTGTTGGCGCTCGGCTGATACGGCGGCTGCATCGTGTTCACGGCGAAGAAGTCGGGCGTCAGGTTGCCGTCGGCGACGAATTTCGGGATTCCGTCCATCGCCGATTTCGGCGCGTTCGGCGCCAGGGTCAGGCTGGTGCCGTCCGGGTCGACCACCGCGATCGAGGGCTTGGCCGCGGCCTTGTCGGCGTCCGGATAGCGGGCGACGCAGGCGCAGGCCAGCCAGATGTGGTTCATGTACGAGCCGCCGAAGGCCCCCATGAAGAAATGGTCGGCCAGCGTGTAATGCTGGGCGATCGCCCACATCGCCATCTTCGAGCCGTCGAGATGGCCCATCACCTCGGACCCGGCATCGGCCCAGGCGACGAACTTGTCGTTCCGGCCGCCGTCGATCTGCATCTGGTTCTGGTAGAAGCGATGCCACAGGTCGTGGGTGATGGTGCCGGTCGAGACGTTCAGGCCCTGCGGATCGTCCATGGCGAAGGGCGCGTTCGCCAGATGCTCGGTCTGGGCCTGGGTCACCGGCGGCGTCACGCCCTTGGCGGTCAGCCCGTCCCACACCGGCGGCAGCTCCTTCAGGGGCGTGCCGTCGCGGTCGAGCTGGGTCTTGCTGACATCCGAGGCATTCGCCAGCCCGTCGGCGCCCGGGAAGGCGCCGTACAGATTGTCGAAGCTGCGGTTCTCGGCATAGATCACGACGACCGTGTCGATGGCGCGCAGCGCCTGGGTCTGGGCGGTGTCGGCGCTACCCGGCGCGTCGGCGGCCAGCAATGGCGGCGCGAGCAGCCCGGCGGCGCCGACCGCGAGGGCGGTGGCGATCAATCTGTGCATGCGGCTTTCCCTTGGCTCCCGGCGCCGAGGCTCCGGTGGCTATGTCCCCTTCCGCGGGCCAGCACTCGCGCGAAGCGGGCTGTCGCTCAAGTGAAACTTTTTCGGCATAGAGAGGGGTTGCGGGCCGGCTGCGGTGCCGCGTCACGCAGATCACGGGATGGCCGGAATGGCGTTGCGAACGGGTCGCTGGTGGGCAATGGGCGGCGGCCTGGCCGCAATGGTTCTGACGGTCTCGGTCTCGGGCGCCACGGCCGGGTCGCATCCGGAGGGCGGCCTGTCGCGGGCCGAGGTGCGGCGCCAGGCGGCGGAATTGACCGCGCTGGGCCGGGCCATGTTCGTCGACCCGTCGCTCTCGGCCTCGGGCAAGCTCGCCTGCAGCTCGTGCCATGATCCGCAGCAGGGCTTCGGCCCGACCAACGCGCTGCCGGTGCAGCTGGGCGGGGGCGACATGGCCAACCCCGGAATCCGCGCCGTGCCGTCGCTGACCTATCTGCAGGCCGTGCCGCCCTTCACCGAGCATTTCTTCGACTCGGAGGATGATTCGGACGAGAGCGTCGACAACGGCCCGACCGGCGGGCTGACCTGGGACGGGCGGGTCGACCGCGGCGCCGACCAGGCGGCGATCCCGCTGCTCTCCGATTTCGAGATGGGCAATGCCGGCCCCGAAGCGGTCGTGACCAAGGCGCTGGCCGCCGGCTATGGCGCCGCGCTGCAGCGGATCTACGGCGCCGACGTGCTGCAGGACCGCCAGGCGATCTATGCCGGCATCCTCAAGGCCTTCGAGGTCTATGAGCAGGACGCCGCCAGCTTCTACCCCTACAGCAGCAAATACGACGCCTGGCTGGCCGGCACGGCGACGCTGACGCCGCAGGAGGCGCGCGGCCTCGACCTGTTCAACGACCCGGCCAAGGGCAATTGCGCCGAATGCCATATCAGCCAGCGCGGCAATGACGGCACCCCGCCGCAGTTCAGCGACTACGGCCAGATCGCCATCGC
>JAEKLZ010000213.1 GCA_019508225.1 Inquilinus limosus | reverse complement strand
TGGCTTCGAATGTTGCCTATGGGCCAGTCGCGTGGGCTCCAAAATGAGCCTGATTTGCCGCAGCACTTTCCGTTTGGAACTGGCGAAACGGCTGCGAACCAGATGTGTAGACGCCGTAGCGCAAGGGGAGGGGGAGGATGAAATGGGAAGGCTTCGCCACGGCTGAAGCCGCCCGCTCACGCCGCGATCGCGAACACCGGCTGCGGGTCGGCCAAGCCGCGGATCGGGTGCGCGCCGAGCGGCTCGGCCGGCCCGTCCCAGGCCTGCCGGAACGTGTCGGAGCACACGGTCGGCCGGTCGAGCTGCTTGGCCAGGCCTTCCAGCCGGCTGGTCAGGTTGACCGCGGGGCCGAGCACGGTGAAGTCCAGCCGGTCCGGGCTGCCGACATTGCCGTACAGCACCGGCCCGAGATGCAGCGCCGTGGCCACGGCCAGGGGCTCGGCCCCGGCGGGCTCGGCCCCGGCGGGTTCGGCTCCGGCGGCCAGGACCCGGCGGATCGCCCGCACGGCGCCGACCGCCGCATCGCAGGCGGCCGCGGCGCTGCCGGCCTGCTCGACCGGGAAGATCGCCAGCACGCCGTCGCCCAGGAACTTCAGCACGTCGCCGCCGCGGTCGACGATGGCCTGGGCCACGGTCTCGAAATAGCGGTCCAGCACCGCCAGCACGGCGGCCGAGGTCAGGCGCTCGGACAGGGCGGTGAAGCCGCGCATGTCGACGAACAGGATCGCCGCGTCGACCGCGACGACGTCGCCGCGGCGGATCGCCCCCTCGGCCACCCTGTCGGCCGGGCCGACGCCCAGATAGGTGCGCAGCAGGCTGGCGGCGGAGCGGCGCATGGCGGTCGGCTCCATCGCCGCCGCCAGCGGGTGGCGCAGCCGCTCCAGCAGCGCCGCCTCGTCCTCGGTGAAGCCGCCCGGCCGGTCGGTGACGAAGCTCGCCATCTGCACCGTCGCGTTGCCGTAGATGATCGGCACGGCGACATAGTCGGTGCCGCCGGCCTCGGCCAGCTCATGGAAGATGGTGTGGTCGTCCGGGCCCAGCCCGGCCAGCGAGCGGTGCATCGGCTGGCGGCTGCGCATCACCGCCTCATACGGGCTGCCGAGGAAGGTGCTGGTGACCAGCACCTTGCGATCGACGATGAACTCCTCGCCGCCTTTGGCCGTGGTCCACACCACGCCCCAGGCGGTCAGCAGCGGGTGGGTGATGCTCTGGCCGATCCGCACCCGCTGCAGCGGCAGCCCAGCAGCGATCAGGCGGCGGCAGAAGGCGTCGACCAACGCCACCGGGTCGGCCAGCAGCCGGCCTTCGGCCACCAGCCACTCCGCGACCTCCCGGCCGAGCTCTGCCACCGCCATCGCATCCTCTCCGGACGTCCGGCGGATCAGCCGCCGGCCCGCTGGCGCATCGCCTGCAGCAGCCCGTCGACATTGCCGCCGTTCTGGGCGATCACCGAGGCGAACTCGTCGCGCTGGGTCACGCTCATGCTGACCCGGGCGACGATGACGTCCACCACCTTGAAGCTGCCGCCGGCCGGGCGCACCCGCCAGTCGACCTGGATCGGCGGGCCGTCCTTCTGCCGGATCTCGGTCGCGACCAGCGTGTCGCCGCTGCCGACGGCGCGGGTGCCCTTCACCACCAGGGTCTCGCCCTGATAGTTCTGGAATCGCCGCGAATAGGTCTCGACGATCATCCGCTCGAACAGGTCCATATACTCCTGCTGCTGCTGCTGGGTGGCGCTGTTCCAGTAGCGGCCCAGCACGAAGCGGCCGATCGTCGGCAGGTCGAAGCCCTGGTTCAGGATCTGGGTGAACTCGGCCTTGCCCTGGGGCGTGGCGGCGCCGCCGGCCTGGAGGATGCCGATCGCCCGCTTGGCCATGTCGTCGATGAAGGCCGCGGCCCCGTCGGCCTGCGCCAAGGCTGAGCGGGGCAGCCCCGCCAGCAGCAGCGAAGCCGTCGCCATGGCGCCTGCGGTCAGCACCGTCCGTCTGTCGATCATTTCTGGACCTTCATTGTTCTGGGAATCCGTCTGCCGCCCGCCACGGCCCGAAGGTCGCGGCCCCCCAACGGAGGCAGGGGGTAGATTATAGACGAAACGCAGCGGCGGTCATGAGGCAAGACGTTGCAGCGGTCTCAATCTCGCCGGCGGCCCCCAAGGAGCGGCAGGGCCCCGACGGCGATGCCGGCCACCAGCGCCGCCAGCGCCACCTTCGGCGCGGCCTTGGCGGCGGACAGGCCGAGGCCGGCGGCGACGCCTTCCAGCCCGGCCCCGGCCGCCGAGGCCGAAGCCGGGGGCCGGGCGGCCGGTCGCTTGCGCGGCCCGCGGCCGGCCAGGATTCCGATCAGGGCAACGATGGCGGCGAGGCCGAGCGCGATCAGCCCGACCACCAGCGCGGCGCCGGCGGGGCCCAGCTGCGGCAGCAGCAGGTAGAAGCCGGACCAGGCCAGCAGCACCAGGGCGATCACCGCCAGGACCAGGGCGAATACGAACAGCGCGGCGGCGATGCAGGCCCGGCGCAGCGCCTGGCTCAGCCGGAGGCGCTGGCGGGCGGCGAAGGCGCCCAGCAGGGCGGTGCCGAGTTCCGTCTTCACGCCGGCCTCAGCGATCGAGCAGCTTGCCGATGACGAGGCCGACGCCGAAGGCGACCAGCACGCTGGTGATGGGGTTCTGCTCGATCCGCTGCTCCAGCGCGGCGATCCCCTCCTCGCCCTGGGCGCGGGCGCTGTCGGCGAAATGCTGTGCCCGCTCCTTGGCGGTGCGGGCCGCGTCATGCGCCGCCTGGTTCAGCCGGGCACCGCCGGCCTTGGCCTCGGCGGCGGCGGCATCGCCCAGGGTGCGGGTCAGCGCCGCGATATCGTCCCGGATCTTGCCGAGATCGGTGCGCAGCGTGTCGAGCTCCTGGTCCAGGTTCCGCGTGGCCATGTCTGTTCCTCGCTTTATGGGTTGCGCGGGCGGCTGGCGGCGCGAAGGCGCGCGCCACAAAAGCAAACGGGGACAGAGGCGACTCTGTCCCCGATCGATATAAATAACTTCAAACGAAGCGCCGGGACCTGCGGCGCTTCGGATCCTCCGCTGAGCGGAAGATCAGCAGCGGCCGCCGAGATTGATCGTCCGGCAGCTCGTCGCCGCGCCGCCGACCGCGCCCACGGCGCCGCCGATCAGCGCACCGGTGCCGACGTTGCCGCCGGTCAGCGCCGAGATGCCGGCGCCGGCGCCGGCGCCGAGCAGGCCGCCGGACAGGGCCCGGCCGCCGGTATCACGACCGCACGCCGCAAGGGCCAGCGCGGCCGCGAGCACGATCATGGTGGGTTTCAACATCGTCTTCGTCTCCATGCTCAAGCGCCGGTCGCAGCCGGACACTTCACCGCCAAAAAAACGGGCCGTGCGACAGTTTGTTCCCATGCCCGGCAGTGACCACTTTGCGTCCCCGTGATGGCTTTTCCAAGGCTGCCGTCGTAGAACCCGCCCGCGATGCCGCCGCGCCGGCCGGGCAGCGACGGTGCGGCGGAGTTGCCGGTTGGCATCGCGCGGGGCGCGCTTCAGGATGGGGCCGATGAGTTGGGGGCGGCAACGATCAGCCTGCAGGCTGGAATCATGAGGGTGGGCAGGCCGGATCGCGCCGTCCGTCGCCCCCGCCGGCTGCCGTCGCGATGAACCTGCTGTCGCGCCTGTTCCTGCTGGTCGCCCTCGCCGTCGCGCCGGGCATCGCGCTGCAGGGCTACAACGAATACGCGCTGCGCATCGCCCGCACCAACGAGATTCAGGACGATGCCATCCGCCTGGCCAATGTCGCCGCCGGGGCGCAGTTCCGCATTGTCGACGGCATCCGCCAGCTGCTGGCCGCGATGGCCCGGGTGCCGGCGATCCGTGAGGGCCAGGGCGGCCGCTGCACCGAGGTGGTGGACGACCTGCGGTCGGAGGTGCCGAGCCTGAACGCCATTGCCGTGGTCGACGCCGACGGCAACCTGCTGTGCGGCGCCAACCACACCGCGGCAATCTCGGTCTCGGTCGGGCATCAGGGCTTCTTCCAGCGGGCGCGGGAGATCCGCGGCTTCGCCGTCGGCGGCTTCGCCACCACCGACGCGGTCGGCGAGAAGGTGCTTCACGTCGCCTACCCGATCTTCGACGGCGACACCTTCCAGGGCGCCGTGGTGGCGGCGCTCAGCGTCGACGCCATGGCCGCGGCGATCAACATCGACACCGAATCGCGCAACGCCGTGATCATGATCACCGATCGCGCCGGGGTGGTGATGTCGCGCCTGCCCGGGCCGGACGCGCCCTGGGTCGGCAAGCAGCTGCCGAACAAGTTCCTCGACCTGCTGGGCGCGCCGCAGGCCGGCTCGGTCAGCAGCGGCGCGATCGACTCGACGACGCGGATCTACGGCTATGTGCCGATGCGGTCGGAGGAGCTGGACCTGTTCGTGCTGGTCGGCATCGACCGGGCCGCGGCCTTCGCCACCATCGACGCCGCGACCCAGCGCGGCATCGCCCTGATCGTTGCCGGCCTGCTGGTCTCGCTCGCCGCCGCCGGCATCGGCGGCCGGCTGTTCCTGCTGCGGCCGATCGACCGGCTGCTGGCCGCCGTCCGCGAATGGCAGCGCGGCCGGCTCGATGCTCGCGTCAGGCTCTCGCACGGCCGCGACGAGTTCGGCCGCCTCGCCACCGCCTTCGACGCGATGGCCGGCCGGATCGAGGAGAACCTGAAGCAGAAGGACCTGCTGCTGCGCGAGATCAACCACCGGGTGATGAACAGCTTCCAGCTGCTGTCCAGCCTGTTCGGGCTGCAGGCGCGGCGGGCGCAGAGCCCGGAGGCGAAGCACGCCCTGGCCGAGGCGAACGACCGGATCCAGGCGCTGGCCATCGTCCACCGCCGGCTCTACGCCAATGTCTCGGTCGACCGGGTCGACGTGAAGGAGTACCTGACCGGGCTGTGCGAGGACCTGTCGCGGGCGCTGCTGCCGGAGAATGGCGGCGTGTCGATCGCGACCGACGCGGTGCCGGCGGAACTGCCGCCGTCGCGGATCGTGCCGCTCGGGCTGATCGTCAATGAACTGGTCACCAACGCGGTGAAATACGCCTTCCCCGACCGCCGCGAGGGCAAGGTCTGGATCCGGTTCCAGCCGCGCGCGGAAGGCGGCTGGCGGCTCGAGATCGCCGACAACGGCGTCGGCCTGCCGGAGGGCAAGATGCCGGCCAACGGCAGCGGCCTCGGCATGATGGTGCTGCAGGCCCAGGTGCGCCAGCTCGACGCCGCCATCGACATCGACAGCGGGCCGGGCGGCACCCGCTTCACCATCGACATCCCGCCGCCGCGCGACCCGGAGGCGTGACGGGCGATCTCAGTCGTCGAGGGCCGTGCTGCGCTCCAGCGGCTTTCCGGTCGCCTCAGCCAGCCGCAAGGCCAGCGCCTCGGCCCGCTCGATCTCGAGCGCGGTGGTGATCACCAGCTGCTTCTCCGGCCAGGCCGGGATGGCGGTCGCGCAGTGCACATACAGGGTCGCGCCGCCGGGCCCCCGGGCCGGCAGCAGGTGCAGCAGCTCGAACCGCAGGATCCGCTCGACGGAGACGATGTGGGGCTCGCCCCAGCCGAAGATCAGCTGGCCCCGCGACAGGCCGGCACGGCCGGCGAAGCGCCCCGCATCGGCAGGGCGGATGAATTCCAGCGCGTATTCGGGCGCGTCGTCGCCGGCGATGCGCCGCTCGGTCTCGGCCAGGCGGCCGATCTCCTTGAATGCGTCCAGGGCGGCCCGCTCTTCGGGTGTCACCGGTGGCCGATAGCCGGTGCAGAGGGTGAGATGGCAGGCCGCCGCGAGCCACGGCTCGCGTTCATGCGCCAGGTTCCGGAGGCCGGGATGCTGCAGTTCCGCCGGCCAGCAGGTCAGCTCGATGCTCGCGCGCCCGTCCTGCCAGCGCCAGCCCCTTGTGTTCGAGACGCCGGACGACCGGCCGGGGCCGAGCCGCGCCGAGAGCGCCGCTTCCGCCATGTCCAGGTTGGGGTGCGCATCCCCGGACTGATGCACATATCCGCTCAGACGGATCGGGGGCAGCCAGGGCGCGAAGCGAGGGACGGCCCGGAAGCCGATCGGCCGCACGAGTCCGGGGACCAGCGGCCGCGCCGAATCCAGCAGGACGATCTCCTCGTCGTACCAGGGATCCCGCCGGACGCCGTACCGGTCCATCAGCTCCGCCCGCGAGGCGGTCCACGGGATCGACGCGGCGTCGAGCATGGCCAGGATGGCATTCGGTGCTGGCGTCACGGATCTGTCGCCCGGCGGCCTCAGCCCGCCGCCCCCTCAAGCGCCTGCAGCAGGTTGGAGACGTTGACGCCCAGCGCGTCGACGGCGTAGCCGCCCTCCATCACCGTCAGCGTCGGCACGCCCAGGCCACGGCCCAGGATCTCGCCCATCCGGGTGAAGTCGTCGCTGTTCAGCTTGAACTGCGAGATCGGGTCTTCCTGGAAGGTGTCGGCGCCGAAGGACAGCACCACCGCGTTGGCGCCATAGTCGCGGATCCGCGCCAGCGCGGCGTCCAGCGCCTCGCGGTAGCGGTCCCAGGTGGTGCCGAAGGGCATCGGCAGGTTGAGATTGAAGCCCTCGCCGGCGCCCTCGCCGCGCTCTTCGGCATAGCCGAGATAATAGGGATACTCGACATTCGGGTCGGCGTGCAGCGACACGAACAGCACGTCGTCGCGGCCGTAGAAGATCTCCTGCGTGCCGTTGCCGTGGTGATAGTCGATGTCCAGCACCGCCACCCGGGCGGCGCCGTTGTCGCGGAACCACTGCGCCGCCACCGCGGCGTTGTTGAAGAAGCAGTAGCCGCAATAGACGTCGGTCGAGGCGTGATGCCCCGGCGGCCGGCACAGCGAGAACACCGGCCTGCCGTCCGCCGCCACCAGCTTGGCCCCGGTCAGGGCGACGTCGACCGAGCTCAGCGCCGCGCGCCAGGTGCCCTTGGTGATCGGGGTGCCGCAGTCGCTGGCGTAGTAGCCCAGCTTGCCCTCGATCGAGCTGGGCACGACCTGGCGCATGTTGCGCACCGCCCAGTTGGTCGGCAGCGCGTCGATCTCGCCATGCTGGGACTTCCACTCGTCCCAGGCGGTCTCCAGGAAGCGGATGAAATGGGGGGCGTGCACCCGGGCGATCGGGTCGGTGCCGAAGCGCTCCGGCGCCCGAATTTCGCCCAGGCCGACGGCCTTGATCCGGGCCAGGATGGTCTCCGCCCGCTCCGGCTTCTCCACCACCGGGATGAAGTGGCCCCCGGTCAGCTCCACCTTGCCGTGCTGCAGCCGGTGGTCCTCGGAATAGATCGTCAGCATCGCGTCCCCGCTGTCCCTGTCGCGCCGACGATAGCGGATGCGGCGCGACGCCGGAACGGGTCAGAGCAGGAAGTCAGAGGCGGTCAGGGGGTGGTCGGAGACGACGTTGATGGCGAAGTCGGGGACCTTGTCGCCATCGACATCGGCATAGACCACCTGGATCGCCCCGGCGGTGACCACCCGCAGCTCGCCGGCATGGCGGCTGAAGTCGCCGGTGCCGAAGCTGAAGGCGGTGTCGCCATTGGCCGAATTGCCGTCCGCGTCGATCGCCGACAGGTCGATCCGGTCGCCGCCGGCGAAGTCCGCGATCGTGTCCTTGCCGATCCCGGAGACGGCGCTGTCGGACAGGGCCGTGTAGACGAACCGGTCGTTGCCGGCGCCGCCCTTCAGCGCATCGCCGTTGCCGCCGCCGGTGAGGACGTCGTCGCCGGCCATGCCCCACAGGGTATTGGCATCGGCGTCGCCGGTCAGGATGTCGGCCTGGGCGGACCCCAGCACCTGTTCGATGCCGGTCAGCGTGTCGCCCTGGGCATCTCCGCCCGAGCTCGCGCCGGTGGCCAGGTTCAGCACGACCCCGATGGCGGAGCCGGCATAGCTCACCGTGTCGATGCCGGCGCCGCCGGCCAGCACATCGGCCCCGGCCCCGCCGTCGAGAGTGTCGTTGCCGTCGCCGCCGTCCAGCCGGTCATCGCCGGCGCCGCCGGTGAGGCCGTCATGCCCGGCCTCGCCGTAGACCAGGTCATTGCCGGTGCCGGCATCGACCGAATCGTTGCCCGTGCCGCCATGGATGGTGTCGACGCCGTCGCCGCCGATCAGGCGGTCGGCACCGTCACCGCCATCGAGGCCGTCGTCGCCCGCCCCGCCGGCGAGCGAATCGTCGCCGCCGTTGCCGGCCAGCATGTCGGCGCCGTTGTCGCCGCTGATGATGTTGCGGCCGCCATCGCCGGCCAGCCGGTCGTCGAAGCTCGACCCGGCGAGGTTCTCGACATTGGTCAGCGTGTCGCCGGCCGCATCCCCACCCGAGGCGGTGTGGTTCAGCAGGTCCACGGCGACAGCGGCCGATCCGCGGTAGCTTGCGGTGTCGATGCCGTCGCCGCCGTCCAGCGCGTCCGCCCCGGCGCCACCACGCAGGCCGTCATCCCCGGCGCCCCCGGCCAGGGCGTTGGCTGTGCCGTCGCCATACAGCGCGTCGGCCAGGCCCGAGCCGGTGACGTTCTCGATCGTCGCCAGGGTATCGCCCTGGGCGTCGCCGCCCAGCCCGGTGCCGGCCGCGAGGTTCACGGTCACGCCGGCGGTGGAGGCGGAGTAGTCGACGGTGTCGATGCCGGCCTCGCCGACCAGCTGGTCCGCCCCGGCGCCTCCGACCAGGACATCGCTGCCACCATGCCCGTTCAGGACATCGTCGCCGGCCTCGCCTGCCAGCCGGTTGGCGCCGGCGTCGCCGTGCAACGTGTCCGCCGCGACCGACCCGATCAGGTTCTCGATCCCGGTCAGGGTATCGCCGCTCGCCGCGCCGGCCGAGACCTGGGCGCCGGCCAGCCGCAGGTCGACCGTCACCCCGGCCGCGGAGTTGGTGTAGCTGACGGTGTCGGTGTCGGCGCCGCCGTCCAGCAGCTCGATCGTGGCGCTGGCGACCAGGGTGTCGTCGCCGGCATTGCCGTGCAGGGTCGCGGCGCTGCCGCCGGCGACCGTGGTCAGCAGGTCGTTGAACGCCGAGCCGTCGAACTCCTCGATCCCGGCGCTGGCGGAGATGGTGCCGATCACGGTGCCGTCCAGGAAGCGGATGCCGCCGTCGATCTCAGAGATCGCGACGCCCTGGCCGAAGGCGGAGTAGTCGAGGATGTCGTAGCCGTCATAGCCGCCGTAGCGGATGCCGGCGCTGGTCCCGATCATGATGTCGTCACCGCTCAGCGTGGCCACCAGATCGCCCGGGTTGAAGACGATGTCGGTGTAGCCCGCCGGGGCGACCAGGCCGTCCCCGGCGAGATGGAAGAAATCGTTGCCGTCGGTGCCCCAGACAACCGCCATGAACAGCTCCCCTCGATCCGATGGTGACGGCTTCCCGGACCGGCAGAGTCCGGCCGTCCCCCGTTGCCGCTTGCTCGGCAGGCATAATCCGTTTCGGCGAGCGATAGATAGATGGATTCAACCGAGACGGTATTGGGCGTCCTAGTCCGGCCGGGCGGCCGGCGCGGTTTCGTCCGGCGGGGGCGGCTCCGGAACCGGGGCCGGCGCCAAGCGCCGGGCGCGGCGCTCGCGCAGGTGATGGCGGAACCAGGCGGCGATCTCCGACAGGTTCTGGAACAGCGGCAGCTTCGGCTGGGCGCCGCGGCTCGGCTCCAGCGCCAGCCCGACCTCGGTGACCTCGTTCTCGTCGTCGACGGCGCGGACGATCAGCTCGACCCCGCCGACCGGCAGCCGGTCGCCGACCTCGACCCGGCCGCCGAAGGCATCCTGCAGGAAGGCGCCGATGGCGCGGGTCTCGCCCGGCTCGGGCAGGGCGAAGCCGTAGCTTTCGGCCACCTCGGCCAGCGGCGCCTCGGCGTTCAGGGTGAAGTCGCCGAAGAAGTCGCGGTCGTCCTCGGCCAGCCGGGTCGGGGTCGCGAACAGCCGGTCCAGCAGGCGCACCTGCTGCGGCGGGGTGAAGATGTAGACCTGGTCGCCGCTCTGCAGCCGTCCGGCATGGTGGATGTCGACCGACTGGCCGTCGCGCACGATCAGCGCCGGCCGGGCCCAGCGCGGGATGCGCTCGCCGCGCGCCACCGGGCTCTGCGCCGCGATGCGGTAGACCACCAGCTCGTGGTTGGCGCGGCCGGGCAGCTCCAGCTCGACGCGGTCGACCGGGCCGATCCGCGGCGGCACGATCAGGCCCAGCCACTTGGCCAGCGGCCGGACCGTCCAGCCCTGCAGCAGCAGCGAGACGATGACCACCAGGAACACGCCGTTGAAGATCAGCCGCCCGTCCGGCAGATGCGCGATCAGCGGCAGGATGGCCAGCAGGATCGACACCGCGCCGCGCAGCCCGACCCAGGCGACGAAGGTGGTCTCGTTGCGCGAGAAGCCGTAGGGCAGCAGGCACAGCCAGACCGCGATCGGCCGGGCCACGAAGGTCAGCGTCAGGGCCACGGCCAAGGCGGGCAGGGCCACGGCGGGGAATTGCGACGGTGTGGCCAGCAGGCCGAGGGTCAGGAACATGCAGATCTGGGCCAGCCAGGTCATGCCGCTCTGGAACCGGCGGATCAGGGCGGCGGCGCGCAGCGTGGCGTTGCCGGCGACCAGGCCGGCGACATAGACGGCGATGAAGCCCGACCCGTGCAGCATGCCGGTGGCGGCGAAGATCAGCAAAGCCAGGCTCAGCACGATCACCGGGTACAGGCCGGGATCCAGGCTGACCCGGTTGATCACCCGCACGATCACGAAGCCGCCGGCCAGGCCGAGGGCGATGCCGATGCCGGCCTCCATCGTGAAGGTGGTCAGCAGCGACCAGGTCAGCGCCTCCGCCCCGGTGCCCAGCCGCGCCGCCTCGACCAGCGCCAGCGTCAGGAAGATCGCGATCGGGTCGTTGCTGCCGGATTCGATCTCGAGGGTCGACCGCATGCGGTCGCGCAGGGTGATGCCGCCGACCCGCAGCAGGATGAACACCGCGGCAGCGTCGGTCGAGCTGACGATGGCGCCGGTCAGCAGCGATTCGTACCAGCCGAAGCCGAAGGCGGTGCGGGCGGCCACGGCGACGATGCCGGTGGTCAGCAGCACCCCGGCGGTGGCCAGGGTCAGGGCCGGGGCGGCGGCGGCGCGGAAGCTTTGCAGCCGGGTCTCGAAGCCGCTGTCGAACAGGATCAGCGCCAGGGCGACGCTGCCGATGAAATAGGCCGCGGGCGCGTCGTCGAAATGGATCTTGCCGATGCCGTCCTCGCCGGCGCCGAGGCCGACCGCGAGGAACACCAGCAGCAGGGGGGCCCCGACCCGGAACGAGATCAGGCTGGTGAAGACGCTGAGCGCAATGAGTCCCGCCGCAACGAGAATGGCGAGGTTCATCGCCTCGATCATCGGTGTCTGTTCCTCTCGTCCGGGGTCGCGGCCGCAGCCGCGCGACTCGCCTCCTGCAATCCACCCGAGAAAGGTGACGGAAATCGGGCCCCTTGGCGAGGTTTCCGGTGGGGCCGGGCTATCAGCTCGGCGCCGTCACCACTTGATCAGGACAGCAGCTCGACCGCGCTGCGCGCCAGGGCGGCGGCGCCCAGGCCGATGCAGCGCTCGTCCGGCTGATAGTCGGAATTGTGCAGGTGGTCGTGGCGTCCCGGCTGGGCGGCGCCGACGCGCAGATGGAAGGACGGCACCCGCTCGGAGAAGAACGAGAAGTCCTCGGCGCCGAAGCCGGGCGTGGTCTCGTGCACCACGTCGCCGAACTGCGCCCGCACCGCGGCGACCGAGGCCTGAAGCACGCGCGGGTCATTCATCAGCGGCGGCACGCCCAGCTGGTAGTCCAGATCGCAGGTCACGGCCTGGGTCACCTCGATGCCCTGCACGATCCGGCGGATCGCCGCCTCCGCCGCCGCCCGCGCCTCGGGCGACCGGGCCCGCACCGTGCCGCGCAGGGTGCAGGTGTCGGGGATGATGTTGTGGGTGGCGCCGCCGGCGATGCTGCCGACCGTCACCACCGCGCCCTGGGCCGGGTCGATGGTGCGCGACACCACGGTCTGCAGCTGGGTCACCAGATAGGCCGCGGCGACGATCGGGTCGGCCGCGTCCTGCGGCCGCGCCGCATGGCCGGACCGGCCGCGCACGGTGATGTCGAAGGTGTCGGCCGAGGCGGTGCTGGCGCCGTGCAGATAGCCGAACTCGCCGGTCGGCATGGTCGGGCTGTTGTGGAAGGCCAGCGCCATGTCGACGCCGTCCGCCGCCCCGTCGGCGATCATCGCGGCCGCTCCGCTCTCCGTCGTCTCCTCGGCCGGCTGGAACACCAGCCGGACCGATCCGCGCAGCCGCGGCGCCAGGTCCTTCAGCACGGCGCCGACGCCGATCAGCGTCGCGGTGTGGATGTCGTGGCCGCAGGCATGCATCTTGCCGGCGACGGTGCTGGCGAAGGGCAGGCCGGTCATCTCGTGGATCGGCAGCGCGTCCATGTCGGCGCGGATCAGCAGGCAGGGGCCGGGGGCGCCGCCCTCGATCTCGGCGACGATGCCGGTGCGGCCGATGCCGGTGCGATAGGGGATGCCCAGCTTGTCCAGCTCCGCCGCCACCACGCCGGCGGTGCGCTGCACCTCGAAGCCGATCTCCGGATGGGCATGGATGTCGCGTCGCACCTCGACCAGCCCGGGGGCGATGGCCTCGACCGCCGCGTCGATCGAGGCGCCGATGTCGTTGATGCCGCGCGTATCCATGGACCGGTGATCTCCCTTGGGCCGACAAGGGTTCGAGTCATTGCACCCGAAGGGGGCGGCGTCCACCCCCGCGATGCGCAGCCCAGGCTCCGGCCCCCGGCCCGGCCCGGCGTCGCCGCGCCTCCTTTACATCCGGCGGGGCGGACCCCAGCTTGGCCGGGTAGGGGTGCTGTCGCCCGGGCTCGGCCGGGGCAGAACGGAGCAGGCGATGCGTGTGTTGGTTGTCGGTGCCGGCGCGACCGGCGGGTATTTCGGCGGCCGGCTGGCCCAGGCCGGCCGCGACGTCACCTTCCTGGTGCGGCCCGGCCGCGCCGCCGCGCTGCGGGCGGACGGCCTGCGCATCGTCAGCCCGCATGGCGATGCCACCCTGGCGCCGCGGCTGGTCACCGCCGACTCGGTCGACGGCCCCTATGACGCGGTGCTGCTGTCGGTGAAGGCCTACGGCCTGGCCGGGGCGATGGCCGACCTCGCCCCCGCCGTCGGGCCGGAGACGATGATCCTGCCGCTCCTGAACGGCATGCGGCACATGGACCTGCTGTCGGCGCGCTTCGGCGCCGCCGCCGTGCTCGGCGGCGTCTGCAAGATCGCCGGCACGGTCGATGCCGAAGGCCGGATCGTGCAGCTCGCCGGCTTCCACGAACTGGCCTATGGCGAGCGCGACGGTACGTCCTCGGCCCGGACCGACCGGCTCGATTCGGTGCTGCGCGGCGCCGGCTTCGACGCCCGGCTGACGCCCGCGATCGAGCGCGAGATGTGGGAGAAATGGGTGATACTGGCGGCGCTGGGCGGCATCACCTGCCTGATGCGCGGCAGCACCGGCGAGGTCGTGGCCGCGCCCGGCGGCGCCGATTTCGCCGGCCGCTTCCTGGACGAGGTGGTGGCCGTGGTCACTGCGGTCGGGACGCCGCCCGGCAGCGCCTTCCTGGCCAGCACCCGGGCGTACCTGACCGAGCCGGGGGCCGCCCGCACCTCGTCGATGTATCGCGACCTGCAGCAGGGCGCGCCGATCGAGGCCGACCAGATCATCGGCGACCTGCTGGTCCGCGGCCGGGCCGCCGGGATCGACACCCCGCTGCTGGCCCTGGCCGCGACCCATCTCGCCGTCTATCAGCGCCGCCTCGCCGGTGCGTAGGCGTTAGCGGCCGACCGCCAGCCGGGCGACGTCCTGCCACTGCTCCCAGCCGGCCAGCCGCTTCTCGTATTCGGCCCGCGTCGCCGCCAGATTGTGCGGGCCGAAGAACACCCGCAGCGGCGGCTCGGCGGCGTCGACGATGCGCAGGATCGCTGCGCCGCTGGCGCGCGGATCGGCGAATTCGGCGTCGCGCCAGCGCTGCAGCCGCCCGGCGCGGATCTCGTCATAGGCCGGGTTCGGCTCGGCCTGCTCCATCGACGAGCCCTTCCATTCGGTGGCGTAGCCGCCGGGCTCGACAAGCGTGACCTTGACGCCGGTGCCGGCCAGCTCGCCCTGCAGCGCCTGGCTCATCCCCTCCAGCGCCCATTTCGAGGCATGGTACAGGCCCAGCATCGGGAAGGCGTTGACGCCGCCGACCGAGGACACCTGGACGATGTGGCCAGAGCCCTGCGCCCGCAGGATCGGCAGCGCCGCCTGGGTCACCCACAGCGCGCCGAACAGATTAGTCTCGATCTGCGCCCGGGCCTGCGCCTCGCTGACCTCCTCGACCGCGCCGAGCAGGCCGTAGCCGGCATTGTTGACCACCACGTCCAGCCGGCCGAACCGCTCCTGCGCCGTCGCCACCGCTGCGAAGACGGCGGTGCGGTCGGTCACGTCCAGCTGGATCGGCGCGACCTGGGCGCCGTGCTCATGCACCAGGCCGCAGAGGGTGGAGAGGTCGCGGGCCGTCGCCGCGACCTGGTCGCCGCGGGCCAGCGCCGCCTCCGCCCAGGCCCGGCCGAGCCCCTTGGATGTGCCGGTGATGAACCACACCTTGCCTGCCATGCTGTCCTCGTCGGGAGCGCTATCGGATTGAAACGGAGGATCCTCCGTTTCACCTATCTAAGCGGAGGATCCTCCGTTTTCAACCGGTGCCACGAATGGTGCATGATGACAGCGACTGGATGGAGGCGAGCGGCGTGACGGCGGCGGACGGGCTGGACGGGCAGCAGGAGACGGGCGGGGCGCGGGCCGATGCCCGGCGCAACCGCGAGCGGCTGCTGGAGGCGGCGGCGGCGCTGTTCGGCGCGGTCGATGGCGAGGTCACGCTGTCGGCCGTGGCGGCCAGGGCCGGGGTCGGCATCGGCACCCTCTACCGCCACTTCCCGACCCGCGAGGCGCTGGTCGAAGCGGTGTACCGCCACGAGGTCGACCGGCTGTGCGAGGCCGCCGCGACCCTGCTGCGCCAGCTGCCGCCGGAGGCCGCGCTGGCCGACTGGATGGACCGCTACGCCGCGATGATCGCGGCCAAGCGCGGCATGGCCGACGTGCTGATGCGGGCGCGGGAGACCGACAGCGATGCGATGGCCCGGACCAAGGCCCGGATCCGGCAGGCGATGACCCTGCTGCTCGACGCCGCCGCCAAGGCCGGGGCGATCCGGGCCGATGCCGATGCCGACGACGTGCTGCTGGCGGCGGCCGCCAGCATCTGGTCGATCGCCGGCCAGCCCGACTGGCGCCAGCGCTCCGGCCGTCTGCTGCGGTTGGTGCTGGACGGCCTGCGCTACCGGCCGGGCGGTTAGGGCGGGGCCTTTCGCATCCGGCTCAGTCCGGACGATTGCCGGCCCTCCTGGCGTCCCCGAGGATGGCGGGATCCGGCCTATGGGCTACCCGCCCGTTTTCGGTTTGGCGGCGTCGTCGGTGATCTCGCAACGGGCATTCCGATACTCGTTTCGGCTTGGACGGCGAGGCCGAGGCCGTAGCACTCTGCCGAGGGGGAATGGAGACATCGAGGGGCCCGTCGCCTCTCAGGGAGGGATCATGCACAGTGCGTTGAAGCTGCTCGCAGGAGTCTTCGTCATGGCGTCATCACTCACGGCCTTCGGCGCGCCGCCGGCGGCCGCGAAGTCCTTCGTCTATGTCTCCAATGCGGATGACGGAAACATCGACGGCTATGCCCTGGACCCGGCGACCGGCGCGCTGACGCCGCTCGGCAAGACCCCGGCCGGGCCGAAGGTGATGCCGATGACGATCAGCCCGGACAAGCGGCATCTCTATGCCGTGCTCCGGTCGGAGCCCTTTGCGGTCCTGACCTATGCCATCGATCCCGCCAGCGGCGCGCTGCGGCAGGAGGCGACGGCGCCGCTGCCCGACAGCATGGCCTATGTCTCGACCGACGCCACCGGCCGCTTCCTGTTCACCGCGTCCTACGGCGGCGACAAGGTCGCGGTCAGCCCGATCGACCCGGACGGGCTGGTGAAGTCGGAGGCCAGCCAGGTGATCCCGACCGGCAAGAACGCCCATGCGATCCGTGCGGACCGGAGCAACCGCTTCGTCTACGCCACCAATCTCGGCAGCGACCAGATCGTCCAGTTCCGCTTCGACGCCGCGACCGGCAAGCTGACTCCGAACGACCCTCCGGCGGTGAAGACGGCCGCCGGCGACGGCCCGCGCCATCCGGTCCTGTCGCCGGACGACAGGCAGCTCTATGTGTTATGCGAGCTGTCCGGCAACGTCCTCCGCTTCTCGGTCGACCAGGACAAGGGAACGCTGACCCTGCTCGACAGCACCGCCACGGTGCCGGCGGAGGCCGGTCTCGTGCCGGGCACGCCGCCTGGCGCGCCGGCCGGCGACAAGCCGAAGATCTGGGCCGCGGACCTCCAGGCCACGCCGGACGGCCGCTTCCTCTACGCCACCGAGCGCACGACCAGCCGGATCGCGCTGCTCTCGGTCGACCCTGCCACCGGCAAGCCGACCTATGTCGGCAACACCGCCACGGAGACGCAGCCGCGCGGCATCCGGATCGATGCCAGCGGAACCTGGCTCGTCGCCTCGGGCGAGAAGTCGGACCGGCTGTCGGTCTACCGGATCGACAAGGCGAGCGGCGGCCTGACGCCGGTCGGCCGGTATCCGGTGGGCCGCGACGCGAACTGGGTCGAGATCGTCGAGGTGCCGTGATGTCCGGACCCG
>JAEKLZ010000212.1 GCA_019508225.1 Inquilinus limosus | reverse complement strand
CCTCGGCGTCGAAGCGCTCCAGCCCCGATTTCCGCGACTGCGACCCCGAGACCCCGAAGAAGGTCTGCATGTAGTCGTCATTGGCCCAGGTGGCGGAGATGCCGGACGACAGCGTCCAGGTCTCGGACAGCGGCACCTTCACCGACACGTTCGGGCGGACCAGCACGCCTTCGCTACCGCCGAAATCCTTGCTGACGTCGAGGCCGACCTGAACCATGCCGAAGGAGTAGGAGCCGAAGATATGGCCGCGCGCGGCCGCATCGATGTCGCCGAGGCCCTTCAGATGGTCCTCGTCATCCTCGTCCCGGCCCGGCGCGAGGCCGACCGAGACGCCGAGCCGCAGCGCGTCGGTGCGGACGACGTTGACGCCGATGCCGCGCTCCATGTCGAGGAAGACCCGGTCGCGCCAGTTGATCGAGACGAAGGGCAGCGGCGACACCGAGAACTTGTCCGAGCCCTCGTAGCTTGGTCTGATAAAGGCGCCGCCGCCGAGCACGAAATTCCAGTCGCCTCGGGCTGCGGGCGAACCGTCCTGGGCCCCCGCGGGCGTGGCGGTGGCGGCCAGGATCAGGCCGGCGCCGGCCAGGGCCAGAGGAACGGAAGTCCCGATCGAGCGAATATTTCGCCGCGAAAAATAAGGACCAGTGGGCAACGGCACTGACATGCGGCTCATCCCGTGATTCGAAGATGCCGCGAGAGTAAGGGCCGGCCGAACCGGCCGGTTTTAAGTTATGTTAAGAGATATTTCCGACCGCCCGCGGTCCAGCCCGGGCCGGATCGGGCAGCGACAGGCGGACGATCAGGCCATGCGGCAGGCAGTCGAGCAGCTCGATGCGGCCGCCATGGCCGCGGACGGCGTCGCGCGCGATCGACAGGCCCAGCCCGAAGCCCCTTCCTGTTCCCGCCGGCCGGCTGTGGTCGCCCTTGAAGAACGGGTCGAAGACCTTCTCGCGCAGCGGCGCGGGAATGCCCGGGCCGTTGTCCGCCACCTCGATCTCCGCCATGCCGCCCGCGCCCAGCCGCAGGCCGACCCGCACCGCCGATCCGTGCTGGACGCCGTTGTCGACGACGTTGCTGACCGCGCGGGCCAGCGCATTGGGCCGGCAGATCCAGGCCAGCCGCGCCGGCCCGGCATAGGCGACGTCGTGGCCGACATCGCCGAATTCGGTGCAGACCGTTTGCAGCAGGCTGGACAGGTCGACCCGCGCCATCCGCTCCTCCCCGGTGCCCGGGCGCAGATACTCCAGGGTCTCGTCGAGCATGCTGCTGATCCGCACGACCTCGTGCAGGATGCCCTCCCGCAGCTCCGCATCGCCGATCCGCTCGGCGCGCAGCCGCAGCCGGGTCAGCGGCGTCCGCAGGTCGTGGCTGATCGCGGCCAGCATGCGGGTGCGGTCGTCGATCAGGGCGCGGATGCGGGTGCGCATGTCGTTCAGGGCATCGGCGACCTGGCCGATCTCGCGCGGCCCCCGGCGATCGATCAGCCGGTCGTCGTCGGGCGAATGGCCGAAGGATTCGGCCGCACGTCCCAGCGCCGACAGGGGCGCGGTGATCCAGCGCACCGCATAGACCGACATGCACACGACGAAAACCAGCATCGTGATGATGATCAAGACCGTGGGCCTGAGGATGAACAGCCCCAGGCTGGACAGGGTGGGGGCCGCGAACACCAGGGCGGACCGGTCGTCGATCTGAACGATCAGGCCGTTGCCGATGCCGGACTCGAAATCGGCGCTGCGTGCCTCGATGCCCCAGAGCATCCTCAGCTGAAACGCGATCACGCCGGCCGCGATCGGCATCGGCGCATCCTCGGGCCGGGCCGTGAACTCCGCCAGCGGCAGCCGGACGGCGACGAAGCCGGCCCGCCGGGCGACGTCGAGGATCTGGTCGAGCTCTTCCAGGGTCTGGGCGGTCTGGGCGATCTGGATGACCTTGCCGATCCCCGCCGCCGAGAGCGAATCCCCGTCCCGCGCATCGGGCTCGCGGAAGAACAGGAACAGGATGGCGCTGGTCAGCCCGATGCCGAGCAGCACGGAGACGGCGAAGATCCCGGTGATCTGAACGGCGATGCTGCGCGGGAGCAGGCGGGCCAGGATCCGCATCAGGCCGCCTCGACCGGCGCGGTGAACATGTAGCCGCCGAGGCGCACCGTCTTGATGTAGCGCGGATTGTCGGGGTCCGGCTCGATCTTCTGCCGGATGCGGCTGACATGGACGTCGATGCTGCGCTGGACCGGGCTGGCCAGGCCGCTATGCGTCAGCTCGATCAACTGGTCGCGCGACAGCACCTGGCCGGAGTGGCGGCACAGCGCCGCCAGCAGGTCGAACTCGACGCTGGTCATCGCCACCTGCACCCCTTCGGGATCGTGCAGCTGCCGCGAGGCCGGGTCGATCCGCCAGCCGGCGAAGCGCAGAGACTGCGTGCGGCCGGCGCCGTGGCCGCCCTGAGCCCGCCGCAGCAGCGCCCGGATGCGCGCCACCAGCTCGCGGGAATCGAACGGCTTGGGCAGGTAGTCGTCGGCCCCGATCTCCAGCCCGACGATCCGGTCGACCGCGTCGCCGCGGGCCGTCACCATGATGATCGGGATCGCTGAGCCGGCGCGGAGCCGGCGGCAGATGCTGAGCCCGTCCTCCCCCGGCAGCATGATGTCGAGCACGACGAGGTCGACCCGGGCCAGGCGCAACACCGCATCCATCTCGCCCGCATCGGTCACCGCGGAGACGGCGAAGCCGCTCTCCGAGAGAACGCCCTGCAGCATGCGGGAGATCTCGAGATCGTCCTCGACGAGGAGCACATGCGGCTGTGCCTCCGGACGCGCGGCTGCTGCGGAGGTCGACATGGTCTTTCTGGGTCCCGCCATGGCCCATTGTCTCAGCGGGCCGACCGGGGATCATCCGTCCAAATGTTATTTTTTGTAAACGCCGCCCCGGCGCGGCTGCCGCGACGTCGCCGGACTGTTCCGGACCGGTCGTCGAGTGGTCGACGCCGCGACGGCCCCGCCGATGACGCGGGGCGCCCGCCTTTCGACCCGCCGGCTAAAGCAGGAAATCCGCCCCCGTCAAGGCGTGGTCGGAGATGACGTTGATGGCGAAGTCGGGGGCCTTGTCGCCGTTCACGTCGACATAGACCACCTGGACTGCCCCCGCCGTGACCACCCGCAGCTCGCCGGCATGGCGGGTGAAGTCGCCGGCGCCGAAGGTGAAGGCGGTGTCGCCATTGGCCGCGTTGCCGTCGGCGTCGATGCCGGACAGGTCGATCCGGTCGCCGGCCGTGAAATCCGCGATCGTGTCCTTGCCCGAACCGGCCACGGTGCTGTCGGACAGGGCGGCATAGATGAAGCTGTCATTGCCCGCCCCACCCTTCAGCAGGTCGGCCCCGCCGCCGCCCCTGATCTGGTCGTCGCCGGCCATGCCCCACAGGGTGTTGGCATTGGCGTCGCCAATCAGCAGGTCGTCATGGGCCGACCCCAGCACCTGCTCGACATTGACCAGGATGTCGCCGTCCACATCGCCGCCGGTGCCGATCCCGAGCGCGAGCGAGACCTGGACCGCCGTGGCCGAGCCGGCGTAGCTGGCCGTGTCGATGCCGTTGCCGCCATTGATGACGTCGCCGCCGCCACCCGCTTCGATGAAGTCGTTGCCGTCGCCGCCATCGATCTGGTCGCTGCCGTCGCCGCCGGAGATGACATCGTTACCCGCCCCGCCGCCGATCGTGTCGTTGCCGGTGCCGGCGTCGATCGAATCATCGCCGGCGCCGCCCTGGAGGTTGTCGATGCCGTCGCCGCCGATGAGCCGGTCGTTGCCGTCACCGCCGTTGATCTGGTCGTCGCCGGCCTCCCCGGACAGGGAATCGTCGCCGCCGTTGCCGGCAAGGATGTCGTTGCCGAGCTCGCCGCCAATGATGTTGCGGGCGTTGTCGCCGGTCAGGTGATCGTCGAAGCTGGACCCGTAAAGATTCTCGATGCTGGTCAGCGTATCGCCCGCGGCGTCGCCGCCCGAGGCGGTGCCAGCCAGCAGGTTCACGGTCACGGCCGTCGCCGAGCCCTGGTAGTTGGCGAAATCTGAGCCGGCGCCGCCGTCGAGCACATCGGCCCCGGCCCCGCCGCGGAGCGTATCGTCGCCCGCCCCGCCGGAGAGGGTATTGGCACCACCATCGCCATACAGGCGGTCGTTGAAGGCCGAGCCGGTGATGTTCTCGACCGTCGCCAGCGTGTCGCCCTGGGCGTCGCCGCCGACGCCGGTGCCGGCCGCCAGATCGATCGTCACCCCGGCGGCCGAGCCCGCATAATCGGCCGTGTCGATGCCCGCCTCGCCGACCAGTTGGTCGGCCCCGGCGCCACCGGCCAGCACGTCGTCCCCGCCATGGCCGTTGAGGATGTCGTCCCCGCCGCCGCCGGCCAACTGGTTGGCGCCGGCATCGCCGTCCAGCGTGTCGGCGAAGGCGGAGCCGACCAGATTCTCGATCCCGGCCAGGATGTCCCCGCTGGCCATGCCGGCCGAAATCTGCGCCCCGGCCAGCCGCAGGTCGACGGTCACCCCTGCCCCGGAGTTGGCGTAGCTGATCGTGTCGGTGCCGGCGCCGCCGTCCAGCGTCTCGGCATTGGCGCCGGCGATGATGGTGTCGTTGCCGCCGCCGCCCTGCAACGACACGGCATCGCCCATCGAATGGATGGTATCGTCGAAGACTGTCCCGTGGATCTCCTCGAAGCTGGTGGTGGGCTGGGTCCAATAGAAGGCGACGCGGACGCTGTCGGACTGCCGCAGGATGCTGCTGTATCCGCCCACGTTGTCGTTCAAGAAGATCAGGCCCTGGCCGAAGCCGGAATAATCCAGGAGATCGTAGCCGTCATAGCCGACATAGACATTGTTGTTGCCGGTGCCGATGACGATGTCGTCTCCGGCGAAGGCGTAGATATTGTCCCCTGGACCGTAGGTGATGTCGTTGTAGCCGGCCGGTGCGGTCATCCCGTCTCCGGCAGCGTGAAAGAAATCCTTCCCGTCGGTGCCGCTCACGTCAGCCATGCAATGCTCCTGAAAATGCGTGGGATTCGAATCCGATCCAAAACCTCACCTTGATACGGGATTCGCGGCAGCGCCGCCTAGATCGAATTTGGCGATTATCCGATGGATCTTCACAATCGTGCCGTGCAGGCTGGCGGTCCTATTCCGGGCTGCGCAGCACGTCGATGAAGGCGCGCAGGGCCGGCGGCACCTGGCGCCGGCCGGGATGGTAGAGGTGGAAGCCCGGGAAGCGCGGCGACCAGTCGCGCAGCACCCGTAGCAGCCGCCCGGCCTCGATATCGGACTGGGCCTGACGATCGAGCAGATAGGCGATGCCGGCGCCGCCCAAAGCCGCCTGCAGCATCAGCGCGGCGTCGTTGACCACCAGCGGCCCGTCGACCGCCAGCACGACCTCCCGCCCGCCCTTCTCGAACTCCCAGCGATAGAGGTCGCCGCCGCCCGGCCAGCGGAAGCGCAGGCAGCGGTGGCGGTGCAGATCAGCCGGGCTCTCCGGCACGCCGTGCTCGGCGAAATACTCCGGCGTCGCCACCGCGGCCAGCTCCAGCGCGCCGGTCAGCGGCACCGCCACCATGTCGCGCTCCAGCGTCTCGCCCAGCCGGATGCCGGCGTCGAAGCGGCCGGCGACGATGTCGGTGATGGTGTCGTCGACCACCACCTCCAGCTCGACGCCGGGATGAGCGCGCTGGAACGGGCCTATCGCCGGGCCGACCAGATGGGTGGCGGCGAAGTGCGGCACGTTGATGCGCAGCCGGCCGGCGGGGGCGTCGCGGAAGCGGTTCACCTCCTGCACCGCCTGGTCGAACTCGGCGAAGAGCGGCCGCAGCCGGTCCAGCAGGCGCTCGCCTGCCTCGGTTGGGGTGACGCTGCGGGTGGTGCGGTTCAGCAGGCGCACGCCCAGCCGCTCCTCCAGCCCACGCAATGTCTGGCTGAGCGCCGAGGGCGAGACGCCGAGGCGCTTCGCGGCGCGGGAGAAGCTCGCCGCCTCCGCCACCGCGGCGAAGGCCCGCAGCTCGGCATAATCGCTGCCGCGCATTCTGCACCGTTCACTTCAAGACTATTGAAGATTATGGAGCATTCCCTTCAAGGACGCGAGGCTGCATCCTCGGGGCCAGGACACCCGAGGGGGGCTGCCATGAAGATCCTGATCGTCCACGCCCATCCAGAGCCGCGCAGCTTCAACGGCGCGCTGACCGATACGGCTCGGCACTGCCTGGCCGAGGCCGGGCACGAGCTGGTCGTCTCCGATCTCTACGCCATGGGCTGGGATCCGCGCTCCGGCCGCGGCAACTTCACCGGCGCGCTGGACCCGGAGATTTTCCGGCAGCAGCAGGAGGAGGCGCATGCCAGCGCGACCGGCGGCTTCGCCCCGGAGGTGCAGGCGGAGCTAGACAAGCTGGCTTGGTGCGACGCGCTGGTGTTCCAGTTCCCGCTGTGGTGGTTCGGGCTGCCGGCGATGCTCAAGGGCTGGGTCGACCGGGTCTTCGCCATGGGCGCGGTCTATGGCGGCGGGGTCTGGTACGACCGCGGCCGCTTCGCCGGACGCCGGGCCATGCTGTCGCTGACCGTCGGCGGCCCGGCCAGCATGTACGGGCCGGACGGGCTGAACGGCGACATCCACCAGCTGCTGTACCCGATTCAGCACGGCATGCTGCGCTTCACCGGCTTCGACGTGCTGCCGCCCTTCATCGCCTGGCAGCCGGCCCGGATCGGTGAGGATGGCCGGCGCGCGTATCTGGAGCAGTACCGGCAGCGGCTGCTGACGCTGGCGACGACCGAGCCCCTGTGCTTCCCGTCGCTCGACGATTACGACCCCGAGACCTACAGGCTGAAGGCGGAGGCGGCGGCATGAAGATCATCGTCATCGGCGCCACCGGCACGATCGGCACGGCGGTCGCGACGGCGCTGGAGGAGCGGCACGAGGTGGTGCGGGCGTCGCGCCATGGGACTCCGGCGGTGGATTTGGCGGATCCGGCTTCGATCGCCGCGCTGCTGGCGGCGGCCGGCCCGGTCGACGCCGTCATCTGCTGCGCGGCCAGCGCCCGGATGGCACCGATCGACGCGCCGGACGAGGCGTTCCTGAGCGGTCTGCACGGCAAGCTGCTGGGCCAGGTGGCGCTGCTGCGGCTGGCCCTGCCCCGGCTGCGCGACGGCGGGTCGGTCACCCTGACCGCCGGCACCTTCGACCCGCCGATGGCCGGCGCCGCCTTCGGCGCGCTGGTCAATGCCGGGCTGGAGGCTTTCGTCCGTGCCGCGGCGCTGGAGCTGCCGCGTGGCCTGCGGGTCAACGCCGTCAGCCCCGGCTGGGTGCGCGAAACGCTGCTTGCGATGGGCCGGGACGGCGGCACGCCCGCGGCGGATGTCGCCCGCGCCTATGTCGAGGCGGTCGAGGGCACGATCACCGGCCAGGTCCTGGTGCCGCGACCGCGCTGACACCGCTGCCATCCTGTGACAGCATGCCCTTCGCACAGGAGAGGCCGTGTCGCGATCCGAACGCCTGCTGACTCTGATCCAGGTGCTGCGCCGCCACCGCCGGCCGGTCAGCGGGCGCGCGCTGGCGGCCGAGACCGGAATCAGCCTGCGCACCCTGTACCGCGACATCGCCACGCTGCAGGCGCAGGGCGCCGACATCGAGGGCGAGCCGGGGCTGGGCTATGTGCTGCGGCCCGGCTTCATGCTGCCGCCGCTGATGTTCTCGGAGGACGAGATCGAGGCGCTGGTGCTGGGCTCGCGCTGGGTCGCCCAGCGCGCCGACGACCGGCTGGGCGACGCCGCCCGCAACGCCCTGGCCAAGATCGCGGCGGTGCTGCCGGACGACCTGCGCCAGGGCCTCGACGCCAACGCCCTGCTGGTCGGCCCCGGCCAGGCCATCGCCGGCGGCAGCATCGACCTCGCCGCGGTGCGCCGGGCGATCCGGGGCGAGCGCAAGCTGGCCATCGCCTATCGCGGCCCGGAGGGGGCGGAGACCCGGCGCGTGATCTGGCCCTTCGCGCTGGGTTTCTTCGACCAGGTCCGCATGGTGGTCGCGTGGTGCGAGCTGCGCCAGGGCTTTCGCCATTTCCGCACAGACCGGATCCTGGAGCTGGCGCCGATCGAGGCGCGCTATCCGAAACGGCGCCAGGCCCTGCTGAAGGAATGGCGCGAGATGCAGGGCATCGCGTCACGCGATTGATGCTGCCGGAATCTGTCAGCATGGGCGTGCATCCTGGCCCCGTCATCACCCAGGAGAACCCCGATGCCGATCCCGAGCTACACGCTGCTCTATGTCGACAACCCGCCGGCCAGCGCCGCCTTCTATGCCGGGCTGCTGGGCCGCGAGCCGGTCGAATCGGCGCCCACCTTCGCCCTGTTCCTGCTGGACGGCGGGGCCAAGCTGGGCCTGTGGTCGCGGCACACGGTCGAGCCGGCGGCGACGGCGGCCGGCGGGGGCGGCGAGATCGGCTTCAGCGTCGCCGACGCCGCCACGGTCGAGACGTTGCATGCCGAGTGGCGCGCCCGCGGCCTGCCGATCCTGCAGCCGCCGACGGAGTTGGATTTCGGCTACACCTTCGTCGCCCTCGATCCCGACGGCCACCGGTTGCGGGTGTTCGCGCTGACCGTATAGACAAATGCGGCGCCGGCTGGTCGAGTAGCGGATCGCACCCGGCCGGCGGCCCGCCGGGGCGACGGGACCCGGGGCCGTGGAATCATCGCCCGTGACCGACCTGTCCGAGATCTCCGCCGCCGCTCTCGGCCGCCGCTATCTCTCCGGCACCATCGACCCGGTGGCCGCGACCGAGTTCTTCCTCGACCGCATCCGCGCCTGCCCGGACAAGGCGATCTTCCTGCTGCTGACCGAGGAGCGGGCGCGGCGCGAGGCCGAAGCCAGCCACAAGCGCTACCGCGCCGGCCGGCCGCTGGGGCCGCTGGACGGCGTGCCGCTCGCCTGGAAGGACCTGGTCGACCTGGAGGGCACCGTCACCACCGCCGGGGCCGAGGTGCTCCGCCACGCTCCACCGGCCAAAGCCGACGCGCCGATCGCCCGCCACCTGGCCGCCGCCGGCATGGTCAGCCTGGGCAAGGTCAATCTCAGCGAGTTCGCCTATTCCGGCCTCGGGCTGAACCCGCATTACGGCACGCCGCTGAACCCGTTCGACGCAGCGACGCCGCGGGCGCCCGGCGGCTCCTCCTCCGGCTCCGCCGTCGCGGTGGCGCGCGGCCTGGCGCCCTGCGCCATCGGCACCGACACCGGCGGGTCGGTGCGCATCCCGGCCGCCTTCAACGGGCTGGTCGGCCTGAAGACTTCCGAGGGCCGGGTCGACAAGACCGGCGTGTTTCCGCTGTCGCAGACCCTGGATTCGGTCGGCCCGCTGGCCCGGACCGTGGAGGACTGCGTCCTGCTGGATGCCGCGCTGCGCGGCGCCGTCGCCACCGATATCCGCCGCGCCGACCTGTCCGGCCTGCGCCTGGTGGTGCCGGAAAACGTCGTGTTCGACCAGGCCGAGGACGGTGTGGTCGCCAATTTCGAGCGGGCGCTGTCGGTGCTGGCCGCCGCCGGGGCCAAGGTCCAGCGCCGGCGCATCGCGATCATCGACGAGATGTTCGCCACCGGCGCCGCCCATGGCTCGCTGACGGCGGCGGAGGCCTACGCCTTCCACCGCGAGCTGATGGAGGGGCCGGACGCCGCCCGCGTCGACCCGCGGATCACCTCGCGCATCGGCGCCGGCAAGCGGATGACGGCGCTGGACCTGCTGGCGGTGCAGGCCATGCGCAAGCGGCTGACCGCGGCGCTGGCGGCCGAGCTGGACGGCGCCCTGCTGGCCTTCCCGACCGTGGCGCATGCGGCGCCCGAGATCGCGCCGCTGGAGGCCGATATCGACCTGTATCACCAGATCAACCTGCGCAGCCTGCGCAACACCATGATCGGCAACATCCTGACCATGTGCGGCCTGGCCCTGCCGACCGGGTTGGACGGGCGCGGCCTGCCGACCAGCCTGCTGCTCTCCGCCCCCGCCGGCGAGGATGCCCGACTGCTGGCGATCGGCCTGGCCGCCGAGGCGGCCGGTATCGACCAGCGCGGATGATCGAAAGGCCCGGCCAAGTCCCCCTCGGCCGGGCCCTTCTCCCCTCCTCCGTCCCCCCGACGGAGCGGATCAGGCCGCGCTGAAGCTGCGGTCGATGGTGCTGGCGACGTCGACCCGGTCGCGCAGGATGCCGAATTCCACCGTCAGATCGGCGGCGCGCTGCAGCTCCGCCACCACCGCATCGTCGAGGGCGACGAAGCCGACCTGCTGCTGCTCGGTCGACCGCTGCACCACCGGCTCCGGGATCTTCGACAGACCGGCATAATAGCGGGCGTAGTCCGCCGGATGGGCGCGGACCCAGGCGCGGCCGGCGCTGAGCCGGCCGAGGAAGTCCTGCAGCGCCACATGCTTGGCCGCGATCGCGTCGACATGGGCGGCGACCAGGGTGATCGTCGGCGACAGGCCGCGCCCATCCGCCACCACCCGGGCGCCGCGCTCCAGGATCTCGGTCGAGACATAGGGCTCCCACACCGCCCAGGCGTCGATCGCGCCGGCCGCCAGCGCCGACCGCGCCTCCGGCGGCGGCAGCAGCACGATTTCGACCTCGGACGGGTCGATGCCGGCCTGCTTCAGCGTGGCCAGGATCAAGAACTGGCCCCAGCCGGCGCGGGTGCCGGCCAGCCGCTTGCCTTTCAGGTCCTGCACGCTTTGGATCGGCGAGTCGGACCGCACCAGAATCGCCTGGGTGCGCGGATCGGCCCTGTAGGCGCCGATGGCGCGCAGCGGTGCCCCGGCGGCGAAGACGGTGAAGAAGGACAGGTCGCCCATCATGCCGACATCGAGCGCGCCGGCATTCAGCGCCTCGAGCAGCGGCTGGGCGGCCGGGAACTGCTTCCAGTCGATGGCATAGGGCAGGTTGTCGGCCTGGCCCGACACCTCGATCACCGAGCGGTTGCCGAACAGCTGGTCGCCGACCTGCAGCGCGGTCTCCTGCGCTTGGCCGGGACGGGACAGCGCCAGCAGCGGCAGGCCGAGGGCGAGGCGCGACAGGTCGCGGCGGCTGATGGTCCTTGGCATCGGCATCAATCCAGCAGGTCCGGCTCGGCCGCGACGATCCAGTCCCACAGCGGCTTGAAGCTGAGCGCCCCGCCGGTCGGGCCGCCGATCCGGTCATAGGTGAACTTCGCCGTGTCGTGGTCCAGCACGATCGGGGTGCCCGCGGCCTCGGCCAGCAGCTGGGCGTGGGCGGCGTTGTCCATGGCGATGTACCACCAGGCCGCCGCCTCGACCGACGGGCCGGCGGTGAGGAAGCCGTGATTCTGCAGGATCACAGCCTTGCGGTCGCCCAGCGCCTGGACGATGCGCTGGCCCTCCTCCGCCTCCAGCACCACGCCGTGGAATTCGCCGTAGAGACCGTGGTCGCCGTAGAAGGTGCAGGAATCCTGGGTGATCGGGTCCAGCAGACGGCCCAGCGTCGACCAGGCCTTGCCGTAGGTCGAATGGGTGTGGGCGGCGGCGACCACATCCGGCCGCGCCTTGTGGATCGCCGCGTGGATGACGAAGGCGGCCTCGTTGATCGGCTGGTCGCCTTCGACAATCTCGCCATGCTCGTTGACCAGCTGCAGGTCGGAGACGCGGATCTGGCCGAAATGCCGGCCCAGCGGGTTGACCCAAAAGTGGTCGGTCAGCTCTGGGTCCCGCGCGGTGATGTGGCCGGCCAGGCCCTGGTCGAAGCCGCGGCGGGCGAAGATGCGGAAGGCGGCGGCCAGGCGCTGCTTGCGGTGCAGCCGCTCCGCCTCCAGCGAATTGTGCTGCGGCAGGGTGAAGAAGTCCCGGGCCCGGGTGGCGACGGTGGCTTGGCTCATGGGGTCGGTCCTCGCGAGGGGGTCAGGCGCTCTTGGCCAGGAGGTCGCCATAGCGGCGGTCGAACAGGGGGGCGACGTCGATCGGGCCGGGCACCAGGCCGAGCTCGATGAAGGTGTCGGCGACGGCCTGGACCGAGGCGATTGCGTCGTCGGTCACCGGCTTGAGGTCGTTGGGCTGGCTGGCGTTGCGCAGCTGGCCCAGCACGATGTCGCGCGGCACGCCGATGGCGCCGCTGAAGATCGTCGCCCAGTCCTCGAGATGGGCCTGCTGCCAGGCCCAGGCCCGCTTGATGCGCAGCAGGTAGTCGCCGATCGCGGCCGACAGCTGCGGGTCGTCCAGCGCCTCGGCCCGTGCCGCGTAGATGTAATTGCCGGAGAGGTAGCCGTTGGCGGTGACCAGCACCCGGGCGCCGGAGGCGGCGATGGTGATCGGCACGGAGTAGCCGTAGATCGCCCAGGCGTCGATCGCGCCCTGGTCGAAGGCGGCGCGGCCATCGGCCGGGGTCAGCGGCACGCCGGTGATGTCGGCGAAGGACAGGCCGGCCGCCTTCAGGATCCGGGCCAAGTAGTACTGGGTGGTGGTGGCGCGGACATAGCCGACGCGCTTGCCGGCGAGGTCGGCGGGCGTGCGGATCGGGCTATCCCTGGGCACCAGGACGACCTGGTTGTTGACGTCGTCGGCGATGATCGCGGCCGCCTTGATCCGGGCGCCGGAGGCGGCGGCGAAGACCGGCGGGATCTCGCTCATCGACCCGACATCGATGGCGCCGGCATTCATCGCCTCGATGATGACGTTGCCGGAGGCGAATTCCCCGAAGCTCAGCGCATAGGGCGTGTCGAGCTGCCCGGCGGCGCGCAGCAGGTTGTCCTCGCGCCCCTTGTACTTGGCGGCGCGCAGGGTGACGCCGGCTTCGGCGCGGGACAGTCCGGGCATGGCGAGCGCCAGGACGCCGGCGCCGCCGGCCAGCAGCGAGCGGCGCGACAGGATGATGGGCACGGGCGCTCCTTCGGTGAGCGGACGAGGCGGCAATGCCGGAATCCGATGTGGATCAAGTGAATATACAAAGCTTGATGTGTCAAACTTAAATTTAGAACAACTTTATAATGTTATTAATATGCGAGCCATACTCCCCTCTCCGTCATTGCGAGCGCAGCGAAGCAATCCAGGGCCGTTTGGCGTGGCCCTGGATTGCTTCGTCGGCTTCGCCTCCTCGCAATGACGGGAGGAGATCTACCCGGCCCGGAACGCGCCTTCCGAGACGATGCTGCCGAGCGGCTTGCGGTTGTTCGGCACTTCACGCTCCTGCAGCTTCTCCGGCAGGGTCGCCTTGTTGCCCACACGGCCGATGGCGATGACGGCGTCGGCGACGTAGTCCGGCGGCAGGCCCAGCAGGTCGCGGGCCTTATCGCGGTCGAAGCCGGACATGCCGTGGGTGTGCCAGCCGGACAGCAGGGCCTGCAGCGCGAAGTTCGACCAGGCGGCGCCGGCGTCGAAGGAATGGGTGGGAAGCTGGGTCTCGCCCTTGCCCGGCTGATCGAACTTCGTCTTCGACGTGACGATCACCAGCGCCGCCGCGTGCTGCGCCCAGCCGCGGTTCCATTCGTTCAGGATGTCGAGGAAGACCGGCCAGCGCTCCGTGCCGCGGCGGGCGTAGATGAAGTGCCAGGGCTGCGAGTTGTAGGCCGAAGGCGCCCAGCGCGCCGCCTCGAAGCAGCGCAGCAGCTCCGCCTCCGGGATCGCCTCCTCGGTGAAGGCGCGCGGCGACCAGCGCCGCAGGAACAGGGCATCGATATCGTGCTCGGCCACACGGCCGTTGAGGCTGGTCATGTCGACTCCATGGGCCGGTCCGGACGACTGGCTTCGGCTGATCGCGAAAGGCCATTCTGATACCGGCCAAAGCGACGTCAAAACAAATTACTCGTGTTTAATTACCCAGCATCGCTGCCATGCGGCGGCGGCCGAGACAGCCCATCCGGCATCGGCGCCCTGGACAAAATCCCCTTGGATCAACGTATTACTTATTATACATATAGTTTCTGATATTTATTTCAGAATCACATTGACTGAGAAGTATCGTCAGTCATTATCTACATCTCAGCGACGCCCGCTGTCGCCCCCAGCTTTCCCGGCAACAGGACCTCGCCTTGGCCACCCTCTCGCTGACCCAGCCTTCCAGCGGCTTCCGGATTGAGCGGTTCCGCCGCTTCATCCCGCCGCTGGTGATTATCCTGCTGTGGCAGGCCGGCTCCTCCGCCGGGCTGATCCCCGCCCGGTCGATCGCCTCGCCGGCGACCATCATCGCCACCTTCTGGACGCTGCTGGCCTCGGGCGAGCTGCTGCAGCACCTGCTGGTCTCGCTCGGCCGGGTCACCGCCGGCCTGGCCATCGGCGTCACCACCGGCGCCGGGCTGGCACTGGTGGCCGGGCTGTCGCGGCGCGGCGAGGACCTGGTCGACGCCACCATGCAGATGCTGCGCACCCTGCCCTTCCTGGCGCTGGTGCCGCTGTTCATCCTGTGGTTCGGCATCGGCGAGACGCCAAAGATCGCGCTGGTCGCGCTCGGCTCGGCCTTCCCGATCTACCTGACGCTGTTCGCCGGCATCCGCGGCGTCGACGCCAAGCTGGTCGAGGCCGCCAGCGTGTTCGGCCTGTCGCAGCGCGAGCTGGTGCGCCAGGTGATCCTGCCGGGCGCCCTGCCCTCCGCCCTGGTCGGGCTGCGCTATTCGCTCGGCTCGGCCTGGCTCAGCCTGGTGATCGGCGAGCAGATCAACGCCTCCAGCGGCATCGGCTACCTGGTGATGACCGCGCGCGACTTCCTGCGCACCGACATCATCTTCGTCGGCCTGATCGTCTACGCCCTGCTCGGCCTCGGTGCCGACCAGCTCGTCCGCGGGATCGAGCGCAGCGTGCTGCGCTGGCGCCCCAGCTTCGTGAAGGAGTGAGCTTGTGCCCCTCTCCGCTGCCCGGCAACAAGCCGACATCGAACCCAACCGCCCCGACATCGTCCGCATCCGCGGCCTGACCCGGTCCTTCGGCGGCCCGAACATCCTCGACAATCTCGACCTCGACATCCCCGACGGCGCCTTCGTCGCCCTGCTGGGCCGCAGCGGCTCCGGCAAGTCGACGCTGCTGCGCACCCTGGCGGGGCTGGACCCGGCCCCGGCCGGCACCGTGACGGTGCCGTCGGAGCGCACCGTGGTGTTCCAGGAGCCGCGGCTGCTGCCGTGGAAGAGCGTCTGGCGCAACGTCGCGCTGGGTCTGTCCGGTTCGAACGCCCGCGATCGCGCCGTCGCGGCGCTGCAGGAGGTCGGGCTGTCGCACCGGATCGATGCCTGGCCGCTGACTCTGTCGGGCGGCGAGGCCTCGCGCACTGCCTTGGCCCGCGCCCTGGTGCGCGAACCGCGCCTGCTGCTGCTGGACGAGCCCTTCGCCGCGCTCGACGCCCTGACCCGGATGAAGATGCAGGGGCTGGTCGGGTCGCTGTGGCAGGCGCATCGCCCGGCGGTGCTGCTGGTCACTCATGACGTCGACGAGGCGCTGCTGCTGGCCGACCGGGTGCTGGTGCTGGCCGAGGGCCGCATCGCCACCGACATCCCGATCACGCTGGACCGGCCGCGCCGCCATGGCGACCCCGGCTTCGTCCGGCTGCGCACCAGGCTGCTGGCCGATCTCGGCGTCGACGAGTTCGAGGGCGGGACCGTGCCGGCCGCCCCTCGCCCGGCGAGCCGTCCGGTTCCGTCCGGGCATGGCGCCCCGTCCCCTGTCGGCGCCTGAGGCCATGGCCCGACCGGACCAGCCGCTGCGCAGCGTCCCCCTGCACAGGGTCGGGGCGCCGCCGACCCTGGCGGAGACCGTGGCCGCCCTGGCCGCGGAGTTTGCCGGCACAGCGGCGGAGCACGACCGCAGCAGCGCCTTCCCATTCGCCAATTTCGACCGGCTGGCCGAGGCGGGCCTGCTCGCCCTGATCACGCCCCGCCGTTATGGCGGCCAGGGCGGCGGGCTGCAGGACGCGACGCTGGCGGTCAGCGGCATCGCCCGGGGCGAGCCGTCGACGGCGCTGGTGCTGTCGATGCAGTATCTGCAGCACGCCTCGATCGAGGAGCGCGGCTGGCCGGCGCATCTGTCGGAGCGGCTGGGCCGCGAGGCCGCATCCGGCGTCTCGGTGATCAACGCCCTGCGGGTCGAGCCGGAGCTGGGCTCCCCGGCCCGCGGCGGCCTGCCGGCGACGATCGCCCGGCGCACGCCGGAAGGCTGGCGCGTCTCCGGCCACAAGATCTTCGCCACCGGCATCCCGATCCTGTCCTGGCTGGCGGTCTGGGCCGTGACCGACGAGGCCGAGCCGCGGGTCGGCACGATCCTGATCCCGGCGAACACGCCCGGCATCCGCGTCGTTGAAAGCTGGGACCAGCTCGGCATGCGCGCCACCAACAGCCACGACGTGATTCTCGAGGATGTGCTGGTGCCGCTGGACCACGCCGTCGACCTGCGCCCGCCCGAGGCCTGGCGCGTGCCGGAGCCGATCAAATCGGCCTGGAGCGCGCTGCTGATCGGCGCCCTCTATGACGGCGTCGCCCGGGCCGCGCGCGACTGGTTCATCCACTTCCTGAAGACCCGGATTCCGGCCAATCTCGGCGCGCCGCTGGCCGCCCTGCCGCGGATGCAGGACGCGGTCGGCGAGATCGAGGCCCTGCTCGCCGTCAACGCCCGGCTGATCGCCAGCGCCGCCCGCGACGTCGATGACGGCCGCCCGCCGGCGCCGAACGAGAGCGGCATCATCAAGCTGACGGTCACCGGCAACGCCATCGCCGCGGTCGAGACCGCGGTGCGGCTGACCGGCAATCCCGGCCTGGCCCGCGCCAACCCGCTGGAGCGGCATTACCGCGACGTGCTGT
>JAEKLZ010000211.1 GCA_019508225.1 Inquilinus limosus | reverse complement strand
GGCTGCTGAGCGAGGCCAGCGTGGCCAGCCTGTCGCGCATCCGGGCCGTCATGCTGGAGACGCCGATCGCCGTGGGCCGGCTCAACCTCCTGATCCGATCGGACGGGGCGGTCGTACTGTCGGATCCCGGGGCGGTGTGGGAAGGCCGGCCGCCGCCGCAGGATCAGGTCGCGCTGATCGACCTGCTGCTCTCGGCGGCGCAGGCCAAGGTCGGGCGGTCATAGTCACCGGCCTCGCGCCAGTGGCTTGAGGTCGCCTTTCGGTTTTTGGGGAGGGGGCGCTGTCATGGTCTTGCCTGCAGAGCGTTCCGGCGGCTTGCCGCCCGTGCGGCGCGCGGAGCGCCCGCAGCAGAACAGCCCGGTCCGCTTCGTGGATGTGGTCGATGCCGTCCGCAAGGAAGGCCGTCCCGCATCGGGAACCCAGGGCGCCCCGGCACAAGCTGGCCCCGCAGATCAGCCGAAGCCGCCGCCGCAATTGACGGACCCGGCCAAAACCGTCGCCGATGACCGCCGCCGCCGGATCGACGACTGGGTCGGCGGCGCGGATGACAGCTTCTGGCCCTGGAACGATGATTCCCACGACAAGGTCGCGCATGCGCTGCGCGGAAACTCCGAGCTCGGCGGGCTGACGGGGGACGAGCAGCGCTATCTGGTCGACAGGGCGCTCGACAAATGGGTCCGCGAGGGCGAGACCTATTCCTCGCCACGGGACCTGGCGCGGGATGTCCGCGGCGACGGGACGCTGGGGCCGCTGGTGGCCGAGCGCTACGCCGTCAAGGCCGCGGCCCTGGAGGCGGAGCAGCGCCGCAAGCCGGCGTCGGACCGCAATGGGAATGCGGTCGACATCGGCGGCGCCGCCATCGTCGCGCTGAATGTCGAGCCGGGCCGCAAGACCGACGCGGCGCAGCAGGCCGCCCTGCGGCAGCTGGTCGAGAAGCTGGGGCCGTCCAAGGCGGCGGGGCTGGCGGAATCGCTGTCCTCGCCTGGCCTCGAGACCGAATATGCCTCGGCGACGCTCGAGGCCCTCAATGCCGGGCCGTTCACCGACAGCGGCTGGGCCTTCGCCACCAGCGCCTTCTCCACCACCCAGGAGCAGCGCTACGGCCAAGGCACGGACCTGTCGATGCCGATGGCCAAGGCCCTCGCCCGCGGGCTGTTCCCGCAGGACCCGCAACGGCAGCGGCAGGAGGCGCAGCGGATCGGCGACCTGCTGTCGTCGCCGACCGGCCGGTCGCTGCTGACGCCGCCCAACGCCGTTCTCGGCGAGGACAAGGTCGGGCCGGAGCGCCGGGCCCAGGCCTTGGCCGTGGTGCTTCAGAACCCGGAGATCACGGTCGAACGCCTGTCGCGCGACGGCTTCGATCCCTGGGCCAGCCCGTTGATCGCCGTCCCGATCGCCCAGGACAGCGCGGACCGGGCGCTCGCGGCCAGCCGGCAGACGCCCGAGGCGGCCGCCGACCGCCTCGGCGGCGGCAGCGGTGTCGGCATCCCGGAGGAACTGCACGGCGCCCAGCTCGACAACCGGGTCGGCCAGGCGATGAACCTGCCGCCCGAAGGCGTCTCCGCCGACACGCCGCCGGACAAGCTGAAGCAGCTGAAGGACGCGGCCGCCCGGGGCGAGCATTCCTTCTACGCCACCGGCGACAACGCCGAGACGGTGCGGAAGATCACCGCCACGATCCGGGAGCTGGGCGGCGACACCGCCCGGGTCACGGTGCTGCCGATCCAGTATTCCAGCCGCCAAACCGGGCCGGTGCAACTGCCGCTCTTCCGGGTCGAGGGGAAGGACGGCAAGGCCTGGTTCGTCGACAATCTGGGCGCGCGCTACGACAGCTTCGGCAAATGGACCGAGAAGAACCAGCTGCCGCCCGGAAACGTCACCTATCCCAAGGGCGGCGAGCTGAAGCCGGGCCCCGGCGGCAAGGTGGCGCTGGACAGCCGCAACACGCCGAAGACGCCGGACACGATCGGCGAACAGCTGCTGGAGGCGGGCGACATGTTCGCCCTGGTCGGCGGACGCGCGCAGACCCTGGCCGAGCGCAGCGACATCGGCCTGTCGAACGATTTCGGCGACCCGCAGGCGAGGGCCGCCTACTTCAACATCGCGGCCGGCGTGCTGAGCGGGCTCCCGCTCGGCCGCGCCGCCTTCCTGGCCCGGACCGGCCAGGACGTGACCATGCCCGGGGCCTGGGCGGTCGCCAACGGCACCGCGATCGGGACGGATGCGGCCGCGGCCGGCAACACCGGATACACCCTGGTCAAGGACTGGAACGACCTCGACCCGGCCCAGCGCTTCGAGATGGGGCTGGGCATGGCGTTCTGGACCGCCTCGGCCGGTGTGATGGCGCGGCAGGCCTTCCAGCCGCGCACCGGTGCGCCAGCCGACGGCACGCCGGCCGACCCGCCCGCATCGACCTCCCGTCCCGACGGCGAAGCGACGCCGCCCGATCCGTCCGCATCGGCTCCGCGTCCGGAGGGAGAAGCGCCGCCCACCCCGCCCCGCGCCGGAGCCCCCGACGGCGGTCCGTCCCGGACGCTCGACCTGCGTCCTGGCGACGGCACGAGCTGGCCGCGAACCCAGAAGATCCCGTTTCCCCGGATCGAGACGACCGAAATCCAGGTCGGGGGCCGCCTGCCCGCGGATGACGGCAGCGTCGGGCGTGCCCGGCTCCTGTCGCTCGCCGGGCTTCTCCAACAGAAGTTCATCAACTCCGCCAACGTCGCCCATTTCGCCGCCGCCGCCGACGCCGGCCATGTGGTGGACGCCCAAGGCAACCGGTTCACGGTTCCGGAGGTGTTCACGAAATCGCTGGTCGATCGGGAATTTGCGAACGCCCCGATCGTCCTGAACATCGCACGACCGAGCGCCGAGGCGGACGCCTTCGCGCAGCGGGTGGCCGATTACGGCGGTGTCGACGTCTATGTCACCAGCTCCCAGGGCCGCGACGGGTGGAGCGTCTTCCAGCGGAAGGCGGCGCCCCAGGGGCCGAGCGGCAGGATCGAGGTCGAAAACGGACAGACATATGTGGTCGACGGCCAGGGCCGGCGCCAGGCGATCGATCCCGAGGACAATCTCGGCGAGGTCCTCGGCACCGGGGTCGAGAAGACCGCCTTCGCCTTCGGCGACGACCATGTGATCGTCGTCTACAAGGATCTGGAGTCTGAGTCTCTGCCATCAGGCGGAATCCTGTTCAACCCGGAGCACCAGCAGACCACTCTCGCCGATCTCGATCGCCTCGGCTTCCCGATCGCGAAGAACGAGGCCGAGTTCGACTTCAACGGACAGAAGGCCTTCCTGCAGGACCGCTATGTCGCCAACGACCGGGACATCGATGATCATGTGGATGCCAGCGGCCGGCCGCTCAGCGAGACGCTGCTGAACCAGAACAGCATCACGAGCCTGAAGGCGATCCGCAAACTGCTGGTGGACAAGGATGTCGCCATCGCCGACCTGCAGTTCCTGATCGACAAGGATGGCCGCTTCGTGATTGCGGACCCGGCCGGCATGCAGCAAGGGTTGGACGAAGCGGGCCGAAGCCAGCAGGCCAACAATCTGCTGGAGATCGACGCCCTCATCCGCACGGCCGATGACAACCTCAGCCGGCCGCCGAACTAGGCCAGGCCGGTCGGCTTCACCCGGCCGAGGGGGGCGCCGAAGTCGTCTTGATAGAGATTGATAATCACTCTCAAATCGTTCATTGGGTGTGCCCGACGAGACACTCACTCCGGAACAGCTCCCATGATCTCCTGGCGCTCCCTCGGCCTTGCCGCCGCCCTTCTGTTCGCCGCCGGCGCGGCGCCTGCGGCCGAGACCCGGACGGTGGAGGATGTCGCCGGCCGCACCGTCCAGGTCCCGGCCGAGGCCAGACGGATCATCCTGGGCGAGGGGCGGCAGATCTATCTGCTGGCGGCGCTCGACACTGAGGCACCGTTTCAGCGCGTTGTCGGCTGGCGCGACGATCTCGAGAAGGCCGACCGCGACGGCTACGAGATCTATCGCCGGAAGTATCCCTTCATCGCCGACCTGCCGCGCTTCGGCGGCGCCAAGGAGGGGACCTTCGACGTCGAGCAGGCGCTGACGCTGCATCCCGACCTGGTGGTGATGAACCTCGAATCGAAGCTGGCGACCGACGAGGGCGGGCTGATCGACAAGCTGGCCGCCGTCGGCATCCCGGTGGTGTTCATCGATTTCCGCGAGCGGCCTTTCGAGAACGCGGAGAAGAGCATCCGCATCCTCGGCCAGGTGATCGGGCGCGAGCAGCGGGCGGAGGAGCTGGTCGCCTTCCGCCGCGCCGAGATCGAGAAGGTCACCGCCCGGCTCGCATCCTATGCCGGGCCGCGGCCGCAGGTGATGATCGACCGCGCCGGCGGCTACAGCGACGAATGTTGCATGTCCTTCGGCGACGAGAATTTCGGCCGCATGGTCTCAGTGGCCGGCGGCGACAACATCGCCCGCGACCTGATCCCCGGCACCTTCGGCACGCTGAATCCGGAGCAGATCGTCGCGTCGAAGCCGGATGTGGTGATCGTCACCGGCAGCAACTGGACGCTCTACGAGACCGCCGGCGCCTGGGTCGGCGTCGGCCCCGGCGCCGACCGCGACGCCAGCCGCGCCCGGCTGCAGGCGCTGATGCAGCGGCCGGCCTTCACCACCATCCCGGCGACGCAGACCGGCCGGGTGCACGCCATCTGGCACCAGTTCTACGACAGCCCCTACCAGTTCGTGGCGATCCAGGCACTGGCGAAATGGCTGCATCCGGAGCTGTTCGCCGATCTCGACCCGGACGCGACCTTCCGCAGCTTCCACGAGCGCTTCCTGCCGGTGGAGTACCGGCCCGGCTACTGGGTCTCGCTGACGCCGGGGTGAGGGGCGGGCGGGCCGTTGCTCGTATCGGGGGGCGGGGAAGGGCGCGTTTGGCTCTCCACGCGGCACACTCGTCCGGCATTGACAGGCCGGTGCAGCGGATCCAGTGTCTGTCCACAACTTGGATAGATCGTCCATAATATGGACAAACTGGAGGAAAGCGTCATGCCAGCCGACGCCGACACCAAGCGGATGCCTTACCAGTATCCGAACCCGCCCGAAGCGCTGCGGGACATCGTCGTGCCCCATGCCGTGCCGCAGGATGAGCGGGTCTGGGTGCCGCAGGCCGAGAATGTCTGGTTCCGGCCGCTCTGCCTCAACATCTCGAGCGGCTACTGGATGAACCTGCTGCGGGTCCGCAAGGCGGGCGTGCTCAGCCGCCACCGCCATCCCGGGCCGGTGCACGGCTTCGTGCTGAAGGGCAGCTGGCGCTACCTGGAGCATGACTGGGTCGCCACCGAGGGCAGCTACGTGTTCGAGCCGCCGGGCGAGACCCACACCCTGGTGGTCGACGAGCATGTCGAGGAGATGATCACCTATTTCCAGGTCAACGGCGTCATGTACTACGTCGACCCCTGGGGCAAGCACACCGGCTACGAGGACGTGTTCACCAAGCTGGACATGTGCCGCAAGCACTATGGCGAGGTCGGGCTCGGCGTGGACTACGTCGACCAGTTCATCCGCTGATCGTGTCGCCGGAAAATCCAGAAGATTCAAGGTTCTGAGGAAAACGTCTCATGCCTTCCGGCAAGCCGCCGCGGATCCGCTGGATCCAGTGGACCGCCGTCGCCTTCCTGACGACGGCCGGCATCGTCAACTATCTCGATCGCAGCACCCTCTCGATCGCCAACCACGACATCGCCGGCGAGCTCGGCCTGTCCGGCACGGAGATGGGGCTGCTGCTCTCCGCCTTCTCCTGGACCTACGCCTTCTCGCAGTTGCCGGTCGGGGCGCTGCTGGACCGCTTCGGCGCCCGCGTGATGCTCGGCGCCGGCATGTTCTTCTGGTCGCTGGCCCAGTTCGCCGGCGGCCTGGCCCAGTCCCTGACCCAGCTCGTCACCACCCGGGCGGTGCTCGGTGTCGGCGAGGCGCCGCAATTCCCGGCGGGGGCCAAGGTGATCAGCGAATGGTTCACCCCGCGTGAGCGCGGCCTGCCGACCGGCATCTTCGTCGCCTCCTCCTGCATCGGGCCGGCGATCGCGCCGCCGGTCCTGACCGTGATCATGCTGGCGTTCGGCTGGCGGCCGATGTTCCTGATCATGGGCGCGCTGGGCATCATCGTCGCCATCGGCTGGTACCTGCTGTACCGCAACCGCAGCGAAGTGGCCCTGACCGAGCCGGAGCGGTCGTATCTCGACGAGGGCCGCCCGGCCCAGGCCGCGCCGCGGCAGAGCTTTGCCGACTGGATCGGGCTGTTCGGGAACCGCACCACCTGGGGCATGGTCCTGGGCTTCATGGGCGTGGTTTACATGGTCTGGCTGTACCTGACCTGGCTGCCCGGCTATCTCGAGCATGAGCGGCATCTCAGCATCGCCAAGACGGGCTGGGTCGTCGTCATCCCCTATGTCTTCGGCGCGCTCGGCATGCTGTGCTCCGGCCGGGTGGCGGATTTCCTGCTGGCTCGCGGCGTCGGCGCCATCGCCAGCCGCAAATGGCCGATGGCGGCCGGGCTGGTCGGCGGCGCCGTCTTCACCCTGCCGGCCGCCTACACCCCCGACCTGACCCTGGCCGTCACCTACATCTCGCTGGCGATGTTCTGCATAAACTACGCCAGCTCCACCGCCTGGATGCTGGTCAGCGTCGCGGCGCCGTCGCGCCAGGTGGCGTCGCTGGGCAGCATCCAGAATTTCGGCGGCTATTTCGCCGGATCCTTCGCCCCGATCATCACCGGTTTCGTGCTCGACCAGACCGGCTCCTTCGTCAACGCGCTGCTGATCAGCGCCGCGGTCGCCTGCGTCGGGGCGCTGGCCCTGGTGGTCCTGGTGCGGAAGCCGGTGGCCGACCGCGGCGCCGCCATCCCGGACGGGAGGACCGCGTGACCTTCCAGGCCGATCTGTTCCAGGGCCGGACGGCGCTGGTCTCCGGCGGCACCCAGGGCATCGGCGCCGCGGTGGCGGCGGAGCTGGCGCGGCTGGGCGCGACCGTGACCGCCGCCGGCCTGGCCCCGGCGGCAGGCACCGCGCCGCCCAAGGGCGCCCAGCTGGCCGAGCTCGACGTCACCGACGCCGCGGCGGTCGAGGGGCTGGTCGGCGGGCTCGGCCGGCTCGACATCCTGGTCAACTGCGCCGGGGTGATCCGCCGCGGGGCGGAGCACGACCCGGTGGTGTTCGAGCAGGTGCTGGCGGTCAACCTGACCGGCACGATGCGGCTGTGCGCCGCCGCCCGGCCGCTGCTGCGGCAGAGCCGGGGCTGCATCGTCAACACCGCCTCGATGCTCAGCTTCTTCGGCGGCGGGCTGGTGCCCGGCTACAGCGCCAGCAAGGGCGGGGTGCTGCAGCTGACCAAGTCGCTGGCCATCGCCTATGCCGAGGACGGCATCCGGGTGAACGCGGTGGCGCCGGGCTGGATCGCGACGCCGCTGACCCAGGCGCTGCAGGACGACCCGGCGCGCTCCGGCCCGATCCTGGCCCGCACCCCGCTCGGCCGCTGGGGCCGGCCGGAGGAGGTGGCCCAGGCCGTCGCCTTCCTGTGCAGCCCGGCGGCCGGCTTCGTGACCGGCGTGGCGCTGCCGGTGGATGGCGGCTATCTGGTGGCCTGACGGAACAGGCGAGGGGACGATGGCGCAGGGCGGTTCGGCATCGGTGCAGGGAACGGCCGCCTTCGGCAAGGCCATGGCGGTGCTGCAGGCGGTGTCCGACGCGCCCGAGCCGGTCTCGGTGGCGGCGATCGCCCGTCTGACCGGCCATCCGCGCCCGACCGTGCACCGCATCGTCGCGGCGCTGGCGGCCGAGGGCATGCTGGCCGAGGTGCCGCGCGGCGGCGCCTTCGGTCTCGGCCCGCGGCTGATGGCCCTGGCCGCCCGCGCCTGGGACCGGTTCGAGCTGCGCCTGATCGCGGCGGCGGAGCTGGCGAAGCTGCGCGACGCCACCGGCGAGACCGTGCATCTCGCGGTCCGCAGCGGCCATGAGATGATCTATGTCGACAAGCTGGAGAGCCCGCAGGCGGTGCGCATGGCCTCGCGCATCGGCACCCGCGTGAAGCTGCATTCCAGCTCGGTCGGCAAGGCATGGCTGGCGGCGCTGCCGCCGGACGAGGCCGCAGCGCTGCTGCCGCAGCTCGACCTCGCGGCGATGACGCCGCATACCCTGACCACGGTCGCGGCGCTGGCGGCAGAGATCGAGCGCATCCGCGCCCGCGGCTACGCCGTCGACGCCGAGGAGAACGAGGCCGACATCTGGTGCTATGGCGGCGCGATCGCAGGGCCGGGCGGGGCGATCGGCTGCATCAGTGTCAGCATCCCGAAATACCGCGCCGCGACCGACGACCCCGAGCGCTATGCCGGGCCGCTGCTGGCCTGCTGCCGCCGCATCGCCGAGCTGGCGGCCGAGGGCGTGCGCTGAGTGGGCGTGCGATGGGCCGGACACGGTTCTGTCATTCCGCACTTGCCTCCGGCGGCCGGAACCACGATATAGGGCGCGGGAGATCGGCGCGGGCGTGTCCCTCGCCAACCCGGTCAGGTCCGGAAGGAAGCAGCCGTAACGAGTTTCGATACGGGTCGCTGCCGGTCTCCCACCTTCCCGATGCCGGATGTTTCATGCTAGGTGCCGCTCCGACCGAACCGGAGGGGATCCATGAAGCTCGTCCCGATTGCCTTGTCGCTGGCAGCCATCGTCCAGATCTCCGGCGCCGCCGCGGCGGCCGAGGGCCCGAAGGACTATGACAAGATCTACAGTGACTGCGTTGCCGAGGCCGGCGGCGCCAACAACGGCACGGTCAGCGCCTGCGCCGAGGGCGTGGCGGACCAGACGAAGCCGGAGATGAACCGGCTGTACCAGGCGATCACCGCAAAGATGAACAATCCGGCGGATGCGGCGAAGCTGGAGAAGGCGCAGAAGGCCTGGCTCGTCTATCGCGACAACCATTGCGAGCTGGCGGGATCGTATGTCGGGTCGCCGATGTATTATTTTTGCCCGATGACCCTGAACATCGAGCGGGTGAAGCAGCTCCGGGAGATGGCGGGGGAGTGAACGGGCGCCTTCGCCCTTTCGACGGCCGGCCCCATTCCCTATGATCGCGCGCCATGAGCGATGATGCAGCCTTGCCCCTCGGACTAGACGACGCGCCGCAGCCGGCCAAGCCGGTGGCTTATCGCGTGCTGGCGCGAAAATATCGGCCGACGACCTTCGCCGAGATGATCGGCCAGGACGCGCTGGTGCGCACCCTGACCAACGCCATCGCCTCCGGCCGGCTGGCGCATGCCTTCGTGCTGACCGGGGTTCGCGGCGTCGGCAAGACCACCACGGCGCGGATCCTGGCCCGGGCGCTGAACTGCGTCGGGCCGGACGGCAAGGGCGGGCCGACCGCCGATCCCTGCGGCGTGTGCGAGCCCTGCCGCACCATCCTGCAGGACCGCAATGTCGATGTGATGGAGATGGACGCCGCCAGCCGCACCGGCGTCGACGACATCCGCGAGATCATCGACGGCGTGCGCTACGGGCCGGTGGCGTCGCGCTACAAAGTCTACATCATCGACGAAGTCCACATGCTCTCCAAAAACGCCTTCAACGCGCTGTTGAAGACGCTGGAAGAGCCGCCGCCGCATGTGAAATTCGTCTTCGCCACCACCGAGATCCGCAAGGTGCCGGTGACGGTGCTGTCGCGCTGCCAGCGCTTCGATCTGCGCCGCATCGGCGCCGACCAGCTGCAGGCCTATTTCAGCGAGATCCTGGACAAGGAAGGCGTGGCGGCGGAGGCGGAGGCGGTCGGCATGATCGCCCGCGCCGCCGACGGCTCGGCCCGCGACGGGCTGTCGCTGCTGGACCAGGCCATCGCCCAGGGTGCGCCGGTCGGCGACAAGCCCTTCATCGCCGCCGCCAGCGTGCGCGAGATGCTGGGCCTGGCCGACCGGTCCAGCGTCATCGACATCCTCGAGGCGGCCTTCGCCGGCGAGGGCCCGCGCATGCTCGAAGGGCTGGAAGCGGCGCGCCGGGCCGGGGCCGACCCGCAATCGGTGCTGGGCGACCTGCTGGACTTCATCCATTTCGTCACCCGCGCCCGCATGGTGCCGGCCGTCCTCGAGGATCCGGCGGTGCCGGAGGTCGAGCGCAAGCGCGGCGGCGCCCTGGCCGAGAGGATCTCGCTGCCGGGCCTGACCCGGGCGTGGCAGACCCTGCTGAAGGGGGCGGGGGAGGTGCAGTCGGCGCCGAATCCGCAGGCGGCGCTGGAGATGGTGCTGATCCGCCTGCTCTATATGAGCGACCTGCCCAGCCCGGGCGAGCTGGTCCGCAAATTCGGCGACCTGCAGAGCCAGGGCGCGGTGACCACCGGCCCGGCGCCGGGCCCCGGTCCCGGCGGCGGCGCCCGGATGGCGGCGGGGGGCGGCGGCCTGTCGCTGGTGCCGGCCGAGCCGGCGCCGGTGGCGCTGGCCCCGGTTCCGGCCCAGGCCGCGGCCCCGGCGCCCGTCGTCGTGGCGGCCGCGCCGGCGCCGAAGACGGTGCTGCGGGCCGACCCGAAGAGCTTCGACGAGCTGATCCAGATCGCCTTCGCCCGCGACGTGGTGCTGCACGGCCAGCTGATGAGCGCGGTGCATCTGGTGCATTTCGAGCCCGGGCGGCTGGAGTTCCGGCCGCATGAGTCGGCGCCGCCGGACTTGGCCAACCGCCTGGGCACCGCGCTGCGCGACTGGACCGGCGAGCGCTGGGTGGTCAGCGTCTCCGGCGCCGAGGGCGCGCCGACGCTGAACCAGAAGGCCCGGACCGACCGCGAGAACGCGCTGGCCCAGGCGGCCGAGCACCCGATGGTCAAGGCGGTGATGAGCGCCTTTCCGGGCGCAGTGATCCGCGACCTGCGCAATCCGTTGGAGCAGGATGGGCCGCTGGAACCGGACGAGGCAGCCGGACCCGGCGCCGACCCTGTCCCCGACGCCATCGATGAAGAGGAGCCGCGAGAGGCATGAAGAATCTCGGACAGATGATGAAGCAGGCGCAGGAAATGCAGGCCAAGATGGCCGAGATGCAGGAGCGCCTGGCCGACATCGAGGTGCCGGGCCAGGCCGGCGCCGGCATGATCGCGGTGGTGCTGAACGGCAAGGGCGAGCTGCGCTCGCTCAAGATCGATCCGAAGCTGGTCGACCCATCCGAGGTCGAGGTGCTGGAGGATCTGATCGTCGCCGCCTTCAACGACGCCAAGGGCAAGGTCGAGGACGCGGTCCAGGCCGAGACCTCGAAGCTGATGGGCGGGCTGAAACTGCCGCCGGGAATGAAGCTGCCGTTCTGAGCGGCCGCACCGACCCATGCCCCTGCGCCTCGCCTATATGGGCACGCCGGATTTCGCGGTGCCCGCGCTGCTCGCCCTGATCGAATCGGGGCATGAGATCGCGGCCGTCTACACCCAGCCGCCGCGGCCGGCCGGGCGGGGCCACAAGCTGCAGCCCTCCGCCGTGCACCGGGCCGCGGCGACGGCGCAGCTGCCGGTCCGCCACCCGGCCACGCTGCGGACGTCGGAGGCGCAGGCGGAGTTCCGCGATCTCGGGCTCGATGCCGCGGTGGTCGCGGCCTATGGGCTGATCCTGCCGAAGCCGATCCTGGCCGCGCCCCGGCTCGGCTGCTTCAACATCCATGCCTCGCTGCTGCCGCGCTGGCGCGGCGCCGCGCCGATCCACCGCGCCATCCTGGCGGGCGATGCCGAGACCGGCATCACCATCATGCGGATGGAGGCGGGGCTGGACACCGGGCCGATGCTGCTGGAAGGGCGGGTGCCGATCGGGCCGCACACGACGACGCCGGAACTGCACGACGCGCTGGCGGCGCTCGGCGCCCGGCTGATCGTGCCGGCGATCGACGCCGTGGCCGCGGGCGTGGCGGTGGAGATTCCGCAGCCGGAGGAGGGCGTCACCTACGCCGCCAAGATCGGGCCGGAGGACGAGCGCATCGACTGGGCCGACGCCGTCGCGCTCGACCGCCAGATTCGGGCGTTGACGCCGAGGCCCGGCGCCTGGTTCCTGCATGGGGGCGAGCGCATCAAGGTGCTGGCCGCGACGCTCGTCGCCGGCTCGGGCGAGCCCGGCACGGTGCTGGACGACGCGCTGACCGTGGCCTGCGGCCATGGCGCCATCCGGCTGACCCGGCTGCAGCGCCCGGGCAAGGCCCCGATGACCGCGCGCGACCTCTTGAACGGCTTCCCGATCCCGGCCGGAACCCGCCTGGGCTAGATGGCGCGGTACAAGCTCACCATCGAGTATGACGGGCGGCCCTTCGTCGGCTGGCAGCGCCAGGCCAACGGCCTGTCGGTGCAGCAGGCGGTCGAGGAAGCGATCCTCCGCTTCTGCGGCGAGGATATCCGGATCACCGCCGCCGGCCGCACCGATGCCGGGGTGCATGCGATCGGGCAGGTGGCGCATGCCGACATCGCCCGGCCGACCGATCCCGCCACGGTGCGCGACGCGCTCAACTTCCACCTGAAGCCGCTGCCGGTGGCGATCCTGGCGGCGGAGGCGGTGGACGAGAGCTTCGACGCCCGCACCTCCGCCATCCTGCGCGCCTATCGCTACCGCATCGTCAACCGCCGGGCGCCGCTGGCGCTGGAGGCCGGGCAGGCCTGGCAGGTGTCGCGGCCGCTCGATGCCGCGGCGATGCACGAGGCGGCGCAGCATCTGGTCGGCCACCACGATTTCACCAGCTTCCGCGCCGCCGAATGCCAGGCCAAGTCGCCGATGCGGACGATGGACCGGCTGGACGTGGTGCGCCGCGGCGAGGCGGTCGAGATCGAGGCCGAGGCCCGGTCCTTCCTGCACCACCAGATCCGCAACATCGCCGGCACGCTGAAGCTGGTGGGCGAGGGCAAGCGCCCGCCCGGCTGGGTGGCCGAGGTGCTGGCCGCGCGCCGCCGCGCCGCCGCCGGCGCCACCGCGCCGCCGGACGGACTGTGCTTCCTGTGGGTGCGCTACAGGGACGCCAGCGTCGCCCCGGCGATCCAGGCGGACATCAGCTCGGATGCCACGGCGTCGAACACCACCAGCCCGGCCACGACCGGCAGCTCGATCCCGAGCGCGGTGCGAAGCACGAAGCCCTCATAGACGTAGCAGGCGAGCTGGACGACGATGAGGACGAGGAACCCCAACTGGCCCGGGAACAGGCCGATCGCGGCCAGCAGGAAGGCGATGAACCCGGCCAGCTGGATCAGCAGCGTTGCCCAGTTGTAGGCGACGACCCCCTCGGCCAGGCGTTGGCTGCGGCCGAGCCGCGGCAGAAGCCAGGTCAGGGCCGCCGGCATCACCAGCCAGCCGGCGACAAATCCCAGCACGGTGATGATCAGCGGTGCCGGCTGCAGCAGCAGGGGCCATCTGTCGCCCAGCGAGATCGCCCGTGCGACGGCGAAGAGGGGCAGCGCCAACGCCGCGGCGACGAAGCTCTTGGCCGCGCCGTCCGGCGAGATGTCGAACATCGCCATGCCGCCGGTGTCGCGCCTGGCCAGGCGCCAGGCGGCCCAGACGCCGCGGATGATGTCGCCCGATGACACCGCCATCTAGCTCTTCTCCGGGAAGCTGTCCTCGATCACCGCCTGGTAGATCCGGGTCAGCGTCTCGATCTCCTCGACCGGCACGTTCTCGTCGGTCTTGTGGATGGTGGCACTGACCAGGCCCAGCTCGACCACCGGCGCGTAATCCTTGATGAAGCGGGCGTCGGAGGTGCCGCCCGAGGTGCTGAAGGCCGGGCGGCGGCCGGTCACCCGCTCCACCGCCCCGGCGACGCGCCCGGTCAGCTCGCCCGGCGCGGTCAGGAAACTGTCGGCGCCGCTGTGAAGTTCCAGCGTGTGATCGCCGCCGACCGCGTCGAAGCGCTCGCGGATCCAGGCGCCCAGGCTGTCCGCCGTCCAGCCGTCGTTGAACCGGATGTTGAAGGTGGCGCGGCCCTCGGCCGGGATCACATTGGCGGCCGGGTTGCCGACATCGATGGTGGTGATCGCGAGGGTGGACGGATCGAAATGCGCGCTGCCGGCGTCGATCTCCGGCCCGGCGCCGGGGCTCAGCGCCGCCAGCATCCGCACCAGCCGGGGCAGGGGGTTGTCGGCCTTGTGCGGATAGGCGACATGGCCCTGCACGCCGCGCACGGTGAGCCGGCCGGTCAGGCTGCCGCGCCGGCCGATCTTGATGGTGTCGCCGACCGCCTCGCTGCTGCTCGGCTCGCCGACGATGCAGGCATCGATCGCCTCGCCGCGCGCCGCCAGGGCCTGCAGCATCTTGACCGTGCCGTTGACCGCCTCGGCCTCCTCGTCGCCGGTGACCAGCAGGCTGATCGACCCGCCGAACGCCGGCCCGCGATCGGCCAGGAATCGGCCGGCCGCGGCGGCGAAGGCGGCGACCGCGCTCTTCATGTCGCAGGCGCCGCGGCCCCAGATCCGGCCCTCGGCGATCCGGCCCTCGAAGGGCGGGAAGCGCCAGCGCGTCTCGTCGCCCGGCGGCACCACATCGGTGTGGCCGGCGAAGCAGAGATGCGGCCTGCCACTGCCGATGCGGGCATAGAGGTTGTCGATCGGCGCCGTGCCCGGCGCCTCGAACCGCATCCGTTCGCAACGGAAGCCGAGCGGTTCCAGCGCCGCCGCCAGCACCGCCAGCGCCCCGGCATCGGCCGGGGTGACGCTGGGGCAGCGGATCAGGGCCTGGGTCAGGGCGATCGGTTCGGGGGCGGTCATGGGACGAAGATGCTCACGCTCACTCTCGGAAGGCCTCGCGTCCCTCCGCCATATCCGGGTTCAACCTCGGAGGCCGGTGCCACCCCCTCACCCGGAACCGCTGCCGCGGTTCCGACCTCTCCCCGGGGGAGAGGTAAAATTCCCTCTCCTTGGGGAGAGGGAGGGACCCGGCCCGCTTGGGCCGGGAGGGTGAGGGGGCTTCGGGCCTCAGCCATCGCGATCAATCGCGCAGCAGCTCGTTGATCGAGGTCTTGGCGCGGGTGCGCTCGTCGACCCGCTTGACGATCACGGCGCAGGACAGCGACGGCCCCGGCGAGCCGTCGGCCAGCGGCTTGCCGGGCAGCGAGCCGGGCACCACCACGGAATAGGACGGCACCCTGCCGTAGCTGACCGTGCCGGTCTCGCGATCGACGATCTTGGTGGTGGCGCTCAGGAACACGCCCATCGACAGCACGGCGCCGCGCTCGACGATCACGCCCTCGACCACCTCCGATCGGGCGCCGATGAAGCAGTCATCCTCGATGATCACCGGGTTGGCCTGCAGCGGCTCCAGCACGCCGCCGATGCCGACGCCGCCCGACAGGTGGCAGTTCTTGCCGATCTGGGCGCAGGACCCGACGGTGGCCCAGGTGTCGACCATGGTGCCGCTGTCGACCCGGGCGCCGACATTGACGAAGCTGGGCATCAGCACCACGCCCGGCGCGATGTAGGCCGAGCGGCGGACGACCGCGCCCGGCACGCTGCGGAACCCGGCCTCGCGGAAGCGGTTCTCGCCCCAGCCCAGGGTCTTCGGCGCCACCTTGTCGTACCAGACCGCGCCGTCCGGCCCGCCCGCGACGATCTGGCTGTCGGTGATGCGGAATGACAGCAGCACCGCCATCTTCAGCCACTGATGCGCCTGCCACTCGCCATCGATCTTCTCGGCCACGCGCAGGCTGCCGGAATCGAGGCCCTCCAGCGCCGCCTCGATGGCGTCGCGGGCGGCGCCCTGGGTGGCCGGGGTCAGGCTGTTGCGGTCGGCCCAGGCCTGTTCGATGGCGGTCTTCAGCGCGGTGTCGGTCATGGCGGGAAATCGGCAGTCGATGGTGTCGGGCCCGCACGATGGGGCGCCCCCGTCCGGCTTGTCAACGCCACCTCTAGCCTAGGTGTCATGCCGATTGACCGCCGCGGCGATCCAGCCGGCAGCCGTCGATTCGCCAGCTGCCGTCCGGCTGCCGCTCCATGAAGTATTCGGCGATCACCGGCACTCCGTCCGGGCCGACGAACAGCACCTTCTGCACGATCCGGCCCTCGGTCGTGACCAGCTCGCGGAAATCGACTGAGCGCGGCCGGTAGACCGGCGGATAGCCCCGCCGGACCATGGCCAGGAAATTGTCCGCCGTGCCGAACATCTGCTGGATGTTGGCCGAGGCATAGCCGAAGGCCTCCGCCGCCCGGTCGCCCTGGAAGGCGTCGAGCTGCTTCTGGATCACACCCACGATCGCGCTCTTGTCCGTGTCGCCCGACTGCGCCTGGCCGAAGGCGGGGGTCGCCAGCAAGAGAAGGAGAATGAGAGCACGTCCGATCCGGTCACGCGTCTGCCCCATGATGGCCTCCCATTGTTTTCTGCCGTCCCTGGAAGGGAGATGGCGCGTGTGGTGGCGGCGGAAAAGCGGGCGCAGGGCAGGGGCCGTTGTCCATGCGGCGGCCGCATGACTCGTTTCGTGTCGGAACGATGAAAATGGGGCTTGCAATCGGGGCCGGGCATCGACTAGGTTCCGCCCGCCTGACGACGGGGCGGCAACGACGCCCCACACGACGCGCCCGTAGCTCAATTGGATAGAGCATCTGACTACGGATCAGAAGGCTAGGAGTTCGAATCTCTTCGGGCGCGCCACTATCTCCCTGAGATAGACGTTCAGGTTTCTCTGCACCATCCGCATCGATCGGCACGGCCCATCCGGAACGTGACCATGGCGGTCGCTTCCCGCCGGGGCGCCGGCGCGGAACCGTTCCGGCATCACGCTTGTTCCAGCCGACAACGGCTGGAGACGGCGATGCCGACCCCTCGCTACGCCATCCTCGAAGCGCCATCCACGCTGGGTCTCGCGACCGACGGCGTGGAGGGCCTGTCCGACCGGCTGCTCGGCCTCGGCCTGGCGGAGCGCATCGGGGCGCGCCGCGCCGGACGGCTGGCCGTGCCGCCGAAGGATCCGGTGCCGGACCCCGCAACCGGGACCCTGAACGCCAGGGCGATCGCGGCGTGGTCGCCCAATCTCGCCGACGCCGTGGCGGCGGTGCTGGATGCCGGTGAATTTCCGGTGGTGCTGGGCGGCGACTGCACGATCCTGCTGGGCTCGATGCTGGCGCTGCGGCGGCGTGGCCGCCATGGTCTGTTCTTCATCGACGGCAATGCCGATTTCTTCCAGCCCGAGGCGGAGCCCAACGGCGAGGGGGCGTCCATGGACCTGGCCTTCGTCACCGGGCACGGGCCGGCGTTGCTGACCGACATCGAGGGCCGCGCCCCACTGGTCCGGGCCGAGGATGTCGTCGCCTTCGCCTATCGCGATCACGAGGACCAGGCCGAATTCGGCAGCCAGCCACTGCCGCCGGAGCTCCGCGCCTATGATCTCCATGCCGTGCGGCGCATGGGCGCGGAAGGCGCCGCCCGCGCCGCGCTCGACCACCTGACACGGGCGGAGCTGGACGGCTTCTTCATCCATCTCGACGCCGATTGCCTCGACGATGCGATCATGCCGGCGGTCGATTTCCGCATCCCGGGCGGCCTGTCCCGGGACGAGCTCGGGGCCGTGCTCCGCATCGCCCTGGCGAGCGGCAAGGCGGTCGGCCTCGAGGTCACCATCTACAATCCGCGCCTCGACCAGGACGGCAGCGCCGGCCGCGTCCTGGCCGATCTGCTGGCCGCGTGCCTCGGGCCGGCGGGGTGACGACGTCGTGAGCCCGGGGGCCGATCCCGCCGGGACAGCCGCTCGGTCATAACCCGGGTCTCATGCCGACGGCAGCGCCGCGGGCATGGCGATCCGTTCAGGACGGTTGTCAAGCGAAGCCGCGCCGGTCCGGATCTCCGGTCCTTTTCTCGTCATGGCGAGAAAAGCGTGGCCATCCAGTCCCGCCGCCGGAGCAGGCCCCGCCAACCTGGATGGCCACGCCCCTGCGGGGCTTGCCATGACGGTTCTGGCCTGCAAGGGGCGGATTCCAGCCGCCCGTCTGGCTACACTCCGCGAGTCCGGCGCGGCCGTCAGGCGCCGAATGTCCGTTCGACGCGCCCGGAGGAAAGCCGCCTATGCCGACTCAAGACCGCACCACGATCATTCCCAGGAGAACGCCGGACTCAGCGGCCATGACGGCAAGCGTCAAGCGGGCGATGGCGATCACCGCCGCTCTCAATCGCTTGACGTTCGACGATGCGGATGAAGTCCGGGCCCTGTTCAGCAAACTCATCGGCCAGACGGTGGACGACAGCTTTTCATTGATCCCGCCATTCTATGCGACCGGCGGCACCGATACGAAAGTCGGGCGCAATGTCTTCATCAACCAGAACTGCACCTTCTATGATCTCGGCGGGCTCGACATTGCCGATGACGTGATGATCGGGCCGAATGTCAGCCTCATCACCTCCGGCCATCCCCTCGAACCGGCCCGGCGGCGCGCCGCCGTGATCGCCAAGCCGATCGTGATCGAGAGGAACGTCTGGATCGCCACCGGTGCGATCGTCATCGGGGGTGTGACGGTCGGGGAGAACTCGGTGGTCGCGGCGGGTTCGGTGGTCACCCGGGACGTTCCCCCAAACAGCCTTGTCGGCGGAAATCCGGCGCGGCTCATCCGCTCGATTGCCGATTGAGGAAATGTTCGTCGGAATTGCGGCGACAGTGCACGATCTGGCGGGCTGTCGGACATCCTCGCTCCAGGCTTTCAGCGGCGAGAAAGAGTGTACCGCCCACCGCAACTCTGCTCAGGGTGCGGCGGGTCTCATGGCATGGGATCGCTGATGGACTGCACCCCTGGACTGAGACAGAAGAATTAGGGTGACATGGGCGATCGGAGGCTGAATGCCCGACAAGCCCAGGACACCAACCCGTAGTTTCCCG
>JAEKLZ010000210.1 GCA_019508225.1 Inquilinus limosus | reverse complement strand
GCCAAGCTGGCCGAGGCGCTGGCCAAGCTGAAGCTGCTGGTGGTGATGGACCCGCTGGAGACCGAGACGGCGCGGTTCTGGGAGAACCACGGCGTCTACAACGATGCGGACACCGCCGCGATCCAGACCGAGGTGATCCAGCTGCCCACCACCTCCTTCGCCGAGGATGAGGGGTCGCTGGTCAATTCCGGGCGCTGGCTGCAATGGCACTGGCCGGGCGGCACGCCCCCGGGCGAGGCCAAGACCGACGCCTGGATCATGGCGCAGATCCATCTGCGGCTGAAGGAGATGTACCGCAAGGAGGGCGGGGCGTTCCCCGACCCGATCCTGAATCTGAACTGGGCCTATGCCGACCCGGGCGAGCCGAAGCCGGAGGAGCTGGCGAAGGAGATGAACGGGTCCGCCCTGGTGGACCTGTTCGACCCGGCCGACCCGACCAAGAAGATCGTCGAGGCCGGCAAGCAGCTGCCGAACTTCGCGGTGATGCGCGACGACGGGTCGACCGCCAGCGGCTGCTGGATCTATGCCGGCAGCTTCACCGAGGCCGGCAACATGATGGCCCGGCACGACAACTCCGACCCGGACGACACCGGCACCTTCGCCAACTGGGCGTTCGCCTGGCCGGCCAACCGGCGAATCCTGTACAATCGCGCCTCCTGCGACGTTTCCGGCAAGCCGTGGGACCCATCGCGCAAGCTGATCGAATGGAACGGCAGCAAGTGGACGGGCTACGACGTCCCCGACATCTCGCCGACGGCGAAGCCGGAAGATGTCGGGCCATTCATCATGAACGCCGAGGGCGTGTCGCGGCTGTTCGCCCGCGGCATGATGCGGGAAGGCCCGTTCCCGGTGCATTACGAGCCGTTCGAGAGCCCGGTCGCCAACGTCATCGCGCCGAAGGTGCGGGGCAACCCGGCCTCACGGGTGTTCGCGGACGACTTCGCCCAGTTCGCGGATATCGGCTCGCCGGACTTCCCCTATGCCGCGACCTCGTACCGGCTGACCGAGCATTTCCACTACTGGACCAAGAACAACCATGTGAACGCGGTCCTGCAGCCGGAATTCTTCGTCGAGATCTCGGAGGAGCTGGCGAAGGAAAAGGGCATCGCCAAGGGCGGCTGGGTCCGGGTGTGGTCGAAGCGCGGCTCGGTCTTCGCCAAGGCGGTGGTGACCAAGCGGATCCGGCCGCTGGTGTGCGACGGCAAGACCGTCCACATCGTCGGCATCCCGATCCATTGGGGCTTCATCGGCGCCGCGAAGAAGGGCTTCGGGGCGAATGTCCTGACGCCGTTCGTCGGCGACGCCAACATCGAGACGCCGGAGTTCAAGGCCTTCTGCGTCAACATCGAGGCCTCGTCCGGGCCGGCGCCGGTGGCGTGAGGAGATAGGCCCATGTTTCCCCCGCTCCCCAACCCCACCGTCTCCCCGACCGCCCCGAAATTCGGCGATCAGGACCTGATCCGGCGTTCGGCCTCCACGATCACGCCGGCCGCCGTCCGGCAGGTCGAGGTGGCCAAGCTGATCGACGTGTCGAAATGCATCGGCTGCAAGGCGTGCCAATCCGCCTGCATCGAGTGGAACGACACGCAGGCCCAGCCGATCGGCGAGAATCTCGGCGTCTACGACAATCCGGCCGACCTGACGCCGGACATGTTCACGCTGATGCGCTTCACTGAATGGGAGAACCCGGAGACCCAGAACCTCGAATGGCTGATCCGCAAGGATGGCTGCATGCATTGCGAGGATCCGGGCTGCCTGAAGGCCTGCCCGGCGCCGGGGGCCATCGTGCAGTACTCGAACGGCATCGTCGATTTCGTGCATGAGAACTGCATCGGCTGCGGCTATTGCATCAAGGGCTGCCCCTTCGACATCCCGCGCGTGTCGCAGACCGACCACAAGGCCTACAAATGCACGCTGTGCTCCGACCGCGTCGCGGTCGGGCTGGGCCCGGCCTGCCAGAAGGCCTGCCCGACCCAGGCCATCGTCTTCGGCACCAAGGACGAGATGAAGGACTGGGCCGACTTCCGGATCAAGGATCTGAAGTCGCGCGGCTTCGAGCATGCCGGGCTGTACGACCCGCCCGGCGTCGGCGGCACGCATGTGATGTATGTGCTGCACCATGCCGACAAGCCGGAGATCTACGCCAACCTGCCGAAGAACCCGTCCATCAGCCCGCTGGTCGATGCCTGGAAGGGCATGAGCAAGATCGTCGGGCTGGGCGCCATCGGCTTCGCCGCGGTGGCCGGCGTGGTCCACCACCTGTTCGCCGGCGCCAACCGGGTGCAGCCGGAGGATGAGGAGCACGCCGAGGAGCTGGCCGGGGGAGACCGGACATGAGCGACACCCCCCGCGTCCCGGGCGATATCCAGCCGGGCGACGATGTCCATCCCGGCAAGCCGGTGGTCGTCAACCGCTACAATCTCGGCGCCCGGATCAACCACTGGATCACGGCGGTCAGCCTGGTGCTGCTGGCCTTGTCCGGCCTGGCGATGTTCCACCCCAGCCTGTTCTTCCTGACCGCGCTGTTCGGCGGCGGGCAGATGACGCGGACGCTGCACCCCTGGATCGGCGTGGTCCTGTTCCTCTCTTTCGCCGGCCTGTTCATCCGTTTCTGGAAAGCCAATCTGTGGAAGAGCGAGGACAACACCTGGCTGCGCCGGGCGCGCGACGTGCTGGCCGGGAACGAGGAGAAGCTGCCGGAGCTGGGCAAGTACAATGCCGGCCAGAAATTCGTGTTCTGGGGCATGTCGATCCTGATCATCCTGCTGATCGGCAGCGGCATCGTCGTCTGGGACCAGTACTTCTTCCCATTCACCACGATCGAGCAGAAGCGGATCGCCATCCTGGTGCATGCGGCGATGGCGGTGGTCGCGATCTGCGTCTGGATCGTGCATGTCTATGCGGCGATCTGGGTCCGTGGCACCATCGGCGCGATGACCAGGGGCAAGGTGAGCGGCGGCTGGGCCTGGCGCCACCACCGCAAATGGCTGCGCGAGCTGGTGGCGCGGAAACCCGGGGCCGGCAAGTCCGCCGCCCCCTGACACAGAGACGAGTCCCGCATCACGTGGCCCGTCGGGTTCGTGAGGATCGAGATGAGTGAGGATACGCCCGATCCGACCGTGATCGGCGACGTCGCGGCCCCGCCCTTCGCCCGCTTGCCGGACCCGCTGCAGCTGTGCATCGACCGCACCTTGCGCCTGCGGGTGCTGTCCGCGCGCAGCGAAATCGGCCCCTATCTGCGCTTCCTGTCCGATCTGGTCGAACTGCAGTACCGGATCCAGGACGACCTGCCCGAGCCGGCGCTGCCCGACGCGGCAGCGTTGGCGCGTGCCCGCGACCATGCCATGCCGCCACTGGACCGGACCGGCTTCCGGCCCGACGCGGCCTTCGAGGCGGTGTTCGACCGCTTCATCGATGCCGCGGCGGACCTCGACATGCCGGCGGCGGCCGCCGCGGCGCTGCAGCGCGTGCGCGCCGCCGACACGGCCGGGCGCGACCGGCTGCTGCATGCGGTGCTGACCGACGACATCCCGGCCGACGCCCTGGCCGAGCATGCCTTCGCCGCGGCGACGCTGCAGGTGCATTTCGCCCGGCTGGCGGCGCGGCTGGACGCCAAGGCGCTGGTGCCGGTCGGCGACGGCGCCTGCCCCTGCTGCGGCGCACCGCCGGTCAGCACCATGGTGGTGGGCTGGCGCGGCATGCACGGCATCCGCTTCTGCGCCTGCAGCCTGTGCGGGACCCACTGGCACCAGGTCCGGATCAAATGCGTGCTGTGCGGATCCAGCCAGGGCATCGGCTACCAGGAGGTCGAGGGTGGTGCCGGCACGGTGAAGGCCGAGACCTGCGACAGCTGCCACCGTTATGTGAAGGTGCTGTACCAGATGAAGGAGGCGGATCTGGAGCCGGTGGCGGACGACACGGCCAGCCTCGGCCTCGACCTGCTGATGCGGCAGCAGGGCCAGTACGAGCGCGGCGGCTTCAACCCGTTCCTGCTGGGCTATTGAGATGGCCGGCGACGCCGCCGCCGCCCGTCTGCGCGGCCTGCCCTCGGTCGACCAGGTGCTGAAGTCGCCGGCCGCCGTCACGGCCCTGGCCGCCTTCGGCCATGCCCAGACCGCCGCCGCGGTGCGCGGTGCCCTGGCCGTGGCGCGCGAGGCGGTGCGCGCCGGCGCCCCCGCCCCCGATGCGGAGGGCGTTGCGGCGACCGTCGCGGCGACGCTGGCGGCCGGCGCCCGGTCGACCCAGCGGCCGGTGTTCAACCTGACCGGCACGGTGCTGCACACCAATCTCGGCCGCGCCCTGCTGGCCGAGGCGGCGGTCGAGGCCGCGGTCGAGGCCATGCGCAGCCCGGTGTCGCTGGAGTTCGACCTGGCCACCGGTCAGCGCGGCGAGCGCGACGATCACCTGCGGGAGCTGCTGCGCGAGCTGACCGGGGCCGAGGACGCCACGATCGTCAACAACAACGCCGCGGCGGTGCTGCTGGTGCTGAACACGCTGGGCCAGGGGCGCCAGTCGATCATCTCGCGCGGCGAGCTGATCGAGATCGGTGGCGCTTTCCGCATGCCCGACATCATGGCGCGGGCCGGCACGGTGCTGCGCGAGATCGGCACCACCAACCGCACCCATCCGAAGGACTATGCGGCAGCGCTGGGACCGGACTCCGGGTTGGTGCTGAAGGTCCACACCTCGAACTACCGCATCGCCGGCTTCACCGCCGAGGTCACCGCGCGGGACCTGGCGCCGCTGGCGCGCCAGCACGGCGTGCCGCTGGTGCACGATCTCGGCTCCGGCACCCTCGCCGATCTCGGCGCGCTCGGCCTGGCGCATGAGCCGACGGTGCGCGAGGCGGTGGCCGAGGGCGCCGACCTCGTCACCTTCTCCGGCGACAAGCTGCTGGGCGGGCCGCAGGCGGGCTTCATCGTCGGCCGCGCCGACCTGATCGCCGCGATCAACCGCAACCCGATGAAGCGGGCGCTGCGGGTCGACAAGATCCGGCTGGCGGCGCTGGAGGCGACGCTGCGGCTGTACCGCGACCCCGCCCGGCTGGCCGAGCGGCTGCCGACCCTGCGCCTGCTGGCCCGCAAGGCCGACGAAATCGAGGCCCAGGCCCGCCGCATCCTGCCCGCGATGGAGCAGGCGCTGGGCGGGCTCGCCGCGATCGAGGTGCGGGCCTGCGCCAGCCAGATCGGCTCCGGCGCCCTGCCGCTGGAGACGCTACCAAGCGCCGCCCTGGCGCTGACCGTGCCGGAGGACAGCGGCCGGGCGCTGAACGCCCTGGCCGCTGCGCTGCGCGAGCTGCCGGTGCCGGTGGTCGGGCGCATCGCCGACGGCGCGCTGCTGCTAGATCTGCGCTGCCTGGAGGACGAGGCCGGATTCCTGGCCTCCCTGGCCGCGCTCGACACGGGCGATCATGGGCTGGCTTGACCGAATTCGGGGCGTCCGGACGCCCGAGCCCCCCTCGCCCACCGTCGACGAGCAGCTGGCCGCCGCGTCCGTTGCTTCGCGCGGTGGCGACCATGCAACGGCGCTGGCGATCTGGGGGCCGCTGGCCCGCGATGGCGTGGCCCGCGCCCAGAGCAATGTCGGCGCCTGCTTCGCCGAGGGGCTGGGGGTCGAGCGCGACCTGACGCTGGGCGTGCGCTGGCTGACCCTGGCGGCGGAGGCCGGCGACTCGATCGGCCAGCGCAACCTGGCGACGCTGCATTTCCGCGGCGAGGGCGTGGCGCGGGACGACAGCCGGGCCGCCGCCCTGTATCGCGCCGCCGCCGAGCAGGGCGACGCCGCGGCGCAGGACATGCTGAGCTGGATGCTGCTCGAGGAAGGCGCTCTGTTCGACCCTGCCGAGGCGCGGCTGTGGGCACGGCGTGCCGCCGACCAGGGCGTGGCCATGGCGATGACCCGGCTGGGCATGCTGCACCACAACGCTCTCGGCGTGGCCCGCGATCCGGCCGAGGCCGCGCGCTGGTGGCGCCTGGCCGCCGATCGCGGCGAACCCGATGCGCAAGCCATGCTCGGCGCTGCCTGTCACCTGGGATCCGGCGTGCCGAAGGATCCGGTCCAGGCGCTGGCCTGGCTGATGCGGGGCACCGCCGGCGGCAGCGCGCTGGCCGGCCGGTTCCTCGGGCCGGCGCGGGCCGCGCTCGATCCAGCCGGAATCGCCGAGGCCGAGGCCCTGGCCCGCCGGCCGCTGCCGGGGGCGACGCCGTGATCATCGGCACCGCCGGCCATATCGACCACGGCAAGACCGCGCTGGTGCGGGCGCTGACCGGCATCGACACCGACCGGCTGAAGGAGGAGAAGGCCCGCGGCATCACCATCGATCTCGGCTTCGCCTACCAGCCGACGCCCGACGGCGAGGTGCTGGGCTTCATCGACGTGCCTGGCCACGAGCGTCTGGTGCACACCATGCTGGCCGGCGCCTCCGGCATTGATTTCGCGCTGCTGGTGGTCTCCGCCGATGACGGTGTGATGCCCCAGACCCGCGAGCATCTCGCGATCATCGACCTGCTCGGCATCGGCCGCGGCGTGGTCGCCCTGACCAAGGCCGATTTGGCCGACGCCGACCGGCGCGCAGCAGTGGCGGCGGAGATCCACGCCGCTCTGGCCGGCACTGCGCTGGCCGGGGCCGACATCCTGCCGGTCTCGGCCATCACCGGCGAAGGCATCGAGGCGCTGGGCGAGCGGCTGGCGCTGGAGGCGATGGACTTCGCCGGCCGCGAGACGGCGGGGCGGTTCCGGCTGGCGGTCGACCGGTCCTTCACCCTGCGCGGCGCCGGCACCGTGGTCACCGGCACGGTGCTGTCGGGGTCGGTCGCGGTCGGCGACCAGCTGGTGGCCAGCCCGTCCGGCCTGTCGGTGCGGGTGCGGTCGATCCACGCCCAGAACCGCCCGGCCGAGCGCGGCCGCGCCGGCGAGCGCTGCGCCCTGAACCTGGCGGGCGAGCGGGTGACGCGCGAAGCCTTTGCCCGCGGCGACGTGATCCTCGACCCCGCCTTGCATGCCCCGACCGAGCGGGTGGATGCGACGCTGCGGGTGCTGCCGGGCGAGCGCAGGCCGGTCGGCCAGTGGTTCCCGGTGCGCTTCCACACCGCCGCGGCCGAGACAGGGGCGCGGATCGTGCTGCTGGGCGACGACCCGATCCCGCCGGGCGGCGAGGCTTTCGTCCAGCTGGTGCTGGACCAGCCCATCGCCGCAGCAGTGGGGGACCGCTACGTCGTCCGTGACACCTCGGCCCAACGCACCATCGGCGGCGGCCGGCTGGTCGACCTGCGGGCGCCCGCGCGCAAGCGGCGCGGCCCGGAGCGGCTGGCCCAGCTGGCAGCGCTGGCGCTGGACGACCCGGAGGCGGCGCTGGCTGCCCTGCTGGCCGTGCCGCCGCGGCTGGTCGACCTCGCCGGCTTCGGCCGCGACCGGGCACTGGGCGCCGCGCAGCTGGAGGAGATCGCCGAGCGGCTCGGCCTGGTCCGGATCGCGGAGGGCGAGCAGTGGCTGGCCATGACCTCGGAGGATTGGGCGCGGTTGACCGAGAGGCTGCTGGAGACGCTGGACGGCTTCCATCGCGACAACCCCGACCTGCCGGGCATCGGCTTCGAGCGGCTGCGCCTGCAATCGCAGCCGCGCCTGCCGGCCCCGGGCTTCGCCGCCCTGCTGCGGGTGCTGGCCCGGGCCGGCCAGGTGGCGCTGGACGGCGCCTGGGTCCGGCTGACCGGCCATGAGGCGCATCTGACCGAGGCCGACGAGGTGATGTGGGCGGAGATCGGCCCGCGCCTCGGCGGTGCTACGCGGTTCCGCCCGCCGCGGGTGCGCGACATCGCCGGCGAGATCGGGTCGGACGAGGCGGAGGTCCGGCGGCTGCTGAAGCGCAACGGGCGGATGGGCCGGGTCGACGAGGTGGCGCACGACCATTTCTTCCTGCGCCCGACCGTGACCGAGCTCGTCGGCATCCTGGTCGCGCTGGGGGAGGCGCATGAGACCGGCTTCACCGCGGCGCAATTCCGTGATCAGGTGGACAGCGGCCGCAAGGTTGCTATTCAGATCCTGGAATTCTTCGACCGCCACGGCGTGACGCTGCGGCGGGGCGACCTGCGCCGGCTGAACCGGCACCGGCTGGACCTGTTTCGTCCCTCGATCGGCGAGGCGCCGGCCGAGGGGCCTGGAGGAGAATCGTCCCCGGTGGGGCGTCCGGACTTCAAATCCGGGAGGGGCCGCGAGCCGGTCCTTGGTGGGTTCGACTCCCACTCTCTTCCGCCAACCCACCGCTCCTGACCGGACCGGGCCCGGACCGCGCGGACGGCCGGCGCTTGCCAGACTCCGCAGGTTAAATCTAAATGATTGGATAACTATCCGGGGTCCGGGATGCAGGAGGTCGCCGCCGCACGCCGCGCGGGCGCCAATCTGGAGGGGGCGAGCGCGCATAACCGCCGCGTCGTCTTCGACCTGCTGCGCCTGTCCGGGCCGCTATCGCGGGCCGATCTGGCGCGGCGCACCGGCCTGTCGTCCCAGACGGTGCACAACATCATCGAGGATTTCACAGCCGCCAAGCTGGTCGAGACCGGGAACCGCGTCGCCGGCCGCCGTGGCCAGCCGGCGACGCCCTACCGCATCCGTCCCGGCGGCGGCTACGCCATCGGGCTGCATCTCGACCATCACGAGGTGCGCGGCGTGGTCTCCGACCTGTCCGGAACGCCGCTGCGCCGGGCCAAGCGCTGGCTGCACGCCGGCGACGCCGCGACCCGCCAGGCGACGCTGGCCGAGCTGGTGGACGAGCTCGGCCGCGACCTCGCCGCGATCGACGCCACCGCGCCCGGCCGGCTGCTCGGCATCGGCCTGGCCATGCCCGGCCCGTTCGGCATCCCGTCACCGACGGTCGCCGGCCGGCCCGCCGCCTGGATCGAAGCGGCGGGCGACTATGTCGCCGACCTGACTGCCCGCACCGGTCTGGTGGTGACGCTGGAGAACGACGCCCGCATGGCCGCGATCGGCGAGCGCATGGCCGGCGCCGCCCGCGGGCTGGAGAATTTCGTCCAGCTCTTCATCGGCCAGGGGCTGGGCGCCGCGATCGTGGTCGAGGGCGAGGTGATCCGCGGCGCCGCCCGCAATGCCGGCGAGATCGGCACACTGCCGGCCGCGATGTTCGGCGGCCCGCCGTCGGTCGACGCACCGGACGCGACGCTGGAGGAGCTGGTCTCGCTGCAGGCTGTCGCCCGCCATCTCGGCCTCGACCCGGACATCACCGACCTGCACGACCGGCTGGAGGGGTTCCGCAAGCGCGACGAGCCGGCGCTGGCGGAGTGGATCGGGATGGCGGCCGGCCGGCTGCGGACCGCGGTCTACCTGGTGGAGACGCTGTTCGACCCGGAGGCGATCCTGCTGGGCGGCCAGTTCTCCGAGCCGCTGCTGGCCCGGCTGGGCGCGGCGATGGAACCGCTGCTGCCGTCGCTCGCCGACCGGCCGGGGCGGACCCGGCCGCGCATCATCATCGGCACCGCCGGCCCCTGGGCGGTCGCCATCGGCGCCGCCACCGAGCCGATCGCGCGCACCTGGGCGCCGCGCTTCCAGGCGCTGCTGAATTCGGTGGTCTAGTCCACTCTTGACAAGCGGTTTGGGCTGGGGCCACGATTAATTCGAAATGAATTAAGAAAACCATTCGTCCACATATATCGGGGGGCACCATGCAGTTCTGGAAAGCCACCGTCCTTGCGGCCCTCGTCCTCGGCGTGCCGGCCACGGCCGTCGCCGAGACCGTGCTCACCCTCCATATGGAGGAGCAGAGCGCCTGGGTCCGCAACTTCAATCCCTTCGCCCTCGGCTCGCGCCGCGCCAGCACGATCGACCTGATCTACGAGCCGCTGGTGATCTTCAACCCGATGGAAGGCGGCAAGGCCTATTACCGCCTGGCCACGGGCTTCACCTTCTCCGATGATCTGAAGGCGATCACCTACACGCTGCGCGACGGGGTGAAATGGTCCGACGGCCAGCCCTTCACCGCCGAGGACGTGAAGTATTCGATCGACCTGGCGCGCGGCAACCCGGCGGTCGACGCCTATGGCATGGGCGACGCGGTGGCGTCGGTCGAGGCGGTCGACCCGCACACGGTGACGATCCATCTGAAGGGCGTGGATTCGACCTTCCCCGAGACCTTCAGCGATGTGCCGATCATCCCGAAGCATGTCTGGTCGGCGATCCCGGACCCGATCGCCACCGCCAACGAGACCCCCGTCGGCACCGGCCCGATGACCGAGATCCGGCGCTTCACCACCCAGGTCTATGAGCAGTGCCGCAACCCGAACTACTGGGATGCCGCCTCGCTGAAGGTCGACTGCCTCAAGTTCCCGCAGATCGCCGGCAACGACCAGACCCTGGCGATCGCGCAGAGCGGTGAGCTCGACTGGTTCGGCTCGTTCCTGCCGGACATCGAGAAGACCTATGTCGCCTCCGACCCGGCCAACCACCATTACTGGCAGCCGCCGGCCGAGACCGTGTCGCTGATGTTCAACCTGAAGGCGGAGACCGAGGGCAACCGCGAGGCGTTCAACGACCTGGCTTTCCGCCGGGCCGTCAGCCTGGCGATGGACCGGGACTCGATGGTCACCGTCGCCGGCTACGGCTACCCGACGGCCAATACCCATGCCAGCGGCCTGCCGCCCCGTTTCGAGGTCTGGCGCAGCAAGACCGATTCGGCGCAGTGGGACGCCTTCATCGGCTATGACATCGAGAAGGCGAAGGCGCTGCTCGATCAGGCCGGCTACAAGCCGGGCGCCGATGGCATGCGCACCACGCCGTCGGGCAAGCCGATCTCGTTCAAGATCCTGGTGCCGAACGGCTGGACCGACTGGATCGACGACAGCCAGATCGCGATCGAAGGGCTGCGCGCCATCGGCATCGACGCCGGCGTCGAGACGCCGGAGCTGGAGCAGCGGACCACCGCGATGATCGGGGGCTCGTTCGACGCCGGGCTGGGCTCGACCCTGGACGGGGCGACGCCGTTCAAGTTCTACAACGACACCTACAACTCGAAGAGCGGCGGCCGGGTCGAGGGCGGGTCCGCCCGCTACGCCAACCCGGAGCTGGATGCGGCGCTGGCGGCGTTCCGCAGCACCACCGACAACGCCAAACAGCATGAGCTGATGGGCAAGGTGCAGGACATCGTCGCCGCCAATCTGCCGGTGGTGCCGCTGTTCAACAACCCGACCTGGTACCAGTACTCGACCAAGCGTTTCACCGGCTGGGCGACCCCGGACAAGCCCTTCGCGGTGCCGGAGAACCATGACGGCGTGCACACCCGCATCCTGCACCTGCTGGCGCTGCGCCCGGTGCAGTAGCCCGTTCGGCGAAGGGAAGGCCGCATGCGCGTTCCGTATCGACGCCTGCTGATCTACGCCATCGCCTTCGCGGTCGCGATCGTGATGAACTTCCTGCTGCCGCGGCTGATGCCCGGCAGCCCGGTCGAGGCGATGATCGCCCAGTTCGGCAAGCGCGCCACCCCGGCGATGATCGAGGCGATCAAGATGCGCTTCGGCCAGGGCGACGCCACGCTGCTGGAGCAGTTCTGGGACTACCTGAAGAGCCTCGCCACCCTCGATCTCGGCATCTCGACCAAATACTACCCGCAGACGGTGCTGGAGGTGCTGGGCCGGTCGATCGGCTGGACCCTGCTGCTGGTCCTCACCTCGATCGCGGTCAGCTTCGCCCTCGGCAGCCTGTTCGGCACCATCGCCGCGTGGCGCCGCGGCAGCCGCCTCGACGGGGTGATGTCGCCGCTGGCCGTGGTGCTGCTGGCGCTGCCGCCGGTGGTGATCGCGGTCTGCGCCCTGTTCCTGTTCGGCGTCAGCCTGCGCTGGCTGCCGCTGGGCTATGCCTGGGATCCGGCGCTGGACCCGGGGCTGTCGCTCGAATTCCTCGGCAGCGTCGCCTGGCACGCCATCCTGCCGGTCGCCACCCTGTCGCTGTTCCTGATCGGCGACTTCCAGGCGACGATGCGGAACAACATGATCTCCGTGCTCGGCGAGGACTACATCACCATGGCCCGGGCCAAGGGCCTGAGCGAGTCCGCGGTGATGTTCAGCTATGCCGCCCGCAACGCGGTGCTGCCGAACCTGACCAGCCTGGCGCTCAAGCTGGGCAGCGTGTTCGGCGGGTCGGTCGTCACCGAGATCGTGTTCAACTATCCGGGCCTGGGTCTGACCCTGTTCCAGGCGGCGATCTCGCGCGACTATCCGGTGCTCCAGGGCCAGCTGCTGATCATGACGCTGGCGACCCTGCTGGCCAACCTGGCGGTCGACATCGCCTATCTCTGGCTCGACCCGCGGCTGCGGGACCAGCCGGCATGACCCGCCTGCTGCACGCGCTGTGGCGCCAGAAGAAGGTGACGATCGGCCTCGCCATCGTCCTGGCCTTCATCGCCGTCGCCCTGCTGGCCCCGCTGATCGCGCCCTACGACCCGCTGGCCCGGGTCGGCCGCCCGCATGAGGCACCCAGCGCCGAGCATTGGCTGGGCACCACCCGGGTTGGCCGCGACGTGCTGAGCCAGATGATCTGGGGCGCCCGCACCTCGCTGTTCGTCGGCCTGATCGGCGGCCTGGTCATCACCGTGCTGGGCACGGTCGTCGGGCTGGTCGGCGGCTATCGCGGCGGCAAGGTCGACGACGTGCTGGACCTGGCCACCAACGTCGTCCTGGTGATCCCGAACCTGCCGCTCTTGATCGTGCTGGCCGCCTTCATCGGCAATGCCGGCATCGGCGCCATCGTCGCCATCCTGGCGCTGACCTCCTGGCCCTGGGGCGCGCGGGTGACGCGGGCCCAGACCCTGACGCTGCGCCACCGCGAATTCGTCCTGGCCGCCCGGCTGGTGGGCGAGCCGACCTGGCGCGTCGTCGGGGTCGAGATCCTGCCCAATCTGGCCTCGATCATCGGCATCAACCTGGTCGGCAGCATCATCTACGCCGTGATCGCCCAGGTGACGCTGGAGTATCTCGGCTTCGGCGACCCGCTCAGCGTCTCCTGGGGCCGCATGCTGTACAACGCCCAGAACGCCTCGGCGATCACGGTCGGGGCGTGGTGGGACATCCTCACCCCCTGCGCCGCCATCGCCCTGCTGGGCCTCGGCCTGGCCCTGATCAACTTCACGCTGGACGAGGTGGCCAACCCGCAGCTGCGCTCCGGCCCCGCCCTCACCCGCTGGCTGCGCCTGGTCGACCGGCGCCGGCGCGAGAGGAAGCCGGCATGAACGAGCCGCTTCTGCAGGTGCAGGACTTGGTGATCGAATACCTGCTCGACCGCGGCTCCTTCGTCGCGGTCGACCGTGTGTCCTTCGAGATCGGCCGCGGCGAGATCTTCGGCCTGGCCGGCGAATCCGGCTGCGGCAAGAGCACCATCGCCTATGCCATCACCCGGCTGCCGCGGCCGCCGGCCTGGGTGCGGCAGGGCGAGATCCGCTTCGACGGCACCGACCTGATGACGCTGGACGAGCCGGCGCTGCGGCGGCTGCGCTGGCGCCGCATCGGCATGGTGTTCCAGAGCGCGATGAACTCGCTGAACCCGCTGCTGCGGGTCGAGCGCCAGTTCCACGACGTGCTGCACCGGCACACCGGCTGCAGCCGGGCCGAGTCCCGGGCCAAGGCCGAGGCGATGCTGCGGCTGGTCGGCATCGACCCGAAGCGCGTCGGCGACTATCCGCACCAATTCTCCGGCGGCATGCGCCAGCGCCTGGTAATCGCCATCTGCCTGGCGCTGGAGCCCGACCTGATCATCATGGACGAGCCGACCACGGCGCTGGACGTCGTGGTTCAGCGCGAGATCCTGCAGCAGATCTGCGAGCTGCAGGAGCGGCTGGGCTTCTCGGTCCTGTTCATCACCCACGACCTGCATCTGATGTCGCAGTTCTGCGACCGTATCGCGGTGATGCTGAGCGGCCGGATCGTCGAGCAGGGGCCGGTCGACCAGATCACCCGGGCGCCGCTTCACGACTACACCCGCCGGCTGTGGGAGGCGATCCCGCGGCTGCCGGCGGCGGCCGGCGTCGAGGCCGAGCCGGCCCGCGAGAGGATCCGGACATGACCGCCCCGCCGCTGATCGAGCTCGAAGGTGTCGGCATGCGCTTCGGCGCCGGCGACCACACGGTGACGGCGCTGCGCGACGTCTCGTTCCAGCTGCGGCCGGGCCGGGCGATCGCGCTGGTCGGCGAATCCGGCTGCGGCAAGACCACCTGCGCCCGGCTGATCGCCGGCCTGTACCGGCCGACCGAGGGCCGGGTCCGGTTCCGCGGCCGCGACGTCACCGGCCAGGCCGGCCGGGCAGGCGAGCTGGCCTATCGCCGCGCCGTGCAGATGATCTTCCAGGATCCGTTCGCGTCGCTGAACCCGGTGTTCAACGTCGCCCATCATTTGTCGCGGCCGATCCGGCTGCACGGCCACGCCGCCGCGGCCAAGGCGGTGGAGGCGCGGGTGGCGGAGCTGCTGCGCTGGGTCGGGCTGGACCCCGACATCACCGCGATCAAATACCCGCACCAGCTCAGCGGCGGCCAGCGCCAGCGGGTCAACATCGCCCGGGCTTTGGCGGTGGAGCCGGAGATCCTGGTGGCGGACGAGCCGACCTCGATGCTCGACGTCTCGATCCGCCTCGACATCCTGCGCCTGCTGGCCGAGACCAAGGCGGCGCGCGGCCTGGCCATGCTGTACATCACCCACGACATCGCCACCGCGGCGCATGTGGCCGAGGAGGTGGTGGTGATGTTCGCCGGCCAGATGGTGGAATGGGGCGACGCCGCCGCGGTGACCGGGGCGCCGCAGCACCCCTACACCCGGCTGCTGCTGTCCGCCGTGCCGGACCCGGACGTCAAGCTGCGCGGCCAGGGCGGCCGCGCCTTCCAGGCCAAGGCGGAGGCGATCCGCGCCGCCAGCCGCAAGGCCAGCGACGAGATCGTGGCGCTGGGCCCGAACCATTTCATGCGCGCGGTGCCGGACGCGGTGGCCGCGTAGACATCGGCCCGCGCGGGGTCTTGACCGCGTGCGGAAGGATAGACATCCTATCGCCAGCCTGCCCCCAGCCGGTACCCAGCCCGGCCCCCAACCACGCCAGAGCGAACGGGCTCGAGGCGGGGACGGCAGGCCCGAGAGGTCACGACCCCCATGCACGCCTTGTGGTTCCGGACGACGGCGATCGCCGTCGCCGCGGCGAGCGTTCTTGCGGCCACCGCCGCGAGCGCCCTGGCCTTCACCCGCCCGCCCGCCAACACCCAGTTCGACTACCAGATCGGCGGCGTCTACACGCCGCTGGCCGGCGTCGGCATCGTCGACCGCGACCGGCTGGCGGCGCCCGCGGCCGGCAAATACAACATCTGCTACGTCAACGCCTTCCAGACCCAGCCCGACGACGCGGTGTGGTGGACGACCAACCATTCCAATCTGCTGGTCAAGAAGAACGGGCAATACGTGATCGATCCGGACTGGCCGGACGAATACATCCTCGACACCTCGACGGCGGCGAAGCGCACCGCGCTGATGGCGATCATCGGGCCGTGGATCGACAAATGCGCGACCGACAAGTTCAACGCGGTCGAGCCCGACAACCTCGATTCCTGGACCCGGTCGAAGAGCGTGCTGACCAAGGCCCACAACACCGCCTTCGCCAAGCTGCTGGTGCAGCGCGCCCATGCCGCCAACTTGGCCATCGCGCAGAAGAACACCAGCGAGCTGGCGCCGATCGGCATCTCGCAGATCGGCTTCGACTTCGCGATCGTCGAGGAATGCCAGGTGTGGACGGAGTGCGACGACTTCACCGACGTTTACGGCAACCAAGTCTACGAGATCGAGTACAGCGACAACAACCGGGACGCCGACGGCAACCCGGTCGATCCGCTGAGCTTCTTCACCGCCGCCTGCGCCGCGCGCGGCAACAAGATCTCGATCATCTACCGCGACCGCGACGTGGTCCCGTCCGGCAATTCCCACTACGTGTACAAATGGTGCTGAGAGACCGTCCGTAAATGCTACTGGCGCGGCCGTCTGGAGACGGTTTCTCCGCTTCCGGTGCTCACGGACCCAAACGTCCGCTGCGCGCCGGTTCTCGAAACCAGCGCCAGCCGACTCACGCCAGCGCATTTACAAAAGGTCTCTGAACGGCTGAGCAGCTGACAGGCCAGCCCCTTTCACTCTCCCCCTCCCCTCGCGGGAGGGGGTAGGGGGAGGGGGCGCCGCAGTTCGGGCCATCGGTCGTCGATCAGGCCGTTCGCGCGCGGACGCGCGCAGCCCCCTCCCCCCGCCCCCCTCCCGCAAGGGGAGGGGGAGAGTGGAAGGCTGGTGATCGGCAAGGGTGGCGGGACCGGCGGCGGTCAGTCGTCGTCGGTCGCCCAGGGCGGGGGATCGCAGCGCTCGTTCTTCACGAGGTCCCACCAGTAGGGCTCGCCGACCCATTCGCTGTTCTCGACGTCCTGGAGGTAGCAGTATCGCCACTCGTCGGGATGGACGACCGGGGGCACCCAGGCGGGCGGCTTGTCCGGCTCCTTCCGCGGCCGGTCGCGGCCCGGCTCGTCCTCCAGCACCAGCTTCGGGTCGATGCCGATGTCGCGGCACAGGCGGATGACGATCTCCTCGATCGGCTGCCCGGCGAGGGCGGCGTCGATCTCCTCATCCTCGATCAACCGCTCCCACAGCCCGGCCGAGAGGCGCTCCGCCTCCGGCCCATCCGTGCCGCGGTCGGCGGCGATGGAACGGTCGACGGCGCGGGCCACCTGGCGCCGGCGCTCGGCCTTCTCTTCGGCCCGGTCGCGGGCCTGGGCGGCGGCCTTGTCGGCCATCTCCTGCCG
>JAEKLZ010000433.1 GCA_019508225.1 Inquilinus limosus | reverse complement strand
ATGAGCTTCACCGGCAACCCCGGCACCGGCAAGACCACCGTGGCCATGCGCATGGCCGACATCCTGCACCGGCTCGGCTATGTCCGGCGCGGGCACCTGGTCTCGGTCACCCGCGACGACCTGGTCGGCCAGTACATCGGCCACACCGCGCCCAAGACCAAGGAGATCCTGAAGCGGGCGATGGGCGGGGTGCTGTTCATCGACGAGGCCTATTACCTGTACCGGCCGGAGAACGAGCGCGACTACGGCCAGGAGGCGATCGAGATCCTGCTGCAGGTGATGGAGAACCAGCGCGAGGATTTGGTGGTGATCGTCGCCGGCTATGGCGACCGGATGGAGAAGTTCTTCAGCAGCAACCCCGGCTTCCGCTCGCGCATCGCCCACCATGTCGAGTTCCCGGATTTCTCCGAGGCCGAGCTGATCACCATCGGCGAGGGCATGCTGGCGCGGCAGAACTACCGCTTCAGCCCGGAGGCGCTGGCCGCGTTCCGCGACTATGTCGGCCGCCGCATCCGGCTGCCGCATTTCGCCAACGGCCGGTCGATCCGCAACGCGCTGGACCGCGCCCGGCTGCGCCAGGCCAACCGGCTGGTGCGCGAGATGCCGCCGGAGCTGACGGTGGAGGATTTCGTCACCCTGGCCGAGGCCGACATCCGCGCCAGCCGCGTGTTCTCGGCCGAGCCGCCCGAAGTGGAGGCCAAGCTGTGAACACCGTCATCGCCCCCTCGATCCTGTCCGCCGATTTCGCCCGGCTGGGCGAGGAGGTGCGCGCCATCGTCGCGGCCGGCGCCGACTGGATCCATATCGACGTGATGGACGGGCATTTCGTGCCCAACCTGACGATCGGGCCGGATGTGGTGAAGGCGCTGCGGCCGCACAGCGACCGGGTGTTCGACGTGCATCTGATGATCGCCCCGGCCGACCCGTATCTGGACGCCTTCGCCAAGGCCGGCGCCGACGTCATCACCGTGCATGCCGAGGCCGGGCCGCATCTCGACCGGTCGCTGCAGCACATCCGGTCGCTCGGCAAGCAGGCCGGGGTGGCGCTGTGCCCGGCGACGCCGGAATCGGCGGTGGCCCATGTGCTGGACCGGCTGGACCTGATCCTGGTGATGACGGTCAACCCCGGCTTCGGCGGCCAGGCCTTCATCCCGGCCATGGCCGAGAAGATCCGCCGGATCCGCGCGATGATCGGCGACCGGCCGATCCGTCTTGAGGTCGATGGCGGGGTGACGCCGGAGACGGCCGCGGTGGTCGCCGCGGCCGGGGCGGACACGCTGGTCGCCGGCTCCGCCGTGTTCCGCGGCGGTGCAGGAGCCTATGAGGCCAACATCGCCGCCATCCGGCGCGGCGCGGTCGCTCCGGCCCGGTGAGGCGCACAGTGGCCGCGCCCCTTCATCCCAATCTTTGCTCAGGAGGAGGCAGAAAAACCCCAATCCGTGATGCATCCGTGACGGGACCCGCAAGGATCCGCGCGTATCGTGCCCTGGCTGAACTCCAGCATTTCCATGGATCGATTGGCTTCCATCCGAAAGGCGCCAGCCATGAGCAAGACATATACGGATATTCAGGTCATGATGACTCTCGCCACCTTTGCCGCCACCGGCGCGGCCGAGCGTCCCTCCGGCGAGACCCTGAAGGAGCACACGGCGCGGATCGGCCACGGCATCACCGTCCAGCTGGCGATGAAGGGGCTGGCGACCGGTGGCGCCTGGACTCTGACATGGGTCGGGCAGACCGCCAGCCGCGCCAACCTGGCCTATATCGCCCAGGGCCCGGACAATGGCTACGGCCCGGTCTATGCGCTGGTGCTGCGCGGCACCGTCGGCGGCTCGCCGATCGACACGGCGGAGGACATGCAGGTCGGCCTGATGCTGCCCTTCCTCGGCGGCGCGGCCGGCAATATCTCCCAGGGCGCGATGGAGGCCTTCACCGACATCGTCATGGGCACCGACCTGATCCAGGCGTTGAAGGACTGCAATCCGACCACCACCCTGTATGTCGTCGGCCACAGCCTCGGCGGCGCGATGGCCACGACGATGAGCCTGTACATCGCCCACACCGGCATCGTCGACTACACCAACATCTCTCCGTACACCTTCGCGGCCCCGACCGCCGGCGACCAGACCTTCGCCACCGCGTTCTCCGGCCAGTTTCCCTGGGCCGTCCGCGCCGCCAACATCTACGACCTGGTGCCGCTGGCATGGGCGACGCTCGGGGATCTCATCGAGTGGCCCAAGAACGATCCGTACTATCCGTTCTACCCGGCGTCGGACAACACCCCGGCCGGGCCGGGCCCCACGTCGGGCCCGCCGCCGAACCCGGTCGGCATCGTCATCGATGGCGTCCTGGCCGTCCTGACGCAGCTGCAAGCGGAGGGGAAGAGCTATGTCCAGCCGGGCGAGCAGTTGAGCCTCAATATCGGGTTGGAGCCGCTGTTCCAATGGACCTACCCCGCCGATGCCGACACGCAGTTCCGGCAATTCGAGGTCCAGGTCGGGTTCCAGCACGCCAACAGCACCTACCTCGCGCTGCTGGAGGCGCCGGTCCCGCCGGCGAGAGCACCGGTCGTCGCCTTGGTCAGCCCGCCGATCGGGATTGCCGGCACGCCGGTGACGATCACGCCGGCCGGCGGCACGACCTTCGCGCAGGGCAGCGTGGTCGATTTCGGCATCGTCCCGGTGCCCTGCACCGTCGCCGACGACGGCTCCAGCATCTCCGTGGTGGCACCGCCGGGGGTCGGCACGGTCGATATCCGGGTGACCAACAAGTTCGGCACTTCCCCCGCGGTGCCGGTCTATCCGAACCTGACCGGCGAGCCTTACACCGACCAGTTCACCTACCAGGGCTACTAGATCCCATATGCGGCGGGGTCCGGTGCGGCGGGCCCGGGCGGGAGGGCCGGCCATGAGCCCGACCCTCCCGCACCTCCCGGGTGCTGTGGTGTTCGATCTGGACGGCACGCTGGTCGACAGCGTCGCCGATGTCGCCGCCGCTTTGGCCACGGTGCTGCGCGAGGCCGGCATCCACCCGCTGTCCGAGGCCGAGGTGCGCGGCCTGATGGGTCATGGCGCGCCCGGGCTGCTGCGCGGGACGCTGCGGCTGCGGCGCTGCGATCCGGGAGAGGCCGAATGGATGACGCGGCGCTTCCTCGACCGCTACGCCGCGGCGCCGGCGGTGCGCAGCACGGCCTATCCCGGCGCGGTCGAGGCGGTGGCGGCGCTGGCCGCCGCCGGGATCCCGGTCGGCATCTGCACCAACAAGGCGGCCTGGACCGCGCGGGCGGTGCTGCGGGCGTTGGGCTTCGCGCCGCATGTCGGGGCCGTGGTCGGTGGCGACAGCGGCCACGGCATGAAGCCCGACCCGGCGCCGCTGCTGGCCTGCATCGCGGATCTCGGCGCCGCGCCGGAGGACACGATCTATGTCGGCGACCACCATGTCGACATCACCACCGCGCGGGCGGCCGGGGTGCGGGTGCTGGCGGTGCCGTTCGGCTATGGCGACGTCGCTATGCTGGAGCCGGACGGCATCCTCGCCGATTACGCCGCGCTGCCGGGGATGCTCGGCCTGGCCGAGGCCGGATAATCGTGACGCTGCGGGCGATCCTGTTCGATGTCGACGGCACACTGGCCGAGACCGAGGAGGTGCACCGCCAATCCTTCAACGCCGCCTTCCGCGCCGCCGGCCTGCCCTGGCACTGGAGCCGCGAGCTGTATCGCGAGCTGCTGGCCGTCACCGGCGGCAAGGAGCGGATCCAGCATTTCCGGGCCGGTCTGGCCGACCCGCCCGGTTGCGACGTGGCGGCGCTGCACCGGGCCAAGACCGAGCGCTACACCGCGCTGGTGACTGCCGGCGCCGTGGCACTGCGCCCCGGCATCGCCCGGCTGCTGGCCGAGGCCCGGGCCGCAGGGGTGCGGCTGGCGATCGCCACCACCACGACGCCGGCCAATGTCGCGGCGCTGCTGGCGGCGGCGCTGGGGCCGGAGGGGCCGGCGCTGTTCGAGGTGATGGTCGCGGGCGACGCGGTGCCGTGCAAGAAGCCGGCGCCGGATGTGTACCGGGCGGTGCTGGAGGCGATGGGGCTGGACCCGGCCGGCTGCATCGCGATCGAGGATTCGCGCAACGGCGTGCTGTCCGCCCGCCGCGCCGGCCTGCCGGTGCTGGCGACGCCGGGCCTATACACCGGCGACGACGACCTGCGCCACGCCCTGGCGGTGCTGTCCGACCTGGGCGAGCCGGACGCGCCCTACCGGCACCTGGGCGGCGCCGGCGCCGGTGAAGGCTGGGTCACGGTCGAGGCTCTGGGGCGGTGGGTGGCAGGGCTGGGTTGAGCCAAGGCCGTGCTGGCGGCGAGAGCCCCCTCACCCTCCCTCTCGCCGAGGACTATCGGATTCACACATCTCCGAGCGCTATTCAATTGCCTCTCCCGCTTACGAGATCTTTTCAGAATGCCCGGGGTCTTCCTGGAGACTTGTGACTACATCGGCTGAAAGCAAAATGAGTCCCCCCTCCCCTCGCGGGAGGGGGTTAGGGGGAGGGGGTTCTCGAAGCCCAAAACCGGCCCGGACTCTGGCGATCCGGTCCCGACGGCGAAGCCTGTCCTTTTCGCATTCGCGCGCGGACGCGCGCAGCCCCTCCCCCTGCCCCCCTCCCGCAAGGGGAGGGGGGACTAAAAAGGAACGGCTTCAACTATTTTGAAAAGGTCTCGCAAGCGGGAGAGGCAATCTATTCGTATGCCCACGGCCGGTGTCTCAAGCCGATGTGTGAATGCCGTAGCCGCCAGAGGAGAGCTTCAGAGCCAGGCCCGCTTCACCTCTCCTTGGGGAGAGGTCGAAATCGCGCAGCGATTTCGGGTGAGAGGGTGACGGGCGCCGAGATCCCCTCGGTCAACGGCCACGGCAATGGGGCGGCGCCGGATGGGCCGGCGGTGGTCAGCCGGCCGACGCCTGCTTCAGATAGGCGATCACGTTCAGCCGGTCCTCCTCCTTCGGCAGGCCGGGGAAGACCATCTTGGTGCCGGGCACCAGCGCCTTTGGGCCGGCGAGATACTTGTCGAGCGTCGCCTCGTCCCAGGTCAGATGGGCGTTCTTCATCGCGTCGGAGTAGTTGAAGCCCTCGAGCGTGCCGGAGGCGCGGCCGACCACGCCGTGCAGCGACGGGCCGAGCTTGTTGGTGCCGGCCTCGACCGAATGGCAGGCCTGGCACCGGGTGAAGATCTGCTTGCCCTTGGCCGGGTCGCCCGCCGCGTCCTGGGCGTGCGCCGTCATCGGCAGGGCAAGCGCGGCGATGGCCGCAAGCGCAAGAACTCGCATCTCGGACGTCCTCCTGCTGGGCCGGCATTCCGCCTCGGCCTGGATTCTTCACCTCTCCTCGGGGAGAGGTCGAAATCGCGTCGGCGATTTCGGGTGAGGGGGTGGCGCCGGCCTATCGGTTCAGCACGCCGGCATGATGGCGGATGTGGTCGGCGATGAAGGTGGAGATGAAGTAGTAGCCGTGGTCGTAGCCGGCGTGGCGGCGCAGGGTCAGAGGCTGG
>JAEKLZ010000432.1 GCA_019508225.1 Inquilinus limosus | reverse complement strand
CGGCTGATCGGGCCGAACTGCCCGGGCGTGATCACGCCGGGCGAGTGCAAGATCGGCATCATGCCGGGGCACATCCACCGCCGCGGCAAGATCGGCATCGTCAGCCGGTCGGGCACGCTGACCTATGAGGCGGTGGCGCAGACCACGGCGGCCGGCCTGGGCCAGACCACCTGCATCGGCATCGGCGGCGACCCGGTGAACGGCACCAGCTTCGTCGACGCGCTGGAGCTGTTCCTGGGCGACCCGGAGACCGAGGGCATCATCATGATCGGCGAGATCGGCGGCGACGCCGAGGTGATGGGGGCCGAGTTCCTGAAGGCCAGCGGCACCACCAAGCCGGTGGTCGGCTTCATCGCCGGCCGCACCGCACCTCCCGGCCGCCGCATGGGCCATGCCGGCGCCGTGATCTCCGGCGGCCACGACACCGCCGACCACAAGATCGAGGCGCTGAAGGCCGCCGGCATCGCCGTCGCCGACTCCCCCGCATCGCTCGGAAAGACCATGGTCCGGGCGCTGCGCGAAGGCAGCCGGGCGGCCGCGGAATAAAGGCAACGTGATGCTGCGGTGCAGCCACGATTCCGGCTTGTCAGCGCAGCGGAAACGTTCTTTGGTATCTCAAGTTCTGCATTTGGTATGCCAGAGGGCCGGCCATAACGGCCCCTGTTAACAACGACATAACCGAGGGGAGGGGCAGCCGATTCACACATCGGCGCGACGGTACTGTTGACCCACCGAACCCGATTCCGGTCCGGCGGCTGCAGCCCGGCGCACCCCTCCTCGAGGACGATGGCGTCCGTCACGGGCCGTCACCTCCGATGCCATGGGGTTGCCTCAACCGACATGCGAAGGACTGGGACGGAAATGCTGACAGAAAATTCAACTCAGGCAGGGCCGGCGATCAAGGGACCGCCGGGGGGACGCTGGCTCCAGCTGCTCATCGGCATCGTCTGCATGGCGATGGTGGCCAACCTGCAATATGGCTGGACCCTGTTCGTCGGCCCGATCGATGCGACGCATCACTGGGGCCGGGCGGCGATCCAGGTCGCCTTCACCATCTTCGTGCTGACCGAGACCTGGCTGGTGCCGGTCGAAGGCTGGTTCGTCGACAGGTTCGGGCCGCGCATCGTGGTCCTGATCGGCGGCCTGCTCTGCGCCATCGCCTGGGCGCTGAACTCGGTGGCGGATTCGCTGACCCTGCTCTACATCGCCGCGGCGATCGGCGGCGTCGGCGCCGGCGCCGTCTACGGCACCTGCGTCGGCGCGGCGCTGAAATGGTTTCCGGACCGGCGGGGCCTGGCGGCGGGGCTGACCGCGGCCGGCTTCGGCGCCGGCTCGGCCGTGACCATCGTGCCGATCGCCAACATGATCCACTCCTCCGGCTATGAATCGACCTTCATGACCTTCGGCCTGATCCAGGGCGGGGCGGTGGTGCTGCTGTCCTTCCTGCTGGCGACGCCGGCCAAGGGCCAGCTGCCGGTGCTGAAGGCCAGGATCGCGCAGACCCGGCGCGACTACGCGCCGTCGGAGATGCTGCGCAGCCCGGTGTTCTGGGTGATGTATGCGATGTTCGTCATGGTCGCCTCCGGCGGCCTGCTGGCGACGGCGCAGCTGGCCCCGATCGCGGCCGACTTCAAGATCGGCGACACCCCGGTCAGCCTGCTGGGCCTGACCATGCCGGCCCTGACCTTCGCGCTGTCGCTCGACCGCGTGCTGAACGGCGTCACCCGGCCGTTCTTCGGCTGGGTCTCGGACCATATCGGCCGCGAGAACACGATGTTCATCGCCTTCTTCCTCGAGGCGGTCGGCATCGTCATGCTGATGGAGTTCGGCCAGGATCCGGTGGCGTTCGTGATCCTCACCGCGATGGTGTTCTTCGCCTGGGGCGAGATCTACTCGCTGTTCCCGGCGACCTGCGGCGACACCTTCGGGTCGCGCTACGCCACCACCAATGCCGGGCTGCTGTACACCGCCAAGGGCACGGCCTCGCTGGTCGTGCCCTTCGCCAACATCGCGGTCGCCCAGCTCGGCAGCTGGGACATGGTGTTCATCTTCGCCGCGCTGGTGAACGTGATCGCGGCGGTGATGGCGATGTTCGTGCTCAAGCCGATGCGGGCCCGGGCGCTGCAACAGGCGCGAATCGACATGACCCCGGAGGGGGAGCCGCGCCTCGCCAACTGACAGACGGGCCGGGACGCACCCGGCAGCCGAGACAATCCCCGGGGGAGGCGAACCATCGCCTCCCTTTTTTTATGTCCAGGAGGCGAGAGATCGCCTCCCTTTTTCTTTGTCTTACAGCGCCCGCATGAAGCTGGCCCAGGTCGGGTCGGCGGTCTCGGATTCGTCGCCGGCCTCGTCGGCGCTGCCGCCGGTCTGGGCCTGACGCAGCCGGCCGTTGCCCGACAGGGCGCCACCGCCATGAGCCGCCGCCAGGCGAGGGGCGGTCACAAGGCCCAGCACGGAGACGAGGGCCAGGGCGGTACCAATCAGCAAGCCGGTCATGATCAGATCCTTTCGACGGGTTCGTGTCCTGTTGCGTTGCAATATACGCTCGCCCGGCGAGGAGGCAAGACAATCTGGTATACAAAATACGGAAAACGGGTATGCGTGTCGCTGCACCGGCCGGTCATTGGCGGCTGATGGTCCTTGGGGTAAAACAACATAATAATCAATATGTTAGGATAGTTTCTCCCACGCTGCCCGGAAACTGCAGGTCAGCCATGGGCATCTGGCATACAAAATCCATAATGCATAAACTTGATGAAGGTCAGCGTCTCTGCCATATGATGCGGTGCAAGACACCCAACGCACGGAGCCTGTCATGACCCTCGGATTGATCGCCCTCGTCGTCGCCGTTGCCGGCCTGGCCGCCGTGATCTCCGAGATCGCCGTCAAGGCCCCCGAGCTGTTCGGCGCGATCGCCACCGATGCCCGCCGGATGGCGATGCCCGAGCGCCGCGCGGCCGAGGCTCAGACGCCCGCCAACAGCAACCACTGGCGCAAGGCGGCCTGACCGCGCCGTTCTCGACGTCTCCAGTTCGTCTTTCAGACAGGCGGCCCACCTCGGGCCGCCTGTTGTCATTTCAGGACAGCCTCGGCGTTGTGCAGCGGCGAAGGATCGCCCGCGCCCAGAGCGGCGCAGGAAACGGCCATTCCTAGAGTGTCGGTAATTTCATTCTGCTGCATCGCGGCATGGCGATCGAAATGAATCGATTGGCTTTTAAAAAGATGCGTTGCGTTACATTCTAGATACAATATATTGGATACCAGCCAGCCTCGGTCACCGACCTGGCCATCCACCAACAAGACAGTCGGCCGCGCTTGACGCGAAGCCGCGGCGCTGGGGAGGCACCAATGACCGGGAAAGTGCGTAAAGCGCTTGTGCGTGGATTTGCCTGCGCTGCGGCTGCGGTGGCCCTGCTGGGGGCCGGCATCGCTCAGGCGGATTGGAAACCCACCCGCAACGTCGAATTCGTCGTGCCCGCGGGCACCGGCGGCGGCGCCGACCAGATGGCGCGGATGATCCAGGGCATCATCCAGAAGCACGGGCTGATGGAGCAGTCGATCGTCGTGGTCAACCGCTCCGGCGGCGCCGGGGCGGAAGGCTTCCTCGACGTCAAGGGGTCTGGCGGCGACCCGCACAAGATCATCATCACCCTGTCGAACCTGTTCACCACCCCGCTGGCCACCGGCGTGCCGTTCAACTGGAAGGACCTGACGCCGGTGACCATGCTGGCGCTGGACGAGTTCATCCTGTGGGTGAATTCGGCCGAGCCGTACCAGACCGCGCAGGACTACGTCACCGCGATCAAGGCGGGCGGCGACAACGCTTTCAAGATGGGCGGCACCGGCTCGAAGCAGGAAGACCAGATCATCACCGCCGGGCTGGAGCAGATCGTCGGCAAGCGGCTGACCTACATCCCCTACAAGGGCGGCGGCGACGTCGCGGCCCAGCTGGTCGGCAACCACGTCAACTCCAGCGTCAACAACCCGATCGAGGCGGTGTCGCAATGGCGCGCCGGCGCGCTGCGCCCGCTCTGCGTCTTCGACGACCAGCGCATCGCCGTGACCACGCCGCAGGCCGAGGGCAAGGCCTGGAGCGACGTGCCGACCTGCAAGGAGGCCGGCCTGGACATGAAGTACCTGATGCTGCGCGGCATCTTCATGCCGCCCGAGGCGTCGCCGGAGCAGGTCGCCTATTACGTCGGCCTGTTCGACAAGGTGCGCGAGACGCCGGAGTGGAAGGAGTTCATGGCCGCCGGCGCCTTCAACACCACCACCATGACCGGCGATGCCTTCAAGACCTGGCTGACCGAGACCGAGCAGACCCACAAGACCCTGATGGAAGTGGCCGGCTTCATCGCGAAGTAGGGCCCGGCCCCGGGGGACCTACGCCCCCGGGTCTCCACTTCCCGGCGGCGCCGGCCGGCGCCGCCCCGTTCCCGAGGAGGATCAGGCATGGCGAACCACGAGTCCGAGAGCACCGTCAGCGTGCGGACGATGGAGATCGTCGTCGCGGCCGTCCTGATGATCGTCGCCGTGGTGGTGATGGTCGACAGCCTGCGGGTCGGCATCGGCTGGGCCTATGACGGCCCGGAATCGGGCTATTTCCCGTTCTATGTCGGCGTCGCCCTGTTCCTGGCCAGCGCCGGCACGCTGCTGGCCAACCTGTTCGGCCGGTCGGCCGACCTCGGCGCCTTCGTCGGCCGGTCGCAGCTCAAGCTCGTGCTCAAGGTGCTGGTGCCGACCATCGTGTTCGTGGCGCTGATCGGCTTCATCGGCCTCTACGTCGCCGCGGCGCTGTTCATCGGCTTCTTCATGCGCTGGCTCGGCAAATACCCGGCCGCGAAGATCGTGCCCGTCGCGATCCTGGTGCCGGTCGCGCTCTTCCTGATGTTCGAGATCTGGTTCCTGGTGCCGCTGCCCAAGGGGCCGCTCGAGACCATGCTCGGCTACTAGCCGCCGACCGGAACAACCAAAGACCCGCGCGCAGCGGGCGAGGCGAAACGCTGGGAGGGATCGTTGGACGCTCTCTATTCTCTGATTCACGGCTTCGGCGTGCTCGCCGACCCGATGAACATCGTCTACATGTTCGTCGGCATCACGCTCGGCGTGCTGATCGGCGTCCTGCCGGGGCTCGGCGGCGCCAATGGCGTGGCCATCCTCCTGCCGCTCACCTTCGCCATGTCGCCGACCTCGGCGATCATCATGCTGTCCTGCATCTACTGGGGGGCGCTGTTCGGCGGCGCCATCACCTCGATCCTGTTCAACATCCCCGGGGAGCCGTGGTCGGTCGCCACCACCTTCGACGGCTATCCCATGGCCCAGCAGGGCAAGGCGGGCGAGGCGCTGACGGCCGCCTTCACCTCCTCCTTCTTCGGCGCCTTCGTCGCCGTCGTGCTGCTGACCTTCCTGGCGCCCTTGATCGCCAGCTTCGCCCTGCGCTTCGGACCGGCGGAGTTCTTCGCGGTCCAGCTGCTGACCTTCTGCAGCTTCATCGGCATGGGGCGCGAGGCGCCGATGAAGGTGATCGCCTCGATGATGCTCGGCTTCGCCCTGGCGGCGGTCGGCC
>JAEKLZ010000431.1 GCA_019508225.1 Inquilinus limosus | reverse complement strand
ATCGCGGTCGACAAGGACGGCAATCGGCGCCGCCACTGGGCCTATCCGAGCGTCTGGGTGACCTGCGCCTACAGCGACTACAATTTCAAGTTCATGCCGGAGGTGCTGCGCGAGATCACCCGCGGCTACGACATCGACGCGATCTTCGCCAATCGGTGGCAGGGGCACGGCGTCTGCTACTGCGAGAGCTGCCGGAGGAACTTCCGCGACGCGTCCGGCCACGACCTGCCGCTCGACGCCGATCCCGAGAATCCGGCCTGGCTGGCCTGGACGGCCTGGCGGCGTACGGTGCTGAGCCGCCTCGTGGTCGAATGGGACGAGGCGATGAAGGCGATCAAGCCGAACACCAGCTTCATTCCCAACATGGGCAGCGTGTCGCTGATGGAGTTCGACCTCAAGCTGATCGAACGGCACTGCCCCTTCCTCGTCGTCGACGACCAGGGCCGGCGCGGCACCGAGCCGGTCTGGATGTCCGGCCGCAACGGCAAGCGCATGCGGGCAACCTTCCGCGATCGGCCGGCGGTCCTGATCACCTCGATCGGGCCGGAGGAGAAGTATCGTTGGAAGGATGCGGTGACCACGGGCCCGGAAATCCGGTCCTGGATGCTCGACGGCGTGGTCCAGGGCATGCTGCCGTGGTTCACCAAGTTCAACGGTGTGGTGCCGGATCAGCGCTGGGTCGGGCCGGTCGTCGAGAGCTTCGGCTTGCACGCCGCGCTCGAGCCGGTCCTGTCGGCGACGCGGCCGGCGGCGGAGATCGCCATCCTCGACCCGGCCACCACCCTGCGGCACCACGGGCCGGAGACGCGCCGCGAGGCGGAGGCCGACGATCTCGGCTTCTACCAGGCGCTGGTCGAGGAGAAGCTGCCCTTCGAGATGCTGTCGGACCAGGCGATGACGCCCGAGCGGTTGGACCGGTTCAAGGTCGTGATCCTGGCCAACGCGACCTGCCTCTCCGATGCCCAATGCGCCGCGCTGGAGGCCTATGTCGCCCGCGGCGGCAGCGTGGTCGCGGCCCATGAGACCTCGACACGCGACGAGAACAACCGCCCGCGCGGCACCCTGGCGTTGGGCGGCCTGCTCGGCGTGACGGTGACGGCGCCGTCCCGGGGGCCGGTCCAGAACAGCTATGTCGCGCTCAACGGCCGCCATCCGATCGCCGAGGGCTATGAGGGGGCGGCGCGCATCATCGGCGGCACGCATCTGATCGCCATAGAGGCTGCGGCCGATGCCGAGGTGCCGTTCCTCACCGTGCCGGATTTTCCGGACCTGCCGATGGAGGAGGTCTATCCGCGCGAGGCGCCGCAGGGGGCCGCCGTGGTGGCCCGCCAGCATCCGGGCGGCGGGCGCACCGTCTACATCCCCTGGAACATCGGCGGGATCTTCTGGGAGGTGCTCGCCGCCGATCATCAGCGGCTGATCGCCAACGCCGTGCGCTGGGCGCTGGGCAAGCGGCCGGATGTCGAGGTGACCGGGCGGGCGGTGCTGGATGTCGCTTTGCGCGAGGCCAAGGATGGGCTCGTAGTCGCGCTGCAGAACCTGACCAATCCGATGATGATGAAGGGGCCGACGCGGGAGATCTATCCCGTCGGGCGGCAGGAGGTCTCGGTGGCGATCCCCGCCGGCCGTTCCTTCGCCGAGGCGCGACTGCTCGTGGCCGGGGAAACGGCGGAGGCGCGGGTGGAGGCGGGCCGGGTGAGGGTGACGGTGCCGGGGATCGACCTGGTCGAGGCCGTTCACATCACCTGGACCTGAACAGGGGGCGCGGACGGCCATGCTGCGCTACGTCATCAAGCGCCTGATCTACATGGTCCCGACCCTGTTCGGGATGTCGATCATCGCCTTCCTGATCATCCAGCTGCCGCCGGGCGACTATCTCACCTCGATGATCGCCATGATGACGGATTCCGGCCAGAACGTGGATCCGGCGCAGGTGGCGCGGCTGCGGGAGATCTACGGCTTCGACGACCCGGTCTGGCTGCAGTACTGGAAGTGGATGAGCGGCATCCTGTTCCGCGGTGATTTCGGCTATTCCTTCGAATGGAACCGGCCGGTCGCCGATTTGATCTGGGAACGGATGGGTTCGACGGTGGCGATCTCGGCCGCCTCGCTGCTCTTCGTCTGGGCCGTCTCGCTGCCGATCGGCATCTATTCGGCCATGCGCCGCCATTCGGTCGGCGACTACGGCTTCACCTTCCTCGGCTTCCTCGGTCTCGCAGTGCCGAACTTCATCCTGGCGCTGACGCTGATGTACCTCTCCTACAAATATTTCGGCCAGAGCGTGGGCGGGCTTTATTCGCCCGAATATATCGATGCTCCGTGGTCCTGGGCCAAGATCGGCGACCTCGCCGCGCATCTGTGGATTCCGATCATCATCATCGGCACGCACGGCACCGCGGCGCTGATCCGGATCCTGCGGGCCAATCTCAGCGACGAGCTGAACAAGCCCTATGTGATCACCGCCAAGGCCAAGGGCCTGCCCGAATACCGGGCGGTGCTGCGCTATCCCGTGCGCATCGCGCTCAACCCCTTCGTCTCGGCCATCGGCTGGGTGCTGCCGGAGCTGATCTCGGGCGCCACCATCGTGGCCATCGTGCTCAACCTGCCGACGGCCGGGCCGTTGCTGCTCCGGGCCCTGATCTCGCAGGACATGTACCTGGCCGGCAGCTTCATCCTGCTGATGGGCGTGCTGACGCTGATCGGGATGCTGGTCTCCGACATCCTTCTGGCGCTGCTCGATCCCCGGATCCGGTTCACCTGATGAGCGAGCACATCTTCATCGACGGGCCGGCGGAGACGGCACCCGCCGTCACCCTCCTGAAGCTCCGCACCGGATCGGGCGAGATCGCGGCCGCCGGGCAGTGGGCGCTGATCTGGCGGCGCTTCGCCCGCAACAGGGTGGCGGTCGCCTCGGGCGTCGTGATCCTGCTGTTCTATCTCGTCGGCGCCTTCGCGGAGTTCCTGGCACCGGCACTGCCCGATGCCGCACGGCCGCAATTCACCAATGCGCCGCCGCAGAAGATCCGGTTCTTCACGGCCGAGCCCGACGGCAGCTCGCGTTTCCTGCCGCATGTGACCGGCTACTCCATGCAGCTGGATCAGGCCTCGCTGCGCCGCACCTATGTCACGGACGAGGCCAAGGTCGTGCCGATCGGCTTCTTCGTGAAGGGCCCGGCCTACCGGTTGTGGGGCCTGATCCCGCTGGACCGGCATCTGATCGGCCCGGTGCGGCCGGGCGACACGATGTATCTGCTCGGCACCGACAAGCTCGGCCGGGACCTGTTGAGCCGGCTGATCTACGGCACCCGTGTCTCCATGTCGATCGGGCTGATCGGCGTCTGCATCAGCCTGCTGCTCGGCGTCACCCTCGGCAGCCTCTCCGGCTTCTACGGCGGGGCGGTGGACATGGTGGTCCAGCGCATCATCGAGGTGATCAGCGCGATGCCGACCATCCCGCTCTGGCTGGGGCTCGCGGCCGCGATCCCGCTCACCTGGTCGCCACTCCAGGTCTATTTCGTCATCACCCTCATCGTCTCGCTGTTTGGCTGGACCGGGCTAGCGCGCGAGGTGCGCGGCCGGTTCTACGCCCTGCGGGGCGAGGATTTCGTTACCGCCGCGCGGCTGGACGGGTCAGGCGAGCGCCGGCTGATCTTCCGGCACATCCTGCCCTCGCTCACCAGCCATATCCTCGCGGTGGTGACGCTCGCGGTCCCGACCATGATCGTGGCGGAAACGGCGCTGTCCTTCCTCGGCATCGGGCTGAAACCGCCGGTGGTCTCCTGGGGCGTGCTGCTGCAGGAGGCGCAGAACGTGCGCACCATCGCCGGCGCCCCATGGCTCCTGGTCTGGCCGGCCGGCGCCGTGGTGCTGGCGGTGCTGGCCTTCAACTTTCTCGGCGACGGTCTGCGCGACGCCGCCGACCCCTACGATTCATGACGGGGGCGGCGATGGGACTGATGACGGCGGACCGGCCCGCCGCGGCCGCCAGTGAGGCCGATGTGGTGCTGCGGGTCGAAGGGCTCAGCCTCGACTTCAACCTGCGCACCCATATCCTCCATGCGGCGCGGGAGGTCAGCTTCGAGCTGAAGCGCGGCAGGACGCTCTGCCTCGTCGGCGAAAGCGGCTCGGGCAAGAGCGTGACCGCGCGGGCGCTGCTGCGCATCGTCGACCGCAAAGGGCGGATCGCCGGTGGCCGCATCCTGCTGCGGAGGGATGGCAGCGAGGTCGACATCGCCGGGCTCAAGGAACGCAGCCCGGAGCTGCTGAAGATCCGGGGCGGGCGGATCGGCCTGGTCTTCCAGGAGCCGATGAGCTCGCTCTCGCCCGTCCATACGATCGGCTCGCAGATCATCGAGGCGCTGCGGCTGCACCGCCGGCTCGGCAAGCGGGCAGCGCGTGACGCCGCCATCGATCTGCTACGCCAGGTCGAGATCCCCAATCCCGACCGGATGGTCGACCGCTACACCTTCGAGTTCTCCGGCGGCATGCGGCAGCGGGCGATGATCGCCATGGCGCTGGCCTGCGATCCCGACATCCTGATCGCCGACGAGCCCACGACCGCGCTGGACGTGACCACCCAGGCGGAGATCCTCGACCTGATCAAGCGGCTGCAGGACAGCCGCGGCATGGCGATGCTGCTGATCACCCACGACATGGGGCTGGTCGCCGAGATCGCCGACGAGGTGGCGGTGATGCATTACGGCCGCATCGTCGAGCGGGGCAGCGCCGACGACATCTTCCACGATCCGCGGCATCCCTATACCCGCGCGCTTCTCAATGCGACGGTTAAGCTGGAGGACAACCGGCGCGCGCTCACCCGGCCCGTGGCCGCCGATCCGGGCGAGGCGTCGCCGGTGCTGTCGCTGCGCAACGTGTCGAAGGTCTATGGCCGCGGCGACCATGCCGTCACGGCGGTCGACGATGTCAGCCTGGATCTCCTCCCGGGGGAGAATCTCGGCATCGTCGGCGAGAGCGGCTCCGGCAAGACCACGCTCGGCCGGCTGATCCTGCGCACGATCGAGCCCAGCGCCGGCCGCATCACCTATGTCGACGGCAACGGGCAGCCGGTCGAGGTGACGGGTCTCGGAAAGCCGGGGCTCAAGGCGTTCCACCGCGATGTCCGGCTGGTGTTCCAGGACCCCTTCGCCTCGCTGAACCCGCGCATGACGGTCAAGCAGATCATCGGCGACCCGCTCCATGTCAGCCGGACGGCGCGAGGGCCGGCCCTGACGAAGCGCGTCGCCGAGCTCATGGAGCTGGTCGGGCTCGACCCGCTCGCGATGGAGCGCTACCCGCACGCCTTCTCCGGCGGGCAGCGGCAGCGCATCGGCATCGCCCGCGCCCTCGCGCTCGACCCGCGCATCGTCATCGCCGACGAGGCCACCGCCGCGCTCGACGTGTCGATCCGCTCGCAGATCCTCGACCTGCTGCTCGAGCTGCAGCGGCGGCTGCGCCTGAGCTTCGTCTTCATCTCGCACGACATCTCGGTGGTCCGCTATTTCTGCGACCGGGTCGCGGTCATGCATCGCGGACGGCTGGTGGAGATGGGCCCGGCCGAGGAGATCTGCACCGCGCCG
>JAEKLZ010000430.1 GCA_019508225.1 Inquilinus limosus | reverse complement strand
CAGCAGCGGGTGCTGGCCGAGATCTCCAACCTCGGCACCAACACGCTGGAGGTCTTCGCCGGCAAGGATTTCGGCGACGTCCGGTCGGCCAAGGTGACGACGCTGGTGGTGGCCGATGCCGACCAGCTGGCGCGCCAGCCCTATGTCGCCGGGGTCACCCCGACGGTGTCGACCACCAGCACGGTCCGCTATGGCGCGCGAGAATCCAGCGCCCTGGTCAATGGCGTCGGCGCCCAGTACTTCATCGTGCGCGGCACCAAGCTGCTGCGCGGCCGGTTGTTCGACCCCGACGGCGCGCGGTCGCTGTCGCAGGACGTCGTGATCGACGAGGAGACGGCGAAAACCATGTTCCCCGATCCGGGCGAGGACCCGCTCGGCCAGATCCTGCTGATCGGCAAGGTGCCGGGCCGGGTGGTCGGGGTGGTCGAAACCCAGCAGGGCGGCTTCGGCGGCGCCCAGAACCTGTCGCTGTACCTGCCCTACACCACGGTCCAGGCCCGGTTCATGGGCAACACCTCGCTGCGCAGCATCACCGTCCGCGTCGCCGACGACACCAGCACTGATCTGGCCGAGGCGGCGGTGACCCGGTTCCTGACCCAGCGGCACGGCGCCAAGGACTTCTTCATCCTCAACACCGACGACATCCGTCGCACCATCAGCGGTGCGACCCAGCTGCTGTCGCTGCTGATCGCGGGCATCGCCGTGATCTCGCTGATGGTCGGCGGCATCGGGGTGATGAACATCATGCTGGTGTCGGTGTCGGAGCGGGTGTCCGAGATCGGGGTGCGCATGGCGGTGGGCGCCCGGCAGGGCGACATCCTGCAGCAGTTCCTGATCGAGGCCGTGCTGGTGTGCCTGCTAGGCGGCGTGCTAGGCATCGGCCTGGCCCTCGGCCTGGGCGCGCTGGTCGGCGCTGCCATCCCGATCGTCGGGCTGATCTACTCCCCCGCCTCGATCGTCGCCGCCTTCCTGTGCTCGACCCTGATCGGCGTCGTCTTCGGCTACCTGCCGGCCCGCAATGCCTCGCGCCTCGATCCGGTGGTAGCCCTGTCGCGCGATTAGAGCGGACGGCCTCTCAGCCGAGCTCCCCGACCCAGGGATGGCGGTGCTCGGCAAAAATGGCCTGGGTTGGCGCCGGGAAGCCCGGATCGGATCGGCGAAGGCGCCGACGGCCACGGCCACGACATCCGGCTTGCGGCGCGGCTCCCAGACCACGGTCGAGCCGCAGGTCGGGCAGAACCGGAAGCTCACCGGGAAGCCGCTGTCGGACGGGCGCTCATAGCTCCGGTTCGGCCCCTCCACCCGAACGTCCTCGCGCCGGAACACGGCGGTGGCGCCATAGGGGCTGCCGGTTCGCCTCTGGCAGGCCAGGCAGTGGCACAGCGACACCAGGATCGGCTCAGCCGTGCAGGTCACGCGCAGCCCGCCGCAGGCGCAGCTCGCCGTTCTCGCCATGCTCCGTTCCTCCTTGGGTCCAGACCCTACTCCGGCAGCCCCGCCTGGCGCAGCGCGTCGAGATAGCGCTCCATCACCTCGGCCTGCTTCCACGGCACGCCGGCGCGCGTGTTGGCGACGGTGGCGCCCGGCGCCACGGCCAGCAGGCCGGCCAGCGCCGCCTTCGCCTTGTCGGTCCGGCCCGCCGCCGACAAGGCGGCGGCCAGCAGCCGGTGCGCCACCGGGAAGGCCGGGTACAGATGGATCGCCCGGCGCGCCTCTTCCGCCGCGGCCTCGTCATCGCCCTCGGCGAAGGCGGCAAGGCCGAGGAAGGCGTAGCACCAGTGGTTGGCCGGGTCGCGCGGGCTCAGCCGCAGCGCCGTGCCCAGCGCCTGCCGCGCCGGACCGGCCTGACCCGACAGGGCGTAGTGGCCGCCGCCCAGCATGTAGGCGAAGGCCAGGTTCGGGTTGATCGCCAGCGCCGTGTCCAGCCGGCGCTGGGCCTCGTCGAAGCGGCGCAGGAACAGGGCAACCATGCCCAGCACGGTCTGCGCCTCGGCGTCGCGCGGGTCCAGGTCGACCGCCTGGCGCGCCATCGCATCGGCCGCCATCAGCGACCGGCCGGGGTCGGCGCTGCGCCCGAACAGCACGTCCCAGACGTCGCACATGGCGTGGATCACGCGGGCGCGGGCCAGGCCGGGGTCCAGCGCCATCGCCTGGGCGGCGAAGGTGCGGGCCTGGGCGCCGTCCTCCGGCGTCAGGCGCCAGGCGTGCCAGCCGGCGCGCATGACGCAGTCCCAGGCGTCCATGCCGGCGGGGTCCAGCCGCCGGGCGCGGCGCATCTCGGCGCCGATCAGCTCCGGCGCCACCACGCCGACGATGCTGTCGGTGATCTCGTCCTGCACCGCGAAAATGTCGTCCATCTCGCGGTCGTAGCGCTCGGCCCAGACATGGGCGCCGGTGGCGGCGTCGATCAATTGGGCGGTGATGCGCATGCGGCTGCCGCCCTTGCGCACGCTGCCCTCCAGCACGTAGCGGACGCCCAGCTCGCCCGCCACCTGCTTCACGTCGACCGGGCCGCCCTTGTAGGTGAAGGACGAGTTGCGGGCGATCACCAGGAAGCCGGCATGGCGCGACAGGCCGGTGATGATGTCCTCGGCGATGCCGTCGGCGAAGTATTCCTGGTCGCGGTCGGCGCTCATGTCCTGGAACGCCAGCACCGCGATCGACGGCTTGGCCGGGGCGCCCGCGGCGCCCGGCGCGATCCCGGCGCCGCCCGCCGGCTCCAGCCGCACCCGATACACCCGCACCGGTTTCTGGATGTTCTTGAGCTGCTGCTGGCCGAGGTCGTCGAAGGCCAGGTCCAGCTTGCCGATCACCTGGTCGAACACGCTGGCGGTGACCGAGATGCCGCCCGGCTCGGCCATGCCCTCCAGCCGGGCGGCGATGTTGACGCCGTCGCCCAGGATGTCGTCGCCGTCGATGACGATGTCGCCCAGGTTGATCCCGGCGCGGTACTGGATGCGGCGTGGCTGCCCGGCCTCGGCCTCGGCCACCGCGCGCTGGATCCGCACCGCGGCGTCCAGCGCGTCGACGACGCTGCCGAACTCGACCAGCATGCCGTCGCCGGTGGTCTTGACCACGCGGCCGCCATGGCCGTGCAGCGCCGGCTCGATCAGCTCGCGGCGATGGGCCTTGTGCCGGGCGAGGGTGCCGGCCTCGTCGGCCTCGACATGCCGGGAATAGCCGACCATGTCGATCGCCAGGATCGCGGCAAGCCTGCGGGTCACGCGGTCGGTGCTCAAAAGACGGACCTCACCTGGTGCGCGCCGCGGGCACCTTAGCGCTAATCCGCCACCCCGTCCCGGCCTTCGATCGCCATCAGCGTGGCGGTGAGCAGCGCGATCAGCCGCTCCTTGCCGCCGGCCTCGGCGAAGACCTCGGTCTGCGCCAGGGTCAGGGTGCGCCCGGCCTTGACCACGCGGCCGCGGGCCAGGATGCGCTCGCCGACGGCCGGGGCCAGCAGGTTGATCTTGAACTCGGTGGTCAGCACCCCGGCGCCGGGCGGCATCAGGCTCAGCGCGGCATAGCCGGCGGCGGTGTCCGCGATCGCCGACACCGCCCCGGCATGGACGAAGCCGTGCTGCTGCGCCACCGCCGGGCCCGGCGCCAGCGCGATGTCGACCTCGCCCGGCGCGATCCGCAGGATCGACGCGCCCAGCGTGCGCATCAGCCCCTGCTTGTCGAAGCTGGCCTGCACGCGCTCCCGGAAGGCCGGGTCCTTCGGGGTCGGAGCGGTCATGGTCAGTCCTTGTCGCTGACCCCGGCCTGGGCGAAGGTCGCCATGCCCTCGTGGCAGGCCAGGGCGCCGCGCACCAGCCCGATCGCGAGCGCCGCGCCGGAGCCCTCGCCGAGCCGCATGCCGAGGTCCAGCAGCGCGCTGCGGCCGAGCTTGTCGAGAAGGCGGCGATGACCCGGCTCGGCAGAGACATGGGCGATCTGGCAGTGGTCCAGCGCATGCCGGTCCATCGCCCAGAGCACCGCGGCGGCGGCGGTGCAGGTGTAGCCGTCCAGCAGCACCGGAATCCGTGCCATCCGCGCCGCCAGCACCGCGCCGGCGATCGCCGCCAGCTCCAGCCCGCCGAGATGGCGCAGCACCTCCAGCGGGTCGGTCATGGCCACGCGATGGGCGGCGACGCCCTTGGCCACCACCTCGGCCTTGTGCCGGATTCCGGCGGCGTCGACGCCGGTGCCGGGGCCGACCCAATCGGCCGCCTCGCCGCCGAACAGCGCCGTCGCCAGCGCCGCGCCGGAGGTGGTGTTGCCGATCCCCATCTCGCCCAGGCACAGCAGGTCGATGCCCGGCTCCACCGCCATCATGCCGTAGGCCATGGCGCGGACGCATTCGGTCTCCGTCATCGCCGGGGCGATGGTGAAATCGGCGGTCGGGTGCGCCAGGTCCAGCTCATAGACGCGCAGGTCGCTGTCGGCGGCCTGGGCCAGCTGGTTCACGGCGGCGCCGCCATCGACGAAATTCTTCACCATCTGCGCCGTCACCGCGACCGGATAGGCCGAGACGCCCTGGGCCACGGCGACGCCGTGATTGCCGGCGAACACCGCCACGCGCGGCCGGCGCAGCTGCGGCGGGTGCCGGCCCTGCCAGACCGCCATCCACTCGACCAGATCCTCCAGCCGGCCCAGCGAGCCGGGCGGCTTGGTCAGCTGCCGGTCGCGCTCGCGCACCGCCGTGCCGGCCTCGAGGTCCGGGCCCGGCAGGTGGCGCAGCAGGGCGCGGATCTCGTCGAGGGTGTCGGGCAGGGGCGTCTGGGTCGGGGGCATGGCAGGGCGTCCGTTGCGGAAGCGCGGACCCTGCCACCAAAGCGCTGCGGCGTCAAAATCCGCAGGCTCCCAGCTCCCCGCCGCCGCTTAACCCGCCGCGGAGGCCTTCGCCTCGCGGCGGCGACGGTGCAGGATCGGCTCGGTATAGCCGTTCGGCTGGTCGAGGCCCAGCAGCACCAGGTCCAGCGCCGCCTGGAAGGCGATGCTGCGGTCGAAGTCGGGTGCCATCGGCCGGTACAGCGGGTCGCCGGTATTCTGGCCGTCCACGACCGCCGCCATACGCCGCATCGTCTCCCGCACCTGCGCCTCCGTGACCAGCCCGTGCTTCAGCCAGTTGGCGATGTGCTGGGACGAGATGCGCAGCGTGGCGCGATCCTCCATCAGCCCGACATCGTTGATGTCCGGCACCTTGGAGCAGCCGATGCCCTGGTCGATCCAGCGCACGACGTAACCCAGGATACCCTGGGCGTTGTTGTCCAGCTCGCGCTGCACCTGCTCCGCCGCCAGGTTGCGGCCGTCCAGCAGCGGCGGGGTCAGGATCGACTCCAGCTTCGCCTTCGGCCGGGATGTCAGCTCCTCCTGCCGTGCCGCCACATCGACCGCGTGGTAGTGGGTGGCGTGCAGCACCGCGGCGGTCGGCGACGGCACCCAGGCGGTGCTGGCCCCGGCGCGGGGGTGGCCGACCTTGGCCTGCAGCATCTCGGCCATGGCGTCGGGCTTGGCCCACATGCCCTTGCCGATCTGCGCCCGGCCCTTCAGCCCGGCGGCCAGGCCCTGGTCGACATTGTTGTCCTCATAGGCGCCCAGCCACGCGGCGTCCTTGATGTCGCCCTTCGGCAGCACCGGCCCGGCCAGCATGCTGGTGTGGATCTCGTCGCCGGTGCGGTCCAGGAAGCCGGTGTTGATGAACACCAGGCGGTGCCGCACCGCGCGCATGCACTCCTTCAGGTTGACGCTGGTCCGCCGCTCCTCGTCCATCACGCCGACCTTCAGCGTGTGGCGCGGCAGGCCCAGCGCGTCCTCGACCCGGCCGAACAGCGAATCGGTCAGCGCCGCCTCGTCCGGCCCGTGCATCTTCGGCTTGACGATGTAGACGCTGCCGGCGCGGCTGTTGCGCGGCCCGTCGGTCTTCTGCAGGTCGTGGACGGCGCAGAACGCGGTGACCAGGGCGTCCAGGAAGCCTTCCGGCACCTCGTTGCCGTCCGGGTCCAGCACCGCGTCGGTGGTCATCAGATGGCCGACATTGCGGACCAGCATGAGGCTCCGGCCGGGCAGCGTCAGGGTGCCGCCGCCGACCGCGGTGTAGGTCCGGTCGTCCGCCAGCCGGCGGGTCATCGTCTTGCCGGCCTTGACGAAGGTCTCGGCCAGGCCGCCCGTCATCAGCCCCAGCCAGTTGCGATAGACCGCGACCTTGTCCTCGGCGTCGACCGCCGCGACCGAATCCTCGCAGTCCTGGATGGTGGTGATCGCCGCCTCCAGCACCACGTCCTTCACGCCCGACGGGTTGTCGGCGCCGATCGGGTGCGACCGGTCGATCTGCAGCTCGACATGCAAGGTGTGGTGGCGGAACAGCAGGCGGCGCTTTCCATCCTCGCCGGCATAGCCGACGAACTGGCCGGGATCCACGAGGGAGGTGGTCGAGCCGTCGGCGAGCACGATCTCCAGCGCCGCGGGCGCGCCGGTGGTCAGCCGGTATTCCTTGACCTTGCCGTGGCTGCCGGCCGCCAGCGGAATCGCGGTGTCCAGGAAGCGGGCCGCCTCAGCGATCACCGCCTGGCCGCGCGCACGGTTGAAGCCGGCGCCGGGCGCCAGGTCGCCGGTCTGCGGGATGGCGTCGGTGCCGTAGAGGGCGTCGTACAGGCTGCCCCAGCGGGCATTGGCCGCGTTCAGGGCAAAGCGCCCGTTCATCACCGGCACCACCAGCTGCGGCCCGGCGATGGTCGCGATCTCCGGGTCGATATTGCCGGTGTCGATGGTGAAGTCC
>JAEKLZ010000429.1 GCA_019508225.1 Inquilinus limosus | reverse complement strand
ACCACCGCCTCATACGTCGCCAGGCCGATCCGGTGGCAGGCGTCGTCGTCGAGGCCGAGCCGCCGCAGCGCCGCGTCCAGCCGGGCCTGGACGGTGTCCATCGCCTCCAACCGGCTGGGAATCGCGAGATCGAGCAGCACGCCCTGCATGGCAAGCCTGTCGCCGGAGTGCGGGAAGCGAGCGATGGCGTGATCTTCGCCCCTGATGTCGACGCCACCAGCAATATCCAATCATCGCCGAATAGGAATTGCAACTTACAAACTGGATCATCCGATATTCCGTTTCTGTAAAATAAATCTTAAATCTGTATTAGAGAATTGCCTTCATAACTGAGTATTTTTGGCCGAAGTAGTTTCGAGGGAGGCCTGGCATCGGCACGCGCGGAACCGCAATTTTCTCCAAGCGGCGGCCGCCCGGCACGGCCTAAATCCAGGGCCCCGATACCACCGCGGAGTCCTCGCCATGCCCGCCTTTCCGTCCCTGCAGGCCGCCCTGTTCGCCGACGGCCCGGCGCCCGATCGAACCGAGAAGATGGGCCTCTATGGCTGGCTGATCGGCGACTGGGAGATGGACACCCGCCTGTTCGCCGAGGACGGCACCGCCACGCCCGGAAGCGGCGAGATCCATTTCGGCTGGGCGTTGCAGGGCCGCGCCATCCAGGATGTCTGGATCCTGCCCGGCGCCTTCTTCGGCACCACGCTGCGGATCTACGATCCCGGCCTCGACGCCTGGCACATCCTGTGGCACGACCCGGTGAAGCAGCTCTACACCCGCCAGCTCGGCCGGGCCGAGGGCCGCGACATCGTCCAGCTCGGCAAGACCGAGGACGGCGCCACCTCCCGCTGGAGCTTCCGCGAGATCACGCCCGATGCCTTCGTCTGGCGGGCCGAGCGGTCGCCCGACGGCGAGCGCGATTGGCATCTGCTGGCAGAGTTCCGGGCGCGGCGGGTCTGATCCCCGAGGGCTGGCCGCACGGCCCCTTCCGGCTAGATTGGTTCCGTCCCGCAACCGGAGAGGCCTGCGATGACGGATGACGAGCGCGCGATCCGCGACCTGGTCGACACCTGGATGGCGGCCAGCAAGGCCGGCGACACGGCGACCGTCCTGAGCCTGATGTCGGACGACGTCGTCTTCATGGTCCCCGGCCACGAGCCCTTCGGCAGGCAAGCCTTCGCCGCCGCCTCCGCCGGCCAGTCGGAATTCCGCATCGACGGCAGGGGCGAGATCCGCGAGCTGCAGGTGCTGGGCGATTGGGCCTGGCTGCGCAGCCATCTCGACGTCACCATGATCCCGCCGGTCGGCCAGCCGGTGCGGCGGGCGGGCTGGACCCTGACCATCCTGCACAAGCAGCCGGACGGGCGCTGGTTGCTGACCCGCGACGCCAATTTGCTGACCGTGCAGCCGTCTACTCCAGCCACATCGGGATGATCGAGGCGGCCAGCAGCAGGCCCAGCACCAGATTGACCATCCGCCATTGCCGCTCGGTCCGCAGCAGCCGGGCCAGCAGCAGCCCGGCCAGGCACCACAGCGACAGCGACAGCGCGGCCGCCACACCGAACACGGCACCCAGCAGCAGGGCCAGCCGCGCCGGCCCGTCCGCCAGCATGGCGAAGGCGGCCGCCGCGCCCAGCGCCATCGCCCAGCCCTTCGGGTTCAGCCACAGCAGGCAGGCGCCGGCCAGAAAGCCGGTCGGCGCCTCCGGCCCGATCTTCGCCGATGGCGGCCCGGCGCGTCCGACAGTCCAGGCGAGCCACAGCAGATAGGCCGAGCCGGCCAGCGTCATCGCCAGCCGCAGCGACGGCGCCGCCAGCAGCAGCCCGGCCAGGCCGGCCGAAGCGGCCGCCGCCAGCGAGGCCAGGCCGACGGCGATGCCCGCCATCAGCGGCACCGAGCGGCGGAAGCCGAAGCGCGCGCCGGACGCCGTGGCCAGGGTGGTGGCACCGCCCGGCGTCAGCGTCGCCACCAGGGCGAAGACGATCAGCGGCAGGATCGAACCGGACATGACGGGACTCCGAGGGGTGTCCCAGGCTGGCGCCGCATGCCTGATTACGGAAGGCAATGTTCGTCGTGCAGGTCATTATGAGTCATAATGGTCCGATGGCCCGCAACCTCGACACTGCCCTGCTCCGCACCTTCGCCGCCGTCGCCGGCAGCGCCAGCATGACCGCGGCCGCGGCCGCCCTGCACCTGACCCAGGGCGCGGTCAGCCAGCAGGTGCGGCGGCTGGAGGAGGCGCTGGGCTGCGCCCTGTTTCACCGCGGCCGCGGCCTGAAGCTGACCCCGGCGGGGGAGCGGCTGCTCGGCAAGGCCCGGCAGATGCTGCGGCTGAACGACGAGATCTGGGCCGAGATGGCGCCGGGCGCCGTCGCCGGCCGTGTGCGGCTCGGCGTGCCCTACGACCTGGTCGGCACCGCCCTGGCACCGGCGCTGAAGGCCTTTGCCGACGCCTGCCCACAGGTCGAGATCTCGCTGGCCTGCGCCGCCTCGCCGGAGCTGGCCGAGATGCTGGCGGCCGGAGCATTGGACCTGGCGGTGATCGAGCAGCCGGCGGGGTCCGCCGGCGGCGAGTGCCTGGCCGTCGAGCCGCTGGTCTGGGTCGGGGCCCGCGCCGGCATCGCCCATCGCCGATCGCCGCTGCCGGTGTCGATGGTGGCCGACACCTGCGCCTTCCGTCCGGCGGTGCTGGCGGCGCTGGAGGGTCACGGCCGGGCCTGGCGGACGGTGTTCGAGAACGGCAGCATCGACGCCACCACCGCCACTGTGCGCACCGACCTGGCCGTCACCGCCTGGCTGGCCTGCACCGTGCCGCCAGATCTGGAGATCATCGGCCCCGATGCCGGCCTGCCGGCGCTGCCGAGCTTCGCGATCACGCTGCATCTGCCACGGCACGGCCCCGGGCCGGCGGCACGGGAACTGGCGGGCCATCTGCGGGACGCCATGCGGCGACAGCGTCGGGCAGCATGAGCCGCTGATATCCGACAAGTATCAGAACGACCAAAACCAATATTTGATCGATCAAGCGCGGAGCCCGAAATACGTCCGGAGCCCACCAGCCCCGGAGGAAACCGTGTCCATCCTGCGCGCATCCCGAGCCGCCGTTCTGGCCGCCACCCTTGCCGCGGGTCCGGCCGAGGCGGCCCCCGATCTCGCCCGCGAGGAGCTGCGGGCCACCACCGTGGACGGCATCGGCATCCGAGTCCGTGAGGTCCGGCCCCGCGCCGGCGCGGCGGGAGAGCCGACCATCCTGGTCCATGGCGCCCGGGTGCCGGGGATCGCCTCCTTCGATCTCGACGTGCCCGGCGGATCGCTGGCCGCGGATCTGGCCGAACGGCTGGGCCGCGCCGTCTACATCATGGATGCGCGCGGCTATGGCGGCTCCGACCGGCCGGCGGCGATGGACCGGCCGGCGGCGGAGAGCCGGCCGCTGTCCCGCGCCCATGAGGTGATGCGCGATATCGATGCCGTGGCCCGCATGGCGGCGGAGCGCAGCGGCACCGACCGGGTCGCGCTGATCGGCTGGGCCACCGGCGGGATGTGGTCGGCCTGGTACGCCTCGCTGTGGCCCGAGCGGGTCGGCCATCTGGTGGTGCTGAACGCGCTCTATGGCGGCGCCGACCCGCATCCGACGCTGGGCCCCGGCTCGCCCGCCGCCGATCTCGACCGGCCGGACCGGCTGAGCCCGAAGCTCGGCGGCTACAGGCTGACCACCGCCGCGTCGCTGTTCCCCTCCTGGGACGAGTCGATCCCGGCCGAGGACAAGGCCAGCTGGCGTGATCCGGCCGTCGCCGAGGCCTATGCCCGGGCAGCGCTGGCCAGCGACCCGACCTCGGAGACGCGCGATCCCCCGGCCTTCCGCGCTCCGGCCGGTGCCACCGAGGACAGCTTCTATCAAGCGGGAGGGCGCCGGCTGTTCGATGCCGGCTCGATCACCGCGCCGGTGCTGCTGGTCCGCTCCGAGCATGATTTCTGGAGCCGGCCGGAGGATGCGGCCGCCTTCGCTCATGACGCGGTGCGATCGACGGGCGTGCGTAGCCTGACCCTGCCCGATGCCACCCATTACGTGCATCTCGACCGCCCGGAGCGTGGCCGGGACGCACTGATCGCCGAGATCGCTGCGTTCCTGAGTGGGCGCTAGCCCCGGGCCATCTCGGCCAGCTTGGCGACGGTGTTCATGTTGCGGGCGGTCCCGGCCTTCGCCGCCGGGATCGACAGCTTGGACCGGGCCATGCCGTCGCCGTAATGGACATAGATCTCGCGTTTACCAAGCCGCATCTCCTCGCCCTGCACGCCGGTGGCCTTGTCCAGCGCATCGGCCGGCGGCGGGGCGTCGAGGAAGATCGCGACGGTCCGGTTCGGCGCGGCGTCCGGGAACGGGTTCGCCGCCAGGACCTGCGCCATCTCCGCCGCGCTGCGCACCAGCACACCGACCGGCTTGCCGGCATAGGCCGCGAGCGCCGCCTCCACCGCCGCCTTGACCTTGGCCTCGGTCATGTCGCTGCGGCAGACGACGTTGCCGCTGGCGATGTAGGTGCGGATGTCGGCGAGGCCCGCGGTCTCGCACAGGGCCTTCAGGTCGCTCATCGGCAGCTTGCCGGTGCCGCCGACATTCACCGCCCGCAGCAGGATGACGAAGCTGGTCATGGCCGCCTCCGATGGATCAATAGGCCAGCCGGCCGAACATGTCGTCGAAGGGCATCATCACATGCTCGCGATAGGCCGGCCGCTCGGCCAGGCGGACGTACCAGGCGCGGACATGCGGCACCGAAGGCGTCACCAGCCCCATGCCGAAATAGCGGTACAGCACGGTGCCGGCCGGGATGTCGGCCAGGCCGAAGGCGTCGCCCGCCAGGAAGGGCCGGTCGGCGAGATGCGCGTCCAGCAGCCGGAAATGGGCGGCGCAGGCGGCCTGCTTGCGGGCGATCAGCTCCGGGTCGCGCTCGGCCTCCGGGGTCCGCCAATGGCCCCAGAACAGGTCCATGAAGTCGCGCTGCAGCGTCGCCAGCGACCAGTCCATCCAGCGGTCGGCCAGGGACCGCTCGGCAGGGTCCGCCGGCCACAGCCGGCCGTGCCGGGCGGCGAGATAACGCAGGATGCTGTGCGATTCCCACACCACCGTGCCGCCATCGTCGATCACCGGCACCCGGCCATGCGGGTTCATCGCGCGGAAGGCCGGGTCGTCCAGCCCGCCGAAATCGCCGCCGGCCGGGATGTGCTCGTGCGGCAGGTTCAACTCGCCGACCAGCCACATCACCTTCTGCACGTTGAAGGCGTTGCGCCGGCCCCAGATCGTCAGCATGGCTCCGATTCCTTGAACGGTCGTCCGGTCAATACGTCGTCATAGATCGTCAGGTAGCGCAGCCGCTCCTAGCCCATCTGGTCGAAGGCGCGGCGCAGCAGCCCCATGCGGTGGTCGTCGGCGGCCTGCACTGCCCGCGCCACCTCCTTCGCGGCACGGCCCCAGTCGCGCACCGCCATGTCCAGCGCCGGGCTGAACGGGTCCTCATCGACCCAGACGTTGCGGAAGGCGCGGAACAGGGCCGTGCCTTCGAGGTCGGTGCGGCCCTCCAGCGCCTCGAAGGGCGCGCAGTTGCGCCGGCGCCATTCTTCCAGCAGCGCCGCCAGAAGGTCCTTCCGGCCCTGGAAGTGGAAATAGAAGCTGCCGCGCGTCACCTTCAGCGTCGTCGCCAGCCGGTCGACCTTGACGCTGGCGACGCCGCCCTTCTCCAGCACCTTCAGCGCGGCGCGGACCCAGTCCTCGCGGCTCAGCGTCCGGCGGCCGTTTCCGGCCTCCGCCGTCGCTTTGCTGTTCTTCGCTGTCGCCAATGCGTCCGTCCTCGATCGGTGGCGGCGGTAGCCTTGCGTCACCAGCCAGATGCCGACCCCACCCTGTCTGCCCGTCGCAGGCAAGGCAAGAGGGGAGCCGGACGCCGCGTCGGAGACCAAGCCACCATGACCCATCCACCGATCGACCCGAAATCGGTTGCCGGGAAGACCCCGGAGGTCGAACGCCATGTCCAGCTTCTGGTGGTCGGCGCCGGCCCGGCCGGCATCGCCGCGGCGGCCGAGGCGGCGGCGCGCGGGCTGGAGGTGCTGCTGGTCGTCTGGGGCCTGTTCGCCAACGCCCCCGGGGTGCAGTGGATGCCGGGCCCTGTCGCCGGCTTGGCCGACACCGACCGGTCCTGGCTGGTCGGCTTCGACCGGGTGGTGGTGGCCGCCGGGCGGCGCGACCTGGGCATGTCCTTCCCGGGCTGGGACCTGCCCGGGGTGATGGGCGTGACCGCGGCGCACCGGCTGATCGCCGGCTACGACGCCTTCGCCGGCCGGCGCCTACTGATCCTGGGCACCGGCGCCGAAGCGCTGGACCTGGCCCTGACCGCGCTGGGCCGCGGCCTGGAGGTGGCCGGCCTGGTCGAGGTGGCGGACCAGCCGGTCGGCCCCGCGGCGCTGGTCGAGGCGGTGCAAGCGCATGGCGTGCCGGTACTGACCGGCCATGTGATCAAGGCGGCCTCGGGCACTGTCGAGGGCGTCACCATTGCGACGCTGGTGCGGGTCGATGCCGGCCTGTCGCCGGTGCCGGGCACCGAGCGCGACATCGCCTGCGACACCGTCGCGCTGGGCATCGGCACGGTGCCGAACATCGAGCTGCTGGCGGCGCTGGACGCGAAGCTGGTGCACGATCCGGATCGCGGCGGCCATGTCCCGGTGACCGAAGCGGACGGCCGCACCGCCCTGCCCTTCGCCTATGCCGTCGGCGACTGCGCCGGCATCCACGCCGCCAAATCGGTCGATCCAGCCGTGGCGCGGCAGGAGGCCCGGGTGGCGGCGATCGCCGCGGCCGCGTCGCTGGGCAAGGCCGCGGAGGCCGACGCCGCGGCGGCCCGCGCCGGTCTGGCACAGCCGGTCCAGGGCCAGGGCGACCACCGCATGACCTGGCTGAAGGCGCTGCTCAACACCGGCGGGCTCGATGTCATGGTCTGCCAATGCGAGGAGGTCAGCCGCGGCGAGCTGCTGGACATCAGCCCGCCGCGCTATCTCGAGCGCAAGTCGAACAAGATGGGCACGCGGTCGCTGACCACGCTGCTGGAGGACGGCCCGGTCAACCAGGACCAGGTCAAGCGCCTGACCCGCGCCGGCATGGGGCTGTGCCAGGGCCGCCGCTGCCGCGAGCAGGTGGCGATGCTGCTGGCCCTGTCCTCCCGCGTCGATGTCGGCCAGGTGCCGCTGGCCAGCTACCGCCCGCCGGTGCGGCCGCTGCCGCTGAAGGTGCTGTGGCCGCAGGACGAGGCCGCGGTGGTGCGGCAGGAATGGGATTCCTGGTTCGGCATCGAGAGCCAGTGGGTGCCGTGGTGGGACATTCCCGCCGGCACGACGAAACAGGGCTGAGGCGGAGGGCGGATCATGGCAGAGACGAAGAACGGCGCCTCGGTCGTCATCATCGGCGGCGGCGTCACGGGCTTGAGCACCGCGTGGTGGCTGGCGCGCGGCGGCGTCGACGTGCTGGTGCTGGAGAAGGGCATCGTCGGCTGGGAGGCCTCGGGCCGCAACGGCGGCGGCTGCACCCATCCGCAGAGCCCGCTGTTCCCGGAGGAGCAGCGGCTGTGGCCGCAGATGGACGAGCTTCTCGGCTATCCCACCGAGCACCAGAAGCACCGGCTGAAGATCGTCCTGCACGAATCCGACGTCGAGTTCATGCTCGGCTGGGTGCGGATGGGCGAGCGGCAGGGCTTCCACTACGACACGCTGGACGGCAAGCAGATCCGCGAGCTGGCGCCGCTGGCCGGCGACACGGTCGAGCGCGGCTACCTGCTGAAATACGGCGGCCACGCCAACCCGCAGCGCACCAGCCAGGCCTATGCCTGGGCGCTGCAGGACCATGGCGGCCGCATCCTGCAGCATTGCACCGTGACCGGCTTCGACACCGCAGGCGGCAAGGTGACGGGCGTGCGTACCGACCGCGGCGATTTCGGCTGCGACCATGTGGTGATCGCCGCCGGCCCGCAGACCGGCCTGCTGGCCGAGATGCTGGGCGTCGACCTGCCCGTCGCCTCCGGCCGGGCCGAGATGATCGTCACCGAGCCGCTGCCGGCGATGCCGATGAGCGGGGTCGACGGCAACGGCCTGTACGGCCGGCAGACGCTGCGCGGCAACCTGGTCTATGGCGGCGGCCCGCATGAATGGCTGCCGCCGGTCGACCTGAAGACGCCGCCGAAGCCGTCCAGCCCGCTCTTGCGCAACATCGGCCGGCGGCTGATGGAGCTGTTCCCCAAGGCCGCCCATGTGCGGATGATCCGCAGCTGGTCGGGCGTGATCGAGAACACGCCGGACGGGCGCGCGGTGATCGACTGGATCCCCGGCTTCGACAACGCCATCGTCGCCACCATGTCGAGCGTCGGCTTCGGCCTGTCGCCGGCCAGCGGCCACGCCATCCGCGACCTGATCGTCGACGGCACCTGCAGCTTCGCCGACCTGTCGACCATGCGCCTGGACCGCTTCGCCGGCCTGCCGAAGGACTGGCGCGAAGCCCAGGGCTGGCTGCCGCCGGTCGCGGCGTAGCCATCCATCTCA
>JAEKLZ010000428.1 GCA_019508225.1 Inquilinus limosus | reverse complement strand
CCGAGCAGGGGCTGGGCGGCGACGATGTCGTCCGCGGTCTGCTGGACCTCCTTCACCGGCAGGAACAGGAGGCCGTTCTTGTCGAAGAACGGCCCGCCATCCGGGCGGCGGACGGTCCGGAACAGCGACGGCTCCGCCCTCAGCGCCTGGGTGATCTGCGCCGCCGCCGATTCCGCCAGCTCCGGCGATTTGCCGTCGATGACGATGGCCAGCAGGTTGGTGTTCTGCGGAAACGCCTTGTCGAGCGCGGCGTTATCCTGCTGCCAGGGCAGGTCGGGGTCGATCAGCTTGCCGGTGTCAGTGTTGATCGACAGGTGGTTCATCACCACCAGCACGGCGCAGACCGACACCACCAGCGCTGCGCCGATCACCCACAGCGCGCGGCGCTGGCAGAAGGCCCCCAGATAAACCAGGGCACGGGTTCCGGACAGTTTGGAGAAAGGCACGCGGTCTGCTTTGCGATGATGGAAGGGGCAGGCGGCGGGCGCTGTTGTATCCTGCTTCGCCGGTGCGAGGAAAGCGGTCCGGTGACCGGGGCAGCACTATGGCGCAGGGCGAGCGAAGCGGGCGAGGCCCAGCCAGACCAGCGCCGCCGCGGCGATCGCGGCCATCAGCAGCCAGGGATCGGCGCCGGTGACGCGCAGCGCCCAAGGGATCGCCGCGGTGGTCCCGGCCAGGCCGACGAAGGTGGTCAGGAAGGCGTAGCCGGCCTGGGCCATGTAGTGCAGCTCCGGCCGGATCTGCGTCCGGATCACGGTCTGGGCGGCGAGGTAGGCGCCGCCGAAGGTCATGGCGTGGCCGAACTGGCTGACGATGATCAGGGGCAGCGGCGGGTCGGTGGCCAGCAGCAGCCAGCGGCCGATCGCGACCAGGCAGCAGACGGCGATCAGCGTCGCCGGCGGGATCTTCTCCAGTCGCCGGGCGAAATAGCGATAGACCACGATCTCGGCGGCGACGGCGGCGCCCCAGACGATGCCGGTGCTGCCCTTGGCGACGCCGTGGTCAATCCACCAGATCGTGCCGAAGGAATAGTAGAAGGCGTGCGAGGCCTGCAGCAGCAGGGCGGGGACCAGGAGCGGTGCCGCCACCGCCAACGCGGCGGCACTGGCGCGCGGGTCGAGGCGCGGCGTCGGCGGCTGCCAGGTCGGGCCGAGCACCGAGACGCACAGGCACAGCAGCAGCCCGGCGGCGATGTAGGGCAGCAGCGCTGCGCCGTCCGGCAGGACCAGCAGCGCCCCCATGCCGACATTGCCGATCAGGAAGGCGAAGGACCCCCAGGCCCGCATCCGGCCATAGCCGTGGCCGCTGCGCAGGGTCACGGTGTTGGCGAAGCTCTCGATCAGCGGGATCGAGCCGTAGACCAGGCCGACCGCCAGCACCGACAGCAGCCCGACGGTGCCGGGATCGGCGATCAGCGCGGCGGCGACCAGGACCAGCGCGGCGGAGACGGCGGCGCCCGCGGCCAGGCTGCCGGCCGGCAGCAGCAGGGTCGCGACCATGCCGAAGCCGAGGATGCAGACGGCGCGCAGGGCGAAGCCCGCGGCCATGGTCCAGCCGACGGCGTCGGCGGCCAGCCCGCTCGCCGCCAGCCACACCGGCAGGTAGGGCGTCAGGATGCCGCTGACACCGTAATGCGCCGACAGCGCGGCGACGGCGCGCAGCCGGCCGTGATCGCCGGACGATCTCGCGATGTCGCTCAACGCGTTGCCTCTCCCGCTTGCGGGAGAGGTCGGAGGCGCGAAGCGGCTCCGGGTGAGGGCTCTTTGTCGAGGCCCGGGCCAGCCCTCACCCGGTCGTCCTGCGGACGCCCGACCTCTCCCGCCAGGCGGGAGAGGTAACGCGAATGGATGGTCCAGCCTCGACGGCTCACAGCCGGACCACGGTGCCGGTGCGGCGCGAGCGTTCGGCGGCGAAGGCCATGAAGTGGCTGTCCAGCGACTCCTCCAGCGAGGTCAGCGAGACGTTCACCTGGCTGCGGCCGCGGCGCTGGATCTGCCGGCCCAGGAACTCGGCCATCAGCCGGTCGTCGCCGCCGCTGTGGCCGCTGTCCTCCACCGTGGTCAGGCGGATGGTGGTGACGTCGTCGGTGCGGAAGTCGATCACCGTGATCTCGTTGTTCTCCAGGTGCCCGGAGATCTCGCCATGGGTGCCCATCAGATGCAATGTCCGCGTGTTCTCGGCGGTGAAGGCGCTGACGTTCAGCGTGCCGCTGACGCCGTTGGCGAAGCGCATCGCCACCACCTGGTTGTCGACCACGTCGTTGTCGCAGCGATAGACGCAGCGGCCATAAGGCCCCTCCCGCAGCGCCGCGCGGATGCCGTCGGGCGAGGTGTCGAGGGTCAGCACCTTGTGCGGCCAGCGGTCGGCCGGCTTGAACTTCTCCAGATAGAGGCGCTGGGCCGAATAGGGGCAACTGCGCTCGACCTTGCAGCCCTCGTCGCAGCGGTCGGTCGACCCGTCGGGCGCGTTCTCGCGCCGGAACAGGGACAGCGAGCCGTAGGAGGACAGCTCGGTGCAGGGCGCCCCGGCCAGCCAGCGGATGATGTCGAGGTCGTGGCAGGACTTGGCCAGGATCAGCGGGCTCGATTCATCCTCGCGCCGCCAGTTGCCGCGGACGAAGCTGTGGGCGAAGTGCCAATAGCCGATGTGCTCGGTCTGGCGCAGCGTCACCAGCCGGCCGATCACGCCGCGGTCCAGGATCTCCTTGATGCGCGAGAAGAAGGCGGTGTAGCGCAGCACATGGGCGACGGTCACATCCGCGCCGGTCTCCCGCGCTGCCTCGGCCAGGATGCGGGTCTCCTCCTCGGTCGGCGAGATCGGCTTCTCCAGCAGGATGCCGAGACCGCGGCGGATGGCGGCCAGCGCCGGCTCCAGATGCAGCGCGTCCGGGGTGGTGATCAGCACGGCGTCCAGCTCGGTCTCGCGCTCCAGCAGCTCGCGCCAGTCGGCGTAGAGATGCTCGGCGCCCAGGCCGTGGCGGGCGGCGGCATCCTGCAGCCGGTCGGCGCGCGGATCGGCGATGGCGACGACCCGGGCCTGGTCGGGCCGGCGGCGGATGTAGTCGCCATAGGCCTCGATACCGCGGCTGCCGGCGCCGATGACGGCGACGCGGATCTGCTGGGATTTCAGGGATTTGGACATCGCTCTTGGCTTTCAGGCTCGGACGATGGAGGTGGACGGGTCTAGCCCTTCACGGCGCCGGCGATCATGCCGCGGGTGAAGTGCTTCTGGACCAGGGCGAACAGGATGGCGGCGGGCAGGGTGGTGACGACGCCGGCGGCCATCAGATAGTCCCAGCGGATCACGTTCTCGCCGACGAAGCGGGTCAGGGCCAGGGTGACCGGCCATTTGCTGTCGTCGGTCAGCATCACCAGCGGGAAGATCAGGTCGCTCCAGGCATGGATGAAGGTGTAGATCGCGGTCATTGCCAGGCCCGGCCGCACCACCGGCAGGATGACGTGCCACAGGCTCTTGAGGCGGGAGCAGCCGTCGACCATCGCCGCCTCCTCCAGCTCGCGCGGAATACCCAGCAGGAAGCCGTGCAGCAGCCAGATCGCGATCGGCGTGGCCAGGGCCACGTCGCACAGGATCACCGACAGGTAGGTGTCCAGCAGGCCGGCCGCGATCATGAATTCGTAGAGTGGGATGACGATGACGATGGGCGACAGCATCTGCGTCGCCAGCACCAGGAACAGCAGCGTGGTGCGGCCGGTGAAGCGGAACCGGGCCAGGCCGTCGGCAGGAACTCCGGCGGCCAGACATAGAGCCGGTCATAGGGGGTGAAGGAGGTCTTCAGCATCACCCAGACCGGCAGCAGCAGGAAGCCCAGCAGCAGGATCAGGGCGCCGTGCCGGCCGATCTCGGGCAGGGTGCGTCTCGCCATCATTCCTCGCCCCCCTTCAGCACGCGCCAGTACAGCAGCGACACCGACATCAGGATGGCGAAGACCACGACAGCCATGGCCGAGGACGTGCCGAAGTCGAAGTTGCCGAAGGCGGTCTCGTAGATCTGGATCGGCAGGGTGGCGGTGGCGCCGGCCGGCCCGCCCTTGGTCAAGGGCCAGATCACCTGGAAGGAGTTGAAGGTCCAGACGGTCGACAGCAGCACGCAGGTCATCAGCACCGGCCGCAGCAGCGGCAGGGTGATGCGGCGGAAGATCTGGACCGGCCGGGCGCCGTCGATCCGCGCCGCCTCGACCAGGTCGTCGGGGATGCGCTGCAGCCCGGCCATCAGCGTCACCACCATGAACGGGATGCCGAGCCAGGCGTCGACCACCACGGTGGCGATGAAGGCCGTGGTCTCCTGGCCGAGGAAGGAGATCGGCTCGCGGATCGCGCCGGTGACCAGCAGCACGGCGTTGATCCAGCCGGACTGGCCGTCCAGCACCCAGCGCCAGGAGATCGCGGCGATCACCGCCGGCGTCACCCAGGGCAGCAGCAGCAGCGCCAGATAGACCTTGCGGCCGGGGAAGGGGCGCTGCAGCAGCAGCGCCCCGCCCAGCCCGATCAGCAGCTTCGCCCCCACCGAGCAGGCGGTCCACGTCACCGTCAGCTGCAGCGTCCGCAGGAAGGCCGGTTCCTGAACCAGCGCCAGGAAGTTCTCAGGCCCGACGAAGTCGTTGCCCTCCCAGGGCGCGGTCAGCACCACATGGTGCACAGACTGCCAGAAGATGCGCAGGACGGGCAGGCCCAGCAGCGCGATGATCAGCAGCAGCGGCAGCGCCAGATAGGGCCAGGGCGCCCGGTCCGGCGACCAGGGCCGGGCGCGGGTGGCCCGGCGCGGCGCGGTGGGGGCGAGCGCGACCACGGGGTCAGGCGCGCGGTTCGATGCGGGCCTTGCGGATCTTCTCCGCCGCCGCATCCAGCGCCTCCTGCGGCGTCGCCTTGCCCAGGATGGCCGACTGCACCGCCTCCACCAGGATCTTCTCGAAGGGCTGCCAGGCCCGCGGCGTCGGCTGGGCGAAACCGTTCGCCTTCATGGCGATGAAGGTCTGCCAGAACGGCGTCTTGAAGGTGTCCATCTGCTCTTCTTCCGCCAGCAGCGGCACCAGCCCGCTGGTCGCGTCCCATTTGGCGTGGATCTCGGGCTGCAGCAGATAGGCGACGAACTTGCCGGCCGCCTCGGGATGCTCGCTCTTGGCCGAGATGGCGAGGCTGTCGGAGACCAGCTCGCCCTTGCACTCCTTGCCGCAGGGCAACGGCGCCACGGCATAGGGGGCGGTCTTGTTGTCCGGGTCCAGACCCATGATCGCCTTGCCCCAGGGGCCGCTGACCATCATCGCGATCTTGCCCTGGGCGAACAGCGGCGGGTGCTGCTCGCGGTTCAGCTCCAGCGGGTTGGGCACGACCTTGTCCTTCTGGAACAGGTCGACATAGAACTGCAGCGCGCCGACCGCCTCCGGGCTGTTGATCTTGGTCTCGCCTGAAGAATCAAAGGCTTCGCCGCCATTCTGGTAGACGAAGTTCAGGAACTGGCTGACCAAGGTGACATGCGCGGCCGCGGCGGTGGCGTAGCCGTACATGCCGGGGTTCTTCTCGGTCACCGCCTTGGCCGTGGCCACCAGCTCGTCCCAGGTCTTGGGCGGGGTCGGGATCAGGTCGGTGCGGTAGTAGAGGGCCTGGGTCGAGAACGCCATCGGCACGGCCATCTGCTTGCCGCCGAACTGCGCCGCGACGCGCACCGGCTCCGGGATCCGCCCTAGCGTCTCGGCGTCGACCAGCCCGTCCACCGGCTGGATCGCGCCCATCATCGAGAATTCCGCGACGTTGCGGGTGCCGATATAGGCGACGTCGGCGGCGCGGCCGGCGATGAAGTCGGTCGACAGCTTCTGGAACGCCTCGTCCCAGCCCACGCCCTCGACCTTCACGGTGATGTCCGGGTTCTTTTCCTGGAAGCCGGCGACGATCTCGCCCAGCAGCTTCTGGTTCCGCTCCTCGCTGGCGCCGGGGATGAAGAAGCGGATCTCCTCGGCCAGGGCCGGCCCGGCGAGGCCGGCGGCCAAGACAAGGATGCAAAGGCTCGGCCCGAGCCGCGTTTTGCGCAGGTTCATTCTAGCCTCCCGTGGCTGGCTGGTGTTGCTTGGCTTGGGAACGCCCCGATCCCGGAGGATCAGGGCGGGCGTCTCATCCCGCCCTGGCGCAAGAGAAGATCCAAGGCCAGGCCGACCGCGCCGCGCAGATAGCCGTCGCCCTCGTCGGGGCTGATGACGATCCCGGTGCGGCATTCGTCGAAGTTGTAGCCATGGGCGCGGAAGCTCTCGTTCAGCGCCTTCAGCAGGTAGATGTTCAGCGCCGGCTGCGGCGCCCGGAACACGATCGCCTCCAGGTCGAACAGGTTGGCGACCTGGGCCAGGGCCTGGCCGATCCAGCGGCCGGCGCAGTCGAAGATCTCGATCGCCTCCGGGTCGCCCTGCGACGCGATATGGGCCAGCACGGCGATGTCGTCGGACAGGCCGCGCTTCAGCGCCTGGCGCGAGATGGCGGAGAGCGAGGCGAGAGAGGCCAGGCAGCCGCATTTGCCGCAGCGGCAGGCGGCGCCGGAATAGGGAGCCAGCGACAGGTGGCCGATCTCGCCGGCCTGGCCCTTGCCGCGATAGACGTCGCCATTGATCGAGATGCCGGAGCCGATCTCGTTCTGCAGGCTGACCACGGCATAGTTCTCATAGGCCCGCGCCAGGCCCAACATGCGCTCGGCGACGACGATGGCATTGGACGGCGTCTCGGCCGCCACGGCGATGCCGAAGGCGTCCTGCAGCGCCGCGGTCAGGCGCTGGCCGGCACCGATCACCTCGGCCCGGCGCGGCCCGACTTCGCCCAGCACCACGCCGCCGGCGGCGAGGGCGTCCCAGCCGGGGCCGCCCAGGCGGCGCAGGCGGTCCAGCGCGTCGACCAGCGGCGCCGGATCGTCATTGGCCGGGGCGGGCAGGGGAATCGGGCTCTGCTTCGGCGTGCCGGCCAGATCGGCGATCACCAGCTGTGCCGACTCGGCGCCGAGATGCAGGCCCAGCAGCGTGCCGTAACCGGGGTCGAGATCCAGCATCATCCGCGGCCGGCCGCCGCCCGACGCCTTGGCGCCGGTCTCGCGCAGCAGGCCGTGGCCGATCAGGGTACGGACCAGGGGGGTCATGGCCGAGGCGCTGAGTCCGAGCTCGCGCGCCGCCTCGATCCGGCTGGCGCCGCCACGGCGGTGGATCAGGCGCAGCAGCTCCGAGGCATCGCGCCCGCGCAGGTCCAGCTCTCCGGTGCCTCGCCCCATCTCGCCCCCGCTGCGCTGCTCTTCGTTCGCGAGAGCAGCATCTGATACGACTCATATTTCAGGCTAGCTCGACGGACAAGCCAGATAATTTCTATTTCAGAAATAAGCCTACCGGAACAGCGTGCGCACCAGCGCCGCGGCGATTCGGTCGAGATGGGCCGCGTCCTGGTAGACGCGTTCCATCACCGCCAGGCCGCGGGTGAAGGTGACGACGAGGTCCGCCGCTTCTTCCGGCGACACCGCCAGACGGGCGCGGGCGGCGTCGGTCGAGAGCGCGGCCAGGACGATGCGGCGCAACTCGTCCAGCATGCCGCGCAGCCGCTGCTGCAGCCGCGGGTCGTCCAGCGCCGCCGCCTCGGTGGCGGTCCGGGTGCTCAGGCAACCACGCGCCGGCGAGCCGCTGGTCATGCTGGCGATGGCGGCGTCGAACAGCGCCCGCAGCCCCTGTTCCGGGTCCGGCGTCGACTCCAGGGCCTGCCGGATGCCGGCCAGGAACCGGCCGACATAGGAATCGAAGGCCAGCAGGAAGATCTCCTCCTTGCCGCCATAGGCATTGTACAGCGAGCCGCGCAGCACGCCGGTCGCCTCGGCGAGATCCTGCATGGTCGTGCTGCGCAGGCCCTTGCGCCAGAACACGCCCAGCGCCTCCGCCAGCATCTCGCTCTCGTCGAATTGCCGCACGCCGGCCATGACCGCTCCGATCATCCTTGACACGGATGTCAAATTTGACATTGATGTCAAACATAGCCGATCGACCTCGCGACGGCCAGACCCTGAGGACTCGACGATGATCGACCTGCATTACTGGACCACGCCGAACGGCCACAAGATCACGATCGCGCTGGAAGAACTGGGGCTGCCCTACCGGATCGTCCCGGTGAACATCTCGCAGGGCGACCAGTTCAAGCCGGACTTCCTGGCGATCGCCCCGAACAACCGGATCCCCGCCATCCTCGACCACGACCCGGTGGAAGGCGGCGCGCCGATCTCGATCTTCGAATCCGGCGCAATCCTCGAATACCTCGCCGACAAGACCGGCCGGCTGCTGCCCAAGAGCCCGCGCGAACGCTTCGGCGTGCTGCAGTGGCTGTACTGGCAGATGGGCGGCCTGGGGCCGATGGCCGGACAGAACCACCATTTCTCGGTCTACGCGCCGGAGCGCATCCCCTACGCGACCGAGCGCTATGTCAAGGAGACCGGGCGTCTCTACGGCGTGCTGGACCGCCAGTTGGCGGGCCGGGAGTTCGTGGCCGGCGCGTTCTCGATCGCCGACATCGCGATCTATCCGTGGATCGTGCCGTATCAGCGGCAGCAGCAGCGGCTCGAGGACTTCCCGAACGTCGCCCGCTGGTTCGCCGCTGTGGCAGCCCGGCCCTCGGTGGTCCGCGCCTATGAGATCGCGGCGCAGATCAACACCGTGCCGACGGTGACTGAGGAGTCGAAGCGCCATCTGTTCGGCCAGTCTGCGACGACCGTGCAGGGGCGGGCCTGACCGATGGGCGAGTCTGCGTTGACCCTGTACGAGCTGGCCGGTGCCGACGACGCGCTGCGATTCAGCCCGCACTGCTGGAAGACCCGCATGGCGCTGGCCCATAAGGGGCTGGAGGCCGAGCGGGTGCCGTGGCGCTTCTCCGAGAAGGAGGCGATCGCCTTCTCCGGCCAGGGGCTGGTGCCGGTGCTGGTGCATGACGGCGAGACCATCTGCGATTCCTGGCAGATCGCGCTGCATCTGGAGGAGCGGTTCCCCGATCGGCCGTCGCTGTTCGGCGGCGCCGCGGCGATCCCGCTGGCGCGCTTCATCAACAGCTGGGCGGACACCGCGCTGACGCCGGCGATCGCGCGAGTCATCATCTCGCCGCCGTCCGCCAGGCGCTGCTGCCGGTGCGGCGGGCGCTGGCGGCCGGGGATTTCATCGCCGGGGCGGCCCCGGCCTATGCCGATTACTGCGTCTTCGGCATGCTGATGTGGGCCCGCTGCATCAGCCCGGTCGAGCTGCTGGAGGCCGGCGATCCCGTCTTCGTCTGGCGCGACCGGCTGCTCGACGCTTTCGGCGGCATGGCCCGGGCGGCGCCCTGCGCCTAGGGCGCCACGTCGAACGCCGGGTGGAACGTCACGGTCCCACTCGGCACCTCCGTCCCGAAGGGCAGCACCAGGAAGTATTGGGGCGGGATGCCCGGTGACTGCAGCTGTGGATCGGCGGTGAAGCCGAAGCGGCCATAGTAGCCGGGCGCGCCGGCCAGGACGCAGCCTTGGGCTCCGAGGGCGCGGATCCGGTCCAGGCCGGCGCGGATCAGGGCCTGGCCGATGCCCTGGCCCTGCCGGTCGGGCCGGACCGCCACGGGCCCGAGCCCATGCCAGTCCCGGGCCGTGCCATCGATGGCGACGGGGGAGAAGGCGACCTGGCCGAGGATCCGGCCGTTCTCCTCCGCCACCAGCGCGACCGTCAGCGCCCCGGCGGCCCGCAGCGCGTCGAGGATGGCTGGCTCGCGGCCGTCGCTGTAGGGCCGGCCGCGGAAGGCGTCCCCGACCAGCTGCCGCACCACCGCATCGTCTCCCGGCTGCTGGTTCCTGATCATGCTGCCCCCGACTCAGGTATCCAGCATGGTCAGGGCGGCGCGGCGGTCGCCCGGCTTCAGCTTCAGGAACAGGGCCCGCGCCGCCTTGATGTCGCGCTCGATCCCGCTCTCCGCCGCGGCCTTCAGGGCCACCGCCGTCGCGTGCTCCGGCCCGCAGATGAAGGCCACGGCCTTGGCCAGGCGGCCCATGGCCTCGCGATCGATCTTGGTCTCGTCCATCCCGGTCCTTCTCCGTGCTGCCGGCTGTTTCCGGTGCCGGTTCTGGACCATCGGGGCAGCGCTGCCCAGGAGATTCGCCGCCGGTCAGTCGCCGGCCCGCTCGAAGTGCATGATCCAGTTGGTCTCCCAGCTCTGCCCGCCATCGGTCGAGAAGGCCTGCTCCCACCGCGCCGACCGGCCGGTGATCTCCGACCAGATGAAGCGCACCCGGATCGGCGTGCCCTCCCAGACGTCGTCGGCGAAGAAGGTGCCGACGCCATCCTCGAACCGGCCGCGCAGCGGTGCCTCGTCCATCTTCAGGGTGCGGCCGTCGAACCACCAGATCGACCACAGCTTCGACTCGGCGTCGAACAGGCGCAGCGTGGCGGCGCGATAGGTGCCGGCTGGCAGCTCCAGGATGTTGTCGTCGATCGTGCCCAGGCCGCCGATCAGCGGGCGCATCTCGGAATGACCGGCGAACTCGTCCCACAAGGTGTCGCCGACCAGGCGCTTGCGCAGCCGGCGATGCGACACCGACCAGCGGCCGAACAGCGGGCCGAAATCGTCGCGGCCGTCGTTCGGCATATCGGGGACGCTGGAATCGGTGCCGGGGGCGGGCTTGGCGAACAGGGCGGGCATCGGTCTCTCCGGGTTGGACTGTCGATGCAACGGAGGATGGCGGCCTCCGACTGACATCCAGTGTCAGGATTTTTTCGGCTATGCTCGCGTCATGCGTGCCAACCGCCTGCTGTCGATCCTGCTGCTGCTGCAATCCCGTGGCCGCCTGACCGCCCAGGCGCTGGCGGACGAGTTCGAGGTGTCGGTGCGCACGGTCTATCGCGACATCGACGAGCTCTCGGCCGCCGGGGTGCCGGTCTATGCCGATCGCGGCCCGGGCGGCGGCTTCGCCCTGCTGGACGGCTACCGCACCCGGCTGACCGGGATGACCGCCAGCGAGGCCGAGACCCTGCTGCTGGCGGGCCTCCCCGGCCCGGCGGCGGATCTCGGCCTGGCCGAGCCGTTGGCGGCGGCGCGGCTGAAGCTGCTGGCGGCGGTGCCTCAGGCGGCGGGGGAGGGCGCGGCCCGGGTCGGCGACCGCTTCCATCTCGACCCGGTCGACTGGTACCGCCGGGCCGAGCCGCCGCCGCATCTGCCGGCGATCGCGCGGGCGGTGTGGGGCCAGCGGCGGCTGGTGATCCGCTATGAGAGCTGGTCGGCCACGGTGCGGCGCACGGTCGACCCGCTCGGCCTCGTGCTCAAGGCCGGTGCCTGGTACCTGATGGCGCGGATCGGCGCCGATATCCGCACTTACAAGGTCGCCAAGGTGATGGATCTCGACGTGCTGCCGGACGGCTTCGACCATCCCGCCGGCTTCGACCTGGCGGCGCAGTGGCAGGACTCGCTGCAGCGCTTCGCCCGGGAGCTGCGCCGGGCCGAGGCGGTGCTGCGGGTCTCGCCGGAGGCGTTGCCGCTGCTCGACCAGCTCGGCGCCGATGCGGCCGAGGCGGTGCGGCAGGCGGAGCCCGACGCGGCGGGCTGGCGCCGGGCGACGGTGCCGATCGAGGGCATCGGCCATGCCGCCCGGCTGCTGCTGGGCTTCACCGACACGATCGAGGTGCTGGAGCCGCCGGCGCTGCGCCAGGCCCTGGCCGAGGGCGCGCGGCGGGTGGCGGCGCTGTATCCCGGTTGAGCTCAGGCCGCGTCGGAGTCCTGCCCGGCCCGGTCCAGATAGTCCAGCTTGCTCGGCTGCAGATGGTCGATGCACAGCTGGGCCAGCGCCCAGTTGTCCCGGCCTTTCAGCAGCTCGATCATCAGCCGGTGGTGCCGGCGAGACACCTCCAGGTTCTCCGGATCGGCCAGGGTCTTGGCCCGGATCGGCAGGCTCAGCCGCATGTAGTGCTCGATCGAGCCGACGAGGTACGCGTTGCCGCAGGCGCCGAACAGGGTCAGGTGGAAGCGGTCGTTGCACTCGTGCACGCCGCGCAGATGGCCGCGGGCGACATGGCCCTCCAGCTCGATCTCGATGTCGAGCAGCCGGCCGATCAGCGCCGGCGGGGCGGGCAGGGGGATGGCCAGCGCCGCGCGGACGACGTGGCGGGTGACCGGGAAGCGGGCCAGCAGCGCGTCCTCGACCAGCCGCGTGCCGGGCGGCAGCCGGCCGAAGATGATGTCCTCCTCCAGCGCCCGCACGACCGTGGCTTCCTTGCCGCCGGCGATGTCCATCATGATCCGCGGTGTCCCAAGGTCCGTTGCGATGCCGGACCAGATCACATCCGCCCCGATGGCTTGTCAATAATCGGGCCCGGATGGCGCCGATCGCGTTGCTGTATCGTCGGATTATTGACAATCCGGGGCCGCGGCGTAGGGTGCAACCGTCTTGCGGCCCTGCGGCCGCGTTCCGCCGTCTCGGCCCGTCACTCGAAAGGTTCTCATGGACAAGCGCGGCCTGCGGAAAGGGCTGACCAGCTACGGCGACGCCGGGTTCTCGCTGTTCCTGCGCAAGGCCTTCATCAAGGCCATGGGCTATTCCAACAACGCGCTGGACCGGCCGATCGTCGGCATTGTCGATACCGGCAGCGACTTCAACCCCTGCCACGGCAACGTGCCGCAGCTGGTCGAGGCGGTGAAGCGCGGGGTGATGCTGGCCGGCGGCATGCCGATGGCCTTCCCGACCATCTCGATCCACGAATCCTTCGCCCACCCGACCAGCATGTTCCTGCGCAACCTGATGGCGATGGACACGGAGGAGATGATCCGGGCCCAGCCGATGGATGCGGTGGTGCTGATCGGCGGCTGCGACAAGACCGTGCCGGCCCAGATCATGGCCGCGGCCAGCGCCGACCTGCCGGCGATCGTGCTGCCGACCGGGCCGATGGTGGTCGGCCACCACAAGGGCGAGGTGCTGGGCGCCTGCACCGACTGCCGGCGGCTGTGGGGCCGCTACCGCGCCGGCGAGATCGACGATGAGGAGATCGAGGCGGTGAACGGCCGGCTGGCCCCCTCGGTCGGCACCTGCATGGTGATCGGCACCGCCAGCACCATGGCGATCCTGGCCGAGACGCTGGGCCTGTCGCTGCCCGGCGCGGCGGCCATCCCGGCCACCCATGCC
>JAEKLZ010000209.1 GCA_019508225.1 Inquilinus limosus | reverse complement strand
GCCAGGGCGTCGTCGGAATCGAGCTCCTGCAGCGCCGCGGCGACATCCTGCGGCCCGAGCAGGTCCAGCACCTCCTGCCGGACGTCCTCGTTCAGCCAGGCCAGCGCCTCGGCGTCGGTGGTCAGCTGCACCCGGATCAGCCCGACGACGATGCGCCGGTCGTCCGGATGCAGCGCCTCCAGCAGCGCCGCGAGGTCGGCGGAATGGAGCGGCGCCAGCCGCTCCTCCACCTCGGCGAGGCGGTGGTCGTCCAGCGCCTCCTCGATCCCCTGCACGAAGCCGGGCGGCAGGCCGTATTCCTGGGCGTCCGCCGTCTGGGGGTCGGGCGCCGCCGTCACCTCACACCGACAGGGCTTCGAGCGCCAAGTGCGACGCCTGGCGGGCATGGGCGTCGATCGGGCACACCGCCCCCGCCAGCTGGGCGTCGACCGTGGCGATGGCGGTGACGTTGACCAGGCCGCGCACCGTGACCGACGGGGTCAGGATATGCGCCGGCCGGGCGACGCCGAGCAGCAGCGGGCCGATCGAGATCGCCTCGCCCAGCACCTTCAGCATGTTGAAGGCGATGTTGGCGGCGTCGAGCGACGGCAGCACCAGCAGGTTGGCAGTGCCGGTCAGCTTGCTGTCCGGGAAGATGCGCTGGCGGATCTCCTCCGACAGCGCGGCGTCGGCATGCATCTCGCCCTCGACCTCGAGGTCCGGCGCCTGCTCGCGGATCAGCGACAGGGCGTGGCGCATCTTCACCGGCGACGCCCCGTCCATGGTGCCGAAATTGGAATGCGACAGCAGCGCCACCTTCGGCACGATGCCCAGGCGCTTGATCTCCTCCGCCGCCAGCAGCGTGGTCTCGGCGATCTGCTCCGGCGTCGGGTCGGGGGTGACGTAGGTGTCGGCCAGGAAGAAGGTGCCGCGCGGCAGCACCAGGGCGCTGAGCGCCGCCGGTGCAGTGACGCCGGGGCGCAGGCCGATGACGCTGATCACGTCGCGCAGATGCGGCCGGTACGGGCCGAAGCTGCCGCAGATCATGGCGTCGGCCTCCTGCTTCTGCACCATCAGCGCGGCGATCACCGTGCTGTTGGTGCGCACCACCGTGCGGGCCACGTCGGGCGACACGCCGCGGCGGGCCAGCAGCTGGTGGTACAGGCGCCAGTATTCGTTGTAGCGGGGGTCGTCCTCGGGATCGACCAGCTCGACGTCGCGGTCCAGCTTCAGCCGCAGGCCCAGCTTCTCGATCCGGCGCTCGACCACGCCGCGGCGGCCGATCAGGATCGGCTTGGCCAGCTGGTCGTCGAGCACGACCTGCGCCGCGCGCAGCACGCGTTCGTCCTCGCCCTCGGCGTAAACGACGCGCTTGGGCTCCTGCTTCGCCAGGTTGAACACCGGGCGCATCACCAGGCCGGAGCGGAAGACGAATTCCTCCAGCTTGCCGACATAGGCGTCGAAATCGATGATCGGCCGGGTGGCGACGCCGGAGTCCATCGCCGCCTTCGCCACCGCCGGCGCGATCTTGATGATCAGCCGCGGGTCGAACGGCTTCGGGATCAGGTATTCCGGGCCGAAGCTGAGCTGCTGGTCGCCATAGGCGTTGGCGACGATGTCCGACCCTTCCTGCATCGCCAGGTCGGCGATGGCCTGGACCGCGGCGATCTTCATCGCCTCGTTGATCGCCGTGGCGCCGACGTCGAGCGCGCCGCGGAAGATGAACGGGAAGCACAGCACGTTGTTGACCTGGTTCGGATAATCCGACCGGCCGGTGGCCATCACCGCATCGGACCGGATGGCCTTGACCTCTTCCGGCATGATCTCCGGCGTCGGATTGGCCAGCGCCATGATGATCGGGCGGTCGGCCATGCTGGCGACCATCTCGCCGGTCAGCACCCGCGGGGCCGAGAGGCCGAGGAAGATGTCGGCGCCGCCGATCACATCGGCCAGCTTGCGCGCCTCGGTCTTGCGGGCGTAGCGCTGCTTGCGCGGGTCCATCAGCTCGTTGCGGCCGTCCCAGACCACGCCGACGACGTCGGAGACCCAGATGTTCTCGAGCGGCAGCCCCATGTCGACCAGCAGGTCGAGGCAGGCCAGCGCCGCGGCGCCGGCGCCGGAGGCAACCAGCTTGACCGATTTCAGATCCTTGCCGACGACGCGCAGCCCGTTGGTGATGGCGGCGGCGACGATGATGGCGGTGCCATGCTGGTCGTCGTGGAAGACCGGGATGTTCATCCGGGCCCGGGCCTTCGATTCGACCTCGAAGCACTCCGGCGCCTTGATGTCCTCGAGGTTGATGCCGCCGAAGGTCGGCTCCAGCGCCACGATGATGTCGACCAGCTTGTCCGGGTCGGTCTCGTTGACCTCGATGTCGAAGACGTCGATGCCGGCGAACTTCTTGAACAGGACGCCCTTGCCCTCCATCACCGGCTTGGACGCCAGCGGGCCGATGTTGCCGAGGCCGAGCACGGCGGTGCCGTTGGTGATGACGGCGACGAGGTTGGCCCGGCTGGTCATCTGCGACGCCTGCGCCGGGTCGGCCACGATCGCCTCGCACGCCGCGGCGACGCCGGGCGAATAGGCCAGGGCCAGATCGCGCTGCGTCGCCAGCGGCTTGGTCGGCGTGACCGCGATCTTTCCGGGCGTCGGGAGACGGTGGTAGTCGAGCGCGGCTTCGCGCAGGTCGCTGGACATCACGGGATCCGGGACAGCGTTTCGGGTCGACCCGTTATAGGCAGCGTTCCGCCCGGGCGGAAGGGCCGCGACAGAACGCCGGGGGCCTGAAACGCGAAAGAATGGTGCGGTCGAGAAGACTCGAACTTCCACGGGGGTTAGCCCACAGCGACCTCAACGCTGCGCGTCTACCAATTCCGCCACGACCGCACGGCAGGCACGCCCACGAGGGGCCTTGCCTTCCGAGGTGCGGGGGGATTAGCAGATCGGATGCGCCCGATCAAGCAGCCCGATGAGATGATCGCGATTCCGTCTCCCCTCCCCCTCGAAACCGCCGTTCCGGGCGGCCCCGCCCGGCCCGCACCGGACTGGCGCCCCCCCGACTGGCGAATCGACGACGGCGCCGTGCCCTATCCCGAGGCGCTGGCGGCGATGGAGGCCCGGGTGGCCGCGATTCGCGACGGCATCGCGCCGGAGTTGGTGTGGCTGCTGGAGCATCCGCCGCTCTATACCGCCGGCACCAGCGCCCATGACACCGACCTGCTGACGCCCGACCGCTTCCCGGTCTACCGCACCGGCCGCGGCGGCCAGTACACCTATCACGGGCCGGGGCAGCGGGTCGGTTACGTCATGGTCGACCTGAAGCGGCGCAACCCGGATGTGCGCGCCTATGTCCATTCGCTGGAGGAGTGGTTGATCCGCGCCCTGGCGCGGTTCCAGGTGAAGGGCGAGCGGCGCGAGGGCCGCGTGGGCATCTGGGTCGCGCGCGACGGGGTCGAAAAGAAGATCGCCGCGATCGGGGTGCGGGTGCGGCACTGGGTGACCTTCCACGGCGTGGCGCTGAACGTCGACCCCGACCTGTCGCATTTCGCCGGCATCGTGCCCTGCGGCCTGGCCCAGTACGGCGTCACCTCGCTGGTCGATCTCGGCCTGCCGGTGACCATGGCCGATGTCGACCTGGCCCTGCGTGAGGCCTGGGACGAGGTGTTCGAGGGGTGAGTCAGAAGCCCTGGAGCAGGAAGTCCAGGGCGTCGACGATTACTGAATGCTGGTCGGCGAGCGAGGCGACGCGATCACCAAGGCTGGCGACAGGAACCGAGGCCCTCGCCGGCGTAGCAAGAACGTAAGGCTGACCGGCAACGGTGAACACGGGCTGCAGCCGTCGCGCCGGCTTCACCTTGGTTCGACGACGGGAATGAGCGGCACGAGCACGCAGGTGTTCAGATGATCGTGGAACTCCGACTGAACCTTCAGCGCGATAGCTACATCGGATCCCGTGACGCGATGGACGTCGAAGCGCATCAGAACTGCCGGAATTTCGCGAAGGGCAAGCCCTCTTCCGCCACCCATTCATTGTAGCTTCGGATCGCCTCGGCATTCTCCTCCTTCCAGCGCGCCGCCTCGTCCCTGCGCTTGGTCTCGTCGGCCGCCTCCATCGGGTCATAATCTTTCGGCTCATCCTGATCGGGCATCTGATACCCTCCCCGGCCCTAGACGACGCATTCGTTCTCCGAGTCCCATCATGCTCCTCCAGGCCGAAGGCATCACCCTCAAGATCGGCGGCCGGGCGCTGTTCCAGGACGCCAGCTTCGCCGTCCATCCGGACGACCGGATCGGCCTGGTCGGCGACAATGGCAGCGGCAAGTCGACGCTGATCAATGCCCTGCTGGGTGAGATCGAGCTCGATCGCGGCCGCATCGTGCGCCGGCGCGGGCTGCTGATCGGCCATGTGCCCCAGGCAGTGCCGGCCGGGATCCTGCCGCTGACCCTGCACGAGGCGCTGGTGACGGCCCTGCCCGAGGCGGCACGCGACGACCAGGCCTGGCGCGCCGACGTGGTGCTGGACGAGCTGTGCCTCGCCCCCGAGCAGTGGCATGTCCAGACCGTGGCGGAGCTGTCCGGCGGCTGGCAGCGCCTGCTGCTGGTGGCGCGGGCGACGCTGGCCGACCCCGACCTGCTGATCCTGGACGAGCCGACCAACCATCTCGACGTCGGCAAGGTGATGCGGCTGGAGCGCTGGCTGACCGAGCATCTGCGCCTGCCCTTCCTGCTGGTGTCGCATGACCGCGAGTTCCTGGACCGGGTGACCGGCCGCACCATCATCCTGCGCGGCGACCGGGTGCGGGCCTACGGCACCTCCTTCTCGCAGGCGCGGCAGGAGCTGATCCGCGAGGATCTGGCGGCGCTGCAGCAGGCCGAGCGCGACGAGAAGGAGGTCGAGCGGCTGGAGCGCGCCGCCAAGCGGCTGGCGATCTGGTCCAACCTGAAGGGCCACAACCCGGACATGGCCCGGCGCGCCAAGGCGGTGGCGTCCCGCGCCGAGCAGCGCCGGGCGGAGGCCACGGTGGCGCATCGCGAGGCCCGGCGGGACATCAACCTCGACAGCAGCGAGGTGCAGCGCGCCACGCTGGTGCGGCTGAAGGACCATGTCGTGCGCACCGAGACCGGGCGCGACCTGCTGCGCATCGAGCAGGAGTTCATCCGCCGCGGCGACCGCATCGCGCTCTTGGGCCTGAACGGCACCGGCAAGTCGCATCTGATCCGCGACCTGATGGCGGCGATCACCCGGGCCGCCGCCGGCGACGCGCCGCTGGGCCAGTCGATCACCGCCAACCCGCAGCTGCGGCCGGGCTATCTCGACCAGCACCTGTCCGACCTGCCGCGGCAGATGCCGGTGAACCGGGCGCTGCAGGCCGCCTCGACCCTGCGCGACGCCGAGCTGGTGCGCGAGCTGCACAATATCGGCATCCCGATCGAGAAGCAGGCGACGCCGATCGGCAATCTCAGCTACGGCGAGCAGCTGCGCGTCACCTTCCTGCTGCTGCGGCTGCGCCAGCCCAACATCTACCTGCTGGACGAGCCGACCAACCACCTGGACATCGCCGGGCGGGAGCGGCTGGAGGACCTGCTGTCGCGCGACGACACGACCTGCGTCTTCGTCACCCATGACCGGCGCATGCTGCGCGGCATCGGCACCCGCTACCTGGAGATCCGCAACCGCCGGCTGGTCGAGGTCGACGGGCCGGACGAGTTCCTGGAACGGGCGGCGGCCGCGGCCTGAACCGGCCGAGGAGATTTCTCCGGACGCTCGTCGTCGTCCATCGCGTCTCCAACTAGGAAGGATCTCCGATCGGCTGTTAGGATACGGTCGTTTCACGGGCGACCATCCTTTCGGACGGGCCACCGAACGGCTGCAGCCTGAACCCGCCCAGCGGGCGATTCGAGCCGACGGAGCGCGCATGTCCGACATCATCGATCAGATCCGGGACGCCTACGACACGGTCCCGTATGACTCCCATTCCTTCCCGACCACGGCCCCGGACCATCTGGAGACGGTCGCGCATCTCTTCGGCCTGTCGGCGCCGAGGGTCGCGACCAGCCGGGTGCTGGAACTGGGCTGCGCGTCCGGCGGCAACATCCTGCCGCTCGCGCTCCGGTATCCGGAGAGCCGCGTGGTCGGCATCGACCTGTCGCCGGTCCAGATCGACGCGGGACGGAGAGCCGCCGCCGAGCTCGGGCTGAGCAACATCGAGCTGCACCAGGGCGATCTGAGCGAGATCGCCCCGACGCTCGGGACCTTCGACTACATCATCTGCCACGGCGTCTACAGCTGGGTGCCGCCGGAGGTGCGGGAGGCGATCCTTCGGGTCTGCCGCGAGAACCTTACCCCCGATGGCGTCGCCTTCGTCAGCTACAACTGCTATCCCGGCTGGAAGGCGAAGGAGATCGTCCGCGACGCCATGATCCTGCGCAGCCGCCATGCGGGGTCGAAGGAACAGCCGCTGGCCTACGCCCGCGGCATGATCGATTTCCTCTCCGGCGTCACCGACCCCGACAGCCTGATGGGCCGCATCGTGGCCGAGCAGAACGGCGCCCTGAAATCGTTCCACGAATCCTATCTCCAGCACGAGTTCCTCGAGCTCTACAACTCGCCCTGCTATTTCGGGGACTTCGTCGCGGCGGCGGAGAAGGCCGGGTTGGCCTATCTCGGCGATGCGGTGCCTTCGTCGATGTTCGCCGCCAATTTCGGCGCTTCCGTCGCCGGCCCGTTGCTGCGGGAATGCGGCGACAGCCAGGTCCGGCTCGAGCAGTATCTCGACTTCGTCAGCAACCGCACGTTTCGCCAGACCCTTCTGGTCCATGCCGATCGGGCCGGGGATATCCGCTATCGCCTCGACGGCGAGCGGCTGCGGGCGCTCCATGTCGCCGCCTTCCTGCCGCCCCGGGGAGACGCCGTGCTGGACGATACGCCGCGACCCTACGGCTCGCCGGACCGTTCTCCCCTGATGCTGCCGCAGCGGTCGGTCAAGGCAGCGGCGGCGGCGCTGACGGCGGCCTGGCCGGGGACGCTGGATTTCCGGTCGCTGATGGCAGCGGTCGAGGCCGCCCTCCCCGGCGAGATGCCGGCCGAAGCGGAGGCCGAGGTGACCGACCTGGTCGAATTGCTGCTGATGCAGGATCGCGGGAGGTTCCGGCTGAACCCGGTGGCCAAGCCGGGGCCGGCGCTTGCGGTGCCGGAGGCGTGGCGGCGCTATGCGGCGTGCACGGCGGAGGCGGGCATGGCCCGGATCGCCAATGCCTGGCACGAATCGGTCGTCCTCGACGTGGTGGAACGCTGCCTGATGGCGCATCTCGACGGAACGCAGGGCGAAGAGGAGCTGATCGATCGGCTCGTCGATTGCGTCGCGAAGGGCGAGCTGTCCTTCAGCCTCGCCGACCGGATGGCGAGCGATCCCGACGACATCCGGCGCTGCGCCAAGGAGCACCTCGACCGGGTCAGGGCTCAGCTCCCCCGGCGTTTCGTGTTCTGAAGCGGCGTGGCCTAGGCCGGCCTCGCCGCCTCCAGCGCCTTGCGGGTCGCGAGGGTCAGCGGCTGCGGCAGGGCGTCGAGGGCGAACCAGCCGATCGCGGCCAGGGCCGCCGGCTCGCGGTTGACCGGCTCACCGGCGGCGATGGCGGCGCGCCAGACCGGCGCCACCCAATGGGTGCCGGCCGCGCGGTCGATCTGGTCGACCAGGCACAGCAGCCCGTCGAGCCGCAGCGCGATGCCGAGCTCCTCTTGGATCTCGCGCAGGACCGCGGCCTCGACCGTCTCGCCGAAATCGACCTTGCCGCCGGGCAGGCCCCAATACCCGGCCTCCGGCTCCCGCCGCCGCTGCACCAGCAGCAGCCGGCCCGCCGGGTCGCGGATGAAGGCGCCGACGCCGAGCCTGGGCGCGTCGGTCACAGCGTCGGTCCTTGCGCGAAGCCAGGATGATCCGGCGGCTCCGCCTCGGTCATCTGCACCCGGTCGACCAGCGCCACCCGCGGCCCGCGGCGGCAGGCGGCGGCCACCTGGTCGACCGCTTCGGCCGGGCCGGACAGCAGCGCCTCGACCGAGCCGTCGCGGCGGTTGCGGACCCAGCCGTCGAGGGCGGCCGCCTCGGCCTGGCCGGCCAGCCAGGCGCGGTAGCCGACGCCCTGGACCCGGCCGGTGATGCGCAGCGCCAGCGCCTTGCGCTCCCCGCTCATTCGGCCTCCTCCTGCTCCGGCAGGTCGCCACCATAGACCGCCGCGGCGACCAGGCGGATGGCGAAGCGGGCCTCGGCCTCCAGCCGCTCGGCCTCGAACCAGTGCATCTCGACCGTCAGCGTCGGCGGGTCGGAGACGTGCAGCGCCCGGTTGCGGGCCCGGCGCAGCACGTCGAAGCGCTCGTCCAGCCCGGCCTCGGCGAACAGCGCCCCGGCGTTGAGATAGGGGTCGATCACCCGGCCGGACGCGATCGCCTGCTCGCGCAGATGCGCCTCGATCACGGCGACCGCCAGGATCACGCTGGCGACCCAGGCGCCGGCGCCGAACACGGTCTCGAGCTCGACCAGCAGGGCCTGGGTGTGGTCGCCGACCGCCACCGCCGCGCCGGACCGACCGCCGGCCATGACGTCGGCGAACCAGCGGGTGCGGGCCTCGCTCTCGTCGCCGCGGTTCTTCACTGGGCGAAGATCTCCTCGCACTTCTTCAGGTCGCCCTCGATCCGGGTCTTCTCGGCACTCGGCGGGCGGTTCGGCCCGGCCATGTCCTTGATCCGGGTGCAGTAGTCGGCCCAGGCGCCCATCGCCCGCTCGTCGACCCGGATCATGAACGGGTCGGTCGGGCCCGGCGGCGCGTGCAGGTCGTCGCCCTTGATCGAGGCGATCGGCGGCGGCGGCCCCGGATTCTCCGGCGGAATGTAGCCGTCGCCGCAACCCGCCAGGAGCAGCGCCGGCAGGAGGATACGGAGGATTCGGTTCATGGCGTTCTCCCGGCCCTCAGGCCGCTGCGAATTCCAGGATCTTCTGGTCGACAGCCAGGCTGTCGCCAGGCTTGGCATGCAGGGTCCCGACCACGCCGTCGCGCTCGGCCCGCAGGATGTTCTCCATCTTCATCGCCTCGACCACCGCCAGCTCCTGCCCCGCCCGCACCGGATCGCCCGCGGCGACGGCGACCGAGACCAGCAGCCCGGGCATCGGCGACAGCAGGAAGCGCGACATGTCGGGCGGCGCCTTGACCGGCATCAGCTCGGCCAGGGCGGCGGCGCGCGGCGTCAGCAGCGCCAGGTCGACCTCGCCGCCGGCATGGGTCAGGCGCAGCCCCACCGGGCGGCGGTCGATCTGCGCCACCATGCGGACGCCGTCCACCATGCCGTCGAACAGCATCTCGCCCGGCCGCCAGAGGCCATGGATGGCGAAGGACCGGCCGGCGAGCGTCACCCGCCAGCCATCGGCGTCTTCCCGCACCGTCACCGGCCGGTTCTGCCGGTCGGCGCGCAGCACCCAGTCCTGCGCCCCCGCCGCGGTGCCGCGCAGCGTGGCCTGGCGGTGCAGCAGGGCGGCGCCGAGGGCGGCGACGCGGTCGGCGGCATCGCCCGCCGGCGCGGTGCCGTGGAAGCCGTCCGGGAACTCCTCGGCGATGAAGCGCGTGGTCAGCCGGCCCTCGACGAAGCGCGGATGGTGCATCAGCGCCGCCAGGAACGGGATGTTGTGGTTGACGCCGCGGATGACGAAGCCGTCCAGGGCGTTGCGGATCGCGGCGATGGCCGCGTTGCGGTTGGTCCCGATGCCGATCAGCTTGGCGATCATCGGGTCGTAATGCATCGAGATCTCGCCGCCCTCGTCGACGCCGGTGTCGACGCGGACCTGCGGCCCCTCCTCCGGCGCGCGGTAGCGGGTCAGCCGGCCGATCGAGGGCAGGAAGCCGCGCAGCGGGTCCTCGGCATAGACCCGAGCCTCGACCGCCCAGCCTTCGAGTCGGATGTCTTCCTGACGGAACGGCAGCTCCTCGCCGGCGGCGATGCGGATCATCAGCTCGACCAGGTCGAGGCCGGTCACCGCCTCGGTCACCGGATGCTCGACCTGAAGGCGGGTGTTCATCTCCAGGAAGTAGAAGGAGCGGTCGGCGCCGACGATGAACTCGACCGTGCCGGCCGAGCGGTAGCCGACGGCGCGGGCCAGGGTGCAGGCCTCGGCGCCCATCGCCCGCCGGGTCGCCTCGTCGAGGAAGGGCGACGGCGCCTCCTCGATCACCTTCTGGTGGCGGCGCTGGATCGAGCATTCGCGCTCGCCGAGATAGACGGTGTTGCCGTGGCTGTCGGCCAGCACCTGGATCTCGATGTGGCGCGGCTCCTCGATGAACTTCTCGGCGAAGACGCGATCGTCGCCGAAGGCCGTGCGCGCCTCGTTGCGGGCGGAGCGGAAGCCCTCGCGCGCCTCGTCGTCATTGCCGGCGACGCGCATGCCCTTGCCGCCGCCGCCGGCCGAGGCCTTGATCATCACCGGATAGCCGATGCGGCGGGAGACGGCGACCGCCTCGTCCTCGTCCAGGATCGGCGCCAGATGGCCGGGCACGGTCGAGACGCCGGCGGCCTGGGCCAGCTTCTTCGATTCGATCTTGTCGCCCATCGCCTCGATGGCGTGGACGCCGGGGCCGATGAAGGCGATGCCGGCCGCCTCCAGCGCCGCGCAGAAGCGCGGATTCTCCGACAGGAAGCCGTAGCCGGGATGCACCGCCTGGGCGCCGGTGGCGCGGCACGCCTCGACGATCCGGTCGATCACCAGATAGGACTGGGCCGAAGGCGCCGGGCCGATCGGCACCGCCTCGTCGGCCATGCGGACATGCACCGCGTCGGCATCGGCCTCGGAGTAGACGGCCACGGTCTTGATGCCCATGCGCCGCGCGGTGCGGATGACGCGGCAGGCGATCTCGCCGCGATTGGCGATCAGGATCTTGTCGAACATCGTCCCTTCAGATCTGAGGCGGTCGGGCCATGGGCGCAACATTGCGTCCCAGTCATGCGGCACCGCAACAGGAAAGCGGTGGGGGGCCTGGTCCTACTCTCCCGCCGGCGGCAGCACGCGGCCGGCGACCGGCGAGGACAGGATCAGCGAGGAGGTGGTGGCGCCGAAAGCGGCGAGGCGCAGCAGGATCTCGTCGAGATGCTGGATCGAGCGGGCCACCAGCTTGAACACATAGGCGTCCTCGCCCGCGACCTCATGGCACTCCACCACCTCGGTCACGGTGCGGGCGAAGGCCTCGACCGCCGGGAAGGTCTCGGCCCGGCAGCGCAGCCGGACGAAGGCGGACAGGCCGTAGCCGAGCCGGCCGCGATCGACCTCGGCCCGGAAGCCCTTGATGATGCCCTGGTCCTCCAGCCGCTTCACCCGCTCGGCCACCGCCGGCGGCGACAGGCCGACCAGGCGGCCGAGCTCGGCATAGCTGGCGCGGGCGTTCTCCTGCAGCGCCAGCACCAGGGTGCGACCGATGGCATCGAGGCGGAGTTTCGCGTCCATCCGAATCGCCCCCGTTGGTTTCGCTCTCGCATTGGTTTAATCGAAGGGCCGGCGAACCACCATTCGCGATCGCTCTTCTGGTAACACGACGTAACACGAGGTTGGCGGCACCCCATCCGTGATGATCGATCCCTTCCTGTTCGCCAAAGGCGTCGCGCTCGGTATCGCCATTGCCGCGCCGGTCGGCCCGATCGGCGTCCTGTGCATCCGCAGGACGCTGATCCACGGCACCCGCTTCGGCATCCTGACCGGCATCGGCGCCGCCTTCGCGGACGGGCTGTTCGGCCTGATCGCCGCCTTCGGCATGGTGGCGCTGAGCGCCTGGCTGATCACGCTGAAGGACGCGCTGCACCTGATCGGCGGCACCGTCCTGGCCGTGCTGGCGATCCGCACCCTGCTGCATGCCGGCCATATCGAGCGCGACCCCGAGACCGGGCGGACCGAGGGCAGCGAGATCGCGGCGGTCGTCACCGCCTTCCTGCTGACCCTCAGCAACCCGATCACGATCCTGACCTTCGCCACCGCCTTCACCGCGGTCGGCCTGGCCGAGACGCTGTCGATCGCCTCCGGCCTGATCCTGGTCGCCGGGGTGCTGGTCGGCTCCGCCTCCTGGTTCACGACGCTGAGCTTCGTCGTCGCCGCCACCGGCGGCCGGCTGACGCCGCGCACGCTGCTGTGGATCGATCGCGTCGCCGGGGTGCTGCTGCTGGCCTTCGCCGCCTATATGTTCCTGGCGCTGTATCTGCGCTGGTAGCCGCTCCTCTGATGCCGTTGCGCTGCGTTCTGGCGGATTGACAAGCCGCGCCGCTCTGGACGAGTGTGGCCCGCCCTGCGGGAAAGGCTCGAGACTGACCCGCCTGGAGACATTAGACGGACGCGTCCTGGAATGAATCTTTCGACCCTTCGCGCCGGCGTGGCGCTGCTCCCGCTCCTGTTCGCCGCCCCGGCGATCGCGCAGCAGGCCGCGCCCCCGGCACCGCCCGCGAAGCCGGCGGAGGCGCCCGCGACTTCGGCGGCACCGGCCCCGGCGGCGCCAGCCCCGGCGGCACCGCAGCAGGGCCAGGCTGCGCCGCAGGGGCAGCAGGCCCCGCCGCCGAAGGAATTCGTGATCGACGCCAATGGCTGGAAGGGCGGTGCGGTTCCGAACCCGCAGAACCAGCAGTTCAGCCATTGCGACATTTCGAAGCCCTATGACAACGGGATGACGCTGGCCTTCACGCTGAACCCCAACTTCCTGTTCAACGTCGCTGTGGTGAAGCAGAACTGGGGGCTGAAGGAAGGCGAGAAGGCCAAGGGCCGGATCCGGGTCGATTCCGCCTATGACAAGCAGGTCGACATCGTTCCGGTGTCGCCGGTGGCCTATGTCCTGCCGGTCGGCCAGGACGGCGACCTGTTCCAGGCCCTGGCCAAGGGCAGCAAGGCGATCGTGACGACCCCGAAGGGCGAGTTCACCTTCCCGCTGACCGGCACCGGCGCCGGGCTGACCGCGCTGAAGAACTGCATCGACACCGCCCGCGGGCTGATCGCCAAGGCCCAGGCCGCCACGCCGCAGGCCGACCCGCGCACCCTGGTCGGCGCCCAGGGCTTCGGCATGCCGGTGGGCGCGCTGCAGGACATCCTGAACAGCGCCGGGCTGAAGGAGGTCGGCATCGCCGACCCGCGCAAGCTGCCGCGCGACCCGCTGCAGATCAACCAGGCCTGGCAGGTCGGCACCGACGGCAAGGTCGTCGGCGGCCTGCACCAGGAGCCGCGTGGCGACGCGGTCGAGATCGACCAGTTCGCCAAGCGCTATCTCGAGATCATGAAGTCGGTGTGCGGCACCGACTGGCAGAGCAGCGACCAGCCGGCCGCGATCGAGGGCCCCTACGCCGTCAAGCGCGCCGAGCTGAGCTGCACGATGAACCAGCAGAAGATCGCCGCGGCGCTGGTCTTCACCCTCGACGACAACTACTACAGCGCCTTCTTCCACCAGACGCTGGAGAGCGACAAGGCGCTGGCGGAAGACGCGTCGAACAAGCTGGCCACCTTCATCCAGGCGCAGATGGCCGAGGTCGAGAAGCAGAGGCAGGAGAGCGGCCAGGCCGCCCCGGCGGCGCCCGCCGCGCCGGCGACCCCGCCGGCCGAGGGCACCCAGCCGCCCGCGGCCACCCCGGCACCGGCCGCGCCCACCGGCAACTGACCGGTCTCATCCCGGCATTCGACATGAGGGCGGATCCTTCCCGGATCCGCCCTTGTTGTTTCCGGCAGGAACCGGTCAAGATCACCGGAGGATGGAGACTTCGATGACTCGAACCGATCCCCGCCCGCCAGCCGAGACGGATATCCGCAACGGCCTGACCGATCCCGCCGATGTCGCGGCGCTCGTCGCCTCCGACCATAGCGACCCGTTCGGCGTGCTCGGCCCCCACCCGGCCGGGGACGGCACGGTGCTGCGCTGCTTCCGGCCCGACGCCGTGGCGGTCGAGGCGATCGACCCGAACAGCGGCGCGGTGCTGGCGCGGCTGGAGCGGCGCCATGCCGACGGCGTGTTCGACGGCCGGATCGACCGCGCCTTCCCGCCCCGCTACCGGCTGCGCATCGACTACGGCCAGGCCGGCGGCGTGTGGGAGGTCGAGGATCCCTACCGCTTCCCCTCGAGCTTCGGCGAGATCGACCTGCACCTGCTGGGCGAGGGCACGCATCTCGAGCTGTACCGGCGCCTCGGCGCCCATCCGCGGACGCTGGACGGGGTCGACGGCACCGTCTTCGCCGTGTGGGCGCCGAATGCCCGCCGTGTCGCCGTGGTCGGCGACTTCAACAGCTGGGACGGACGGCTGCACCCGATGCGGCTGCATCCCGGCATCGGCGTGTGGGAGGTCTTCCTGCCCGGCGTCGGGCCCGGCGCGTCCTACAAATTCGAGATCCGCGGGCCGTCCGGCGACCTGCTGCCGCTGAAGACCGACCCCTTCGCCTTCCGCGCCGAGCACCCGCCGAAGACCGCCTCGATCGTGCACGGACTGCCGGACCCGAGCTGGGATGACGCCGAATGGCTGGCCGGACGTGCGGCGGCGCAGCGGCGCGACGCCCCGATCAGCATCTACGAGGTCCATGCCGGGTCCTGGCGCCGGGTGCCGGAGGATGGCGGCCGGCCGCTGTCCTGGCGCGAGCTGGGCGACCAGTTGATCCCCTATGCCGCCGGTCTCGGCTTCACCCATATCGAGCTGCTGCCGGTCGGCGAATTCCCGTTCGACGGATCCTGGGGCTATCAGCCGATCGGCCTCTATGCTCCGACCAGTCGGTTCGGCCCGCCCGAGGATTTCGCCGCCTTCGTCGACCGCTGCCACCGCGCCGGCCTGGGCGTGCTGCTGGACTGGGTGCCCGGCCATTTCCCGACCGACGAGCACGGCCTGGCCCGGTTCGACGGCACCGCCCTCTACGAGCATGCCGATCCGCGCCAGGGCATGCATCAGGATTGGGGCACGCTGATCTACAATTACGGCCGAGCCGAGGTCCGCAACTTCCTGCTCGGCAACGCCCTGTTCTGGCTCGACCGCTTCCATGTCGACGGGCTGCGGGTCGATGCCGTGGCCTCGATGCTGTATCTCGACTACAGCCGCAAGGCCGGGGAATGGGTGCCGAACCGCTTCGGCGGCCGCGAGAACCTGGATGCGGTCGACTTCCTGCGCCAGACCAATGTCGAGGTGTTCGGCCGGCACGAGGGCGTGACCACCCTGGCCGAGGAATCGACCGCCTGGCCGGCCGTGTCGCGCCCGGCCCATCTCGGCGGGCTCGGCTTCGGCTACAAGTGGAACATGGGGTGGATGAACGACACCCTGCGCTACATGCAGAAGGACCCGGTGCACCGGCATTGGCACCACCATGACCTGACCTTCGGCCTGCTCTACGCCTTCAGCGAGAACTTCGTGCTGCCGCTGAGCCATGACGAGGTGGTGCACGGCAAGGGGTCTCTCCTGGGCAAGATGCCGGGCGACGACTGGCAGCAATTCGCCAATCTCCGCGCCTATTACGGGTTCATGTGGGCCCATCCGGGCAAGAAGCTGCTGTTCATGGGCGGTGAGTTCGGCCAGCGCGCCGAGTGGAACCACGACCGCAGCCTGGACTGGCACCTGCTGGAGGCCGAGCGGCATGCCGGGGTGCAGCGCCTCATCGGCGACCTGAACCGGCTGTACCGCGCGCTGCCGGCGCTGCATGCGCGCGACTGCGAGCCGGAGGGCTTCGACTGGATCGACGCCAGCAACAGCGCCGATTCGATTCTGGCCTGGCTGCGCCTGGGCAATGAGGGCGACCGGCCGGTGCTGGTGGTGTCGAACTTCACCCCGGTGCCGCGCCAGGGCTACCGCATCGGCGTGCCGCAGGGCGGCCGCTGGGTCGAGCGGCTGAACACCGACGCCGGATCCTATGGCGGCTCCGGCATGGGCAATGGCGGCGGCGCCGAGGCCGAGCCCTCGCCCTGGCACGGCCGCCCTTTTTCGCTGCTGCTGACCCTGCCGCCGCTGTCGACGGTGCTGTTCGAATGGGCGGGGTGAGGCCCCCCAGCCCAACCTACGACTTTCTCTCCTGAGGGAGCGGGTCGTCGCGATCTTCGATGCCGGTCGGAAGCTCGGCCAACAACTCAAAGGCGCGCGCCATGCCGCGCCGCTTCTGACGCAAGACGATCTCGTCACCACGACGTAGGATCTCGATTTCCCGCCCCTCGAGGCGGAACTGCTTCGGCAGTTGAACGGCTTGGCCGTTGCCGGACCGGAACACGCGGGCCGTGGCCATGGCACCCTCCGGGCTGGGAGACGCGGACCCGGATTATACCACCGGCCCGAAAGATTGATCCGTCATGGCGAGGCGCGCAGCGCCGTGGCCATCCAGGGGCCAGTGCGAGTGGCCCTGGATGGCCACGCCCCTTTGGGGCTCGCCATGACGGAATGAGGCTGGAGAGCCGATCTCAAAGGCTGCTGGAATGACGACGTCGGAACAGAGCTGTCGCCCCGCCCCTACGGCTTCGCGGCCTCGGACTGGCGCTTCAGCTCGTCGGCGGTGCGGGCGATCTGGGCCTGCAGGTCCGCCAGCTGCTGGCGGGCCGCGGCCAGGTCGCCCTGGGTCTTGCCCAGCTGCTCGGTCGCCTGCGCCAGCTGGCCGTTCACCGCAGCGGCATCGGCGTTCAGCCGGCCGTAGCTCTCACGCTGCGCCGCTTCCTGCGCCCGCAGCTGGTCGAGCTGGCCGCTGAGGTCGGCGATCTGCGCCTGCTTCTCCGAGAGCTGCGAATCGGCCGCCTTTGCCTGGTCCTGCGCCGCGCGGGCCTGGGCCGCGGCGGCATCGGCATCGCGGCCGGCCTGGTCGCGGCGCTGTCCGATCTGGTCCAGCGCGGTCTTGGCCTCGCCGACCTGCGCCTGCAGCCGGTCCGACTCCGCCTTCAGCGCATCGCGGTCGCCGCCGGCCTGCTTCAGCGCCGCCAGATCCTGCTCCGAGGCGGCCAGCCGGGTCTGCAGCCCGTCGCGGGACTGGCCGGCGCTGCGGCTTTCGACGCCGAGATAGATCGCCGCCACCAGGGCGACGAAGGCGACGATCATGGCGACGACGACGCCGATTCGTGGTCCTTCGCCGTCGCGCGGCGGGACGGGATGCGGATCGGTCGGCGCGGCCGGGCTGTGATCGGGATCGGCGAGGGTCGTCACGCGGTCGGTCCTTTCGGCAGGCGGGCTGGCAACGGCTAGCGGCGAAACGTGGTGAAAACGTGTCGGCGGTCGCGGCGGCGCGATGGCCGATGGACGACCGCCCTCCGCGCGTCCCATCCTGCCCTCCGGACAGGCTCGAAGGAACCGTTCACGATGCCGCTGCCGACTACCCTTCCCGTGCTTCCGGCCGGACGCCCCTGGCCACTGGGCGCCACGCCGACGGCGGACGGGGTGAACTTCGCGCTGTTCTCCGCCCATGCCGAGCGGGTCGAACTGTGCCTGTTCGACGCCGAGGGCCGGCAGGAGGTGGCGCGCTGGGACCTGCCGGCCCGCACCGACCAGGTCTGGCACGGGCTGCTGCCCGGCGCCGGGGCCGGCACGGTCTACGGCTATCGCGTCCACGGCCCCTACGCGCCGCTGGACGGCCACCGCTTCAACCCGAACAAGCTGCTGCTGGATCCCTATGCCCGCGGCCTGGCCGGCGGCTTCCGCTGGGATGATTCGGTGCATGGCTATACCCGCGGCGACCCGGCGGCCGACCTGTCCTTCGACCCGCGCGACAGCGCCCCCTTCGTGCCGAAATCGGTGGTGGTCGACCCGGCCCATGACTGGGAGGGCGACGAGGCGCCGCGCACGCCCTGGGCCGACACGGTGATCTACGAGGCTCATATCCGTGGCCTGACCATGCGCCATCCCGGCGTGCCGGAGCCGTTGCGCGGCACGCTGGGCGGTCTGGCCCATCCGGTGATGATCGACCACCTGCGCCGGCTGGGCGTCACCGCGGTCGAGTTGATGCCGGTGCACGCCTTCCTGGACGAGCGGGCGCTGGTCGAGCGCGGCCTGAAGAACTACTGGGGCTACAACACCACCGCCTTCTTCGCCGTGCACCCGGCCTATGCCGGCGCCTTGCCGCCGCTGGAAGCGCTGCGCAACGCAGTCAAGGCGCTGCACCGGGCCGGGATCGAGGTGATCCTCGACGTCGTCTACAACCACACGGCGGAGAGCGATGTGTTCGGCCCGACGCTGAACTTCCGCGGCATCGACAACCTGTCCTACTACCAGCACACGTCGCATGATCGGCGCGAGCCGTTCAACCCGACCGGCACCGGCAATGCGCTGGATCTCGGCCATCCGCGGGTGCTGCAGATGGTGATGGACAGCCTGCGCTGGTGGGTCGAGGCGGCGCATGTCGACGGCTTCCGCTTCGACCTGGCCACCACCCTGGCCCGGGTCGACTGCGAGTTCACCGCCGCCGCGCCTTTCCTGCAGGCGGTGGCGCAGGACCCGGTGCTGGCGCAGGTCAAGCTGATCGCCGAGCCCTGGGATATCGGGCCGGGCGGCTGGCGCGTCGGCGGCTTCCCGACCGGCTGGTCGGAGTGGAACGACCATTACCGAGACGGCATCCGCCGGGTTTGGCGCGGCGATGCCGGGCCGCGGCCGGAGCTGGCGCGCCGCCTCTCCGCCTCCGCCGACCTGTTCGACCATGACGGCCGCGGCGCCCGGGCCAGCGTCAACTTCGTCACCGCCCATGACGGCTTCACCCTGGCCGATCTCGTCTCCTATGCGCAGAAGCACAACGAGGCGAATGGCGAGGGCAATCGCGACGGCACCGGCGACAACCATTCCGACAATCTCGGCGCCGAGGGGCCGACCGGCGACCCGGCGATTCTGGCCCGGCGGCTGCGGCGGCGGCGCAACCTGCTGGCGACGCTGCTGTTCAGCCAGGGCGTGCCGATGCTGCTGGGCGGCGACGAGCTGGGCCACAGCCAGCAGGGCAACAACAACGCCTATTGCCAGGACGGCCCGCTGACCTGGCTGGACTGGGCCACCGCCGATCCCGGCTTCCTCGACTTCACCGCCCGCGCCGTGGCGCTGCGCCGGGCCCATCCGGCGCTGCGCCAGCCCCGCTTCCTGCACGGCGCGCCGAGCGGCTGGGACGACCTGCCCGATATCGCCTGGCTGCGGCCGGACGGCCGGCCGATGGCGGGCGCCGACTGGGACGACCCGGCCGGCTTCGCCCTCGGCGTGCTGCTGAGCGAGGCAGGCGCGCCGCCGCTGCTGCTGCTGTTCAACCCCGGGCCGGAGGGGATGGACTTCGCCCTGCCGCCGCTCGGCGTGTGGCATCCCTGGCTGGACACGGCGCGGACGCCCAGCGTGGCGCGGCTGGAACCGACGGCGCCGGCCTATCCGCTGGCGGCGGAGAGCCTGGTGCTGCTGGCGCTCGGCGCCGCTTCGCCAGCAGAGATCAAGAATGATTTGCAATAATCTGCGACTGTTTCTCAATCACACAAGTAAAACTTTACGGAATCCTGTAATCGTTCTAAGGTGCGCCCCGACATTGACCGAACATGGCCGAGGCAAAGATGCAGGGCGACAAAAAGGTTCTGACCCACCTGAACGCGGTGCTGAAGAACGAGCTGACCGCGATCAACCAGTATTTCCTGCATGCGCGGATGCTGAAGAACTGGGACGTCAAGCGCCTGGCCAAGAAGGTGTATGAGGAATCGGGTGCACTGCGAATCGGTGCGCGACTTCGTCTCCCGCGACATCCTGCTGAAGATCCTCGACGACACCGAGGAGCACATCGACTGGCTCGAATCGCAGCAATACCTGATCAGCCAGATGGGCCTGCAGAACTACATCCAGATGGTGTCCAGCGAAGAGAGTTGAGCCCGGCTGGTTCCGTGCTTCGGCCAAGCCCCGCTTCGGCGGGGCTTTTTTCTGCCCGGGCGATTGCATCGCGAGCCCGGAACCCAACCTGATACGGAGGTCCATCAGCGCCGGGAGGAACCGATGCCCCGTAGCGTGCCGATCGTCCTGCTGGCGGCCATGGTGCCCGCCACCGCCCTGGCCCATCACGGCTGGAGCTCCTACGACGCCAACACCGCGCTCACGCTCTCGGGGCCGATCGAGACCGCGAGCTACCAGAACCCGCATGGCCAGATCAGCCTGACCCAGGACGGCAAGACCTGGCATGTGGTGCTGTCGCCACCGTCGCGCATGGACCGGCGGGGGCTGCCGCGCGAGGATCTGGCCGTCGGCAAGCCGGTGACCGTGGTCGGCTATCCCAGCCGGGTGGTCGCCGACGAGATGCGGGCCGAGCGGATCACCATCGACGGCCGCACCGTCGAGCTGCGCTGAGCCGATGGAGCACGGCCCCGGCGGCAGTGGCCTGCTCGCCGAGAGCGCGGCGCTGATCGAGCACTCCCCGTTCGGCGCGCTAATGCGCGATTCGCTGTGGCTCTACCCGGCGGCCAACCTGCTGCATCTGCTCGGGCTGGTGCTGCTGGTCGGCGGCATCGGGCTATTGGACCTCCGCCTCGTCGGCTTCGGCCGCGGCTTGCCGGTCCTGATGGTGTCGCGCCTCCTGACCCGGGTCGCGCTGGCCGGGCTGGTGCTGATGGCCGCCACCGGCGCGGCGCTGTTCGCCGCCGATGCCGGGCCGCTGGCCGCGACCGACGTGTTCCAGCTCAAGATCCTGGTGATCGCGGCGGCGCTGGCCAATGCGCTCGCCTTCCGCTGGCTGTGGCAGCGGTCGCTGCCCGACTGGGACCGCACCCCGCCGCTGCTCGGCCGGGTCCAGGCGGCAGGGTCGATCGTGCTCTGGTTCCTGGCCGGCGCCCTGGGGCGGCTGATCGCTTACGGATGAGGCAGGCCGGAATCGCCCGGCTCAACCATAACCGTCATTGCGAGGAGGCGAAGCCGACGAAGCAATCCAGGGGGCACACCAAACGGCCCTGGATTGCTTCGCTGCGCTCGCAATGACGAGAGCAGAAGAGGCGAACGTTCAGAAACCACCCGGTCACCGCTTGGTCTTGGTGATCTCCTCGATCTGGCGCTGCAGGTCGTCCAGCTTCTGGCGCAGCGTGTCGATCGATCCGCCCGGCTCGGGCCCCTTCGCCGGCCCGGCGACGCCTTCGGCACCGGGCGCCCCGGGCGGCGTGCCGCCCTTGGCGGCGAAGGGCGTGAACATCTGCATGGCCCGCTCGAACAGCTGCATGTTCTGCTTGCCCATCTCCTCGAAGGCGCCGAACGGGAAGCCGCCGCTGACGTCCTTGAAGTACTGGCGCATCTGGTCCTGGTTGCGGGCGAAGGCTTCCATCGAGGATTCGAGGTAGCGCGGCACCATGAACTGCAGGTTGTCGCCATACAGGCTGATCAGCTGCCGCAGGAAGCCGATCGGCAGCATGTTCTGGCCGCCCTTGCCCTCTTCCTCGACGATGATCTGGGTCAGCACCGACCGGGTGATGTCCTCGCCCGTCTTCGCGTCATAGACCACGAATTCAGTGCCGTCCTTGACCATCTGGGCCAGGTTCTCAAGCGTCACATAGCTCGAGGTCGCGGTATTGTAGAGGCGCCGGTTGGCGTATTTCTTGATGGTGATGGGAGCGCTCTTCGGCTCCTCGGCCGACGGGGCGGTTCCAGGGGCGGCCTGACTGGTCGGCATGGGAGTCCCTATCGCTTCTTGGGGCCGCGGTCACACGGCCGCCTTGACGGATTTGTGGCTATAGTGGTCCGACCAGCGTGGCATGTCACGATCCTTTCGCATCGCAACACGCGCCGGGCATAGGCAGGCCCGGCATCGCCGACTATGATCGCCGCCGATGACCACGCCGAAACCACCCCACGCCCCGCCGCCCGGCGACGGCGACAGCCCGGACGACCTGGCCCGCCGCTTCCTCGACCTCTGGCAAGAGCATTGGACCGCAACCCTGACCGACCCCGAGACGCTGCGTGGCTGGGCCGCCCTGCTGGACCCCGGCCACATCTCGCGCGCCATGGCCGGGCTGGGCGGGTGGGGCGGCGATGACGCTGCGTCACGGCCCCCGGCCGCTGCCGCTGCATCTGGCCGCGGCGGGGGCGAGCCTGATGAGCGGGATCGCCGCATTGCCGCTCTCGAGGACCGGGTCGCCCGGCTCGAAGCCGCTCTGGCCGGAGCCCCCGTGGCCGGAGCCGCTGCACCGCGCCGCCGAACGCCTCGCAAGCCTGCCGGCTGACGCTGCCGGCGCCGCCCTGGCGCGCGAGGCGACGCGCCGCGCCGCCGCCTTCCTGACCGGGCTGGAGCGCTACACCCGTCACCCCTATCGCCGCGACCTGCCGGCGCCGCCGGTGCTGTGGCAGGACGGGTCGGCCCGGCTGCGGGATTATGGTCCTGCCGAAGGCTTGCCGGTGCTGGTGGTGCCATCGCTGGTCAACCGCGCCTATGTGCTGGACCTGACGGCGGAGCGCAGCCTGCTGCGCTTCCTGGCGGCGCAGGGCCTGCGGCCCCTGCTGCTGGAATGGGGCGTGCCGGAGGGCGCCGAGCGCGACTTCACCCTGAGCGACGTGATCCTGCGGCGGCTGGAGCCGGCGCTGGACGCCGCCCGCGCCGCAGCGGCCCATGGCGTGGCGGGGGGGCCGGTCGGCCTGCTGGGCTATTGCATGGGCGGCACGCTGGCGGCGGCGCTGGCGGCGCGGCGGCCGGACGCCATCGCCGGCATCGCCTTCATGGCCGCGCCCTGGGATTTCCACGCCGACGCGCCGCACCAGGCTCAGATCGGCCGGATGGCGGCGGCGGCCAGCCTGTCGATCGTCGCCGCGCTGGGCGTGCTGCCGGTCGACGGCATCCAGGCGCTGTTCACCACGCTCGACCCGCTGACCGCGCTGCGCAAGTTCAGCGCCTTCGGCCGGCTGAATCCGGACGCCCCCGAGGCGGCCCGCTTCGTGGCCCTGGAGGACTGGCTGAACGACGGCATTCCGCTGCCGGGGCCGGTGGCGCTGGAATGCCTGGCCGGCTGGTACGGCGAGAACATGCCCGGCCGCGGCCTGTGGCGGATCGACGGCGAACCGGTGCGGCCGGAGGCGATCCGCCGGCCCAGCCTGCATTTGATCCCGGCGCGCGACCGCATCGTGCCGCCGGCCAGCGCCCGCGCCCTGGCCGAGCGCATCCCCGGCGCCGAGCGGATCGAGCCGACGCTCGGCCATATCGGCATGGTGGTGGCGGGCGGCGCCGAGGCGCAGGTATGGCGGCCGCTGGCGGCGTGGCTGGCCGGCGCTATTCGAAGCGGACGGACAGTGCCACCGGCGCCGCCGAAAGCCCGTCGTAACGCACCGTCACGGTCCCGCCGGACACCGGCTGCGCCGGCGGGCCGAAGGAACCGAGGCTGACCAGCTGGCCCGGCCGCAGCGCCTCGCCCCGCGCCGCCAGGTCCTGCGTCAGCCAGATCACCGCGTTCAGCGGATGGCCGAGGATCGAGGTGCCCGGCGCTTCGGCCAGCACCTTGCCCGAGCCGTCGGTCAGCGAGACCTGCATCGTCGCCAGCCGGTCGGCCATGCCGGGCTCGATCGCGATCGGTTCGCCCAGCACGCCGAGCCGGGCGCCGACATTGACCGCGGTGATCGAGGCCGCGGTCGGCTTCTCATCCGCAGGCAGGGCGAGGTCGGCCAGCTCGACGAAGGGGCGCAGCGCCGAGAGATGCGCCAGCACCTCGGCCGGCGTCTTCGCCTGGTTGATGCCAGCATCGCCGATCACGGCGACCAGGTCGGCCTCGACCAGCGGCCGGGCGGCGTAGCCGGCCGGGATCGGCGTGCCGGGATCGAGCAGCATCCGCGACAGCAGCACGCCCGCGACCGGATGGTCGACGCCCAGCCGCTCCTGCATCGCCTTGCCGGTCAGCCCGACCTTGTAGCCGACCGGCGCACCGGCATCGGGGGCTAGGTCCTTGACCAGCGTCTTCTGGACGCAGGCGGCGGTGGCGGCATCGATCCCCGACAGGCCGGACACCACCGATTTCGCCCGCCAGGCCGCGGCCGCGCGGGCGGCGATGGCGGCGCAATCCCCGGCCGCCGCCGGCGCCGCTGCTGGCATCGTTCCCACCAGCACGGCCAGCATCGTGGCCCGCAGCAAGGCTTTGCGCATCGATCCCTCCCCTTCGACCCTATCCTCCCGTCGTGGTTGCGCGGGCGGAACGGCAGTGGCTATCGTCAGTCTAACGCAATTCGACCGGTGCGGCCCGACCGCGCCGGACAGCAAAGGGAAACCGCCCCTATGACCAATGTCGTCATCGCCGCAGCCGCGCGCACGCCGGTCGGGGCCTTTGCCGGGGCCTTCGCCGCGGTGCCGGCGCATGAGCTGGGCATCGCCGCGATCACCGCGGCGCTGGGCCGGGCCAAGGTCGACGCCGCCGAGGTCGACGAGGTGGTGCTGGGCCAGGTGCTGACCGCCGCGACCGGCCAGAACGCGGCGCGCCAGGCCGCGATCGGCGCCGGCATCCCGAAATCGGCCACCGCCTACGGCATCAATCAGGTCTGCGGCTCCGGCCTGCGCACCGTGGCGCTGGGCGGCCAGGCGATCGCCCTGGGCGACGCCCGCATCGTCGTCGCCGGCGGGCAGGAGAGCATGTCGCTGGCGCCGCATGCGCTGCATCTGCGCAGCGGCACCAAGATGGGCGACGCCAAGATGGTCGACACCATGATCCGCGACGGGCTGTGGGACGCCTTCAACGGCTACCACATGGGCAACACCGCGGAGAACGTGGCCCGGCAGTGGCAGATCACCCGCGAGGACCAGGACCGCTTCGCCCTGGCGTCGCAGCAGAAGGCGGGTGCGGCGCAGCGCGAGGGCCGGTTCAAGGACGAGATCACGCCGGTCACGGTCAAGGGCCGCAAGGGCGACGTGGTGATCGACGCCGACGAGTACCTGAAGCCGGACACCACGATCGAGGTGCTGGCCAAGCTGCGCCCGGCCTTCGACAAGGAAGGCACGGTGACCGCCGGCAACGCCTCCGGCCTCAATGACGGCGCCGCAGCGCTGGTGCTGATGAGCGAGGAGGAGGCCGCGCGTCGGGGCATCACCCCGCTCGCCCGCATCGCGTCCTGGGCCACGGCCGGCGTCGATCCGGCGGTGATGGGCTCGGGCCCGATCCCGGCCAGCCGCGCGGCGCTGAAGAAGGCCGGCTGGACCGCCGAGCAGCTGGACCTGGTCGAGGCCAACGAGGCCTTCGCCGCCCAGGCCTGCGCCGTGAACAAGGACATGGGCTGGGACCCGGCCCGGGTGAACGTCAATGG
>JAEKLZ010000427.1 GCA_019508225.1 Inquilinus limosus | reverse complement strand
TCGGCCGCCGGCCGGCAGGTGCGCATGTCGCCGGCCGTGGTCAGCCACCGCATCCAGCAGCTGGAGCAGCATCTCGGCGTCCGCCTGCTGAACCGCACCACGCGTCAGGTGCAGACCACCGAGCACGGCCAGACCTTCTACCGCCACTGCCTGGTCGTGCTCGACACGGTGGAGCGGGCCGAGACCAGCGTGGCCACCACCAGCGGCGTGCCCTCCGGCAGCCTGCGGGTGACGGCGCCGCTCGGCTTCGGCCGCCGCATCCTGGCGCCGCTGGTGCCGCAGTTCCACGAGCTGTACCCGCGCGTCGACCTGCGGCTGCGCCTGTCCGACCATCTGCTCGACCTGCTGGGCGAGGCGGTGGACCTGGCGATCCGCATGGCGGAGATGAAGGATTCCAGCTTCGTGCTGCGCAAGATCGCCGATTGCCGGCGCGTGCTGTGCGCCGCGCCCGGCTATCTCGACGCCCGGAGCACGCCGAAAACGCCGGAGGATCTGATCGGCCACAACTGCCTGCTGCTGCGCTTTCCCGGGTCGCGGCAATACCAGTGGACGCTGGAGGGCAAGGACGGCCCGTCCAAGGTCCCGGTGCGCGGCAGCTTCGACGCCGATGACGGCGACGTGCTGACGCAATGGGCGGTCGACGGCCGCGGCATCGTGCTGAAGCCGGTGTGGGAGGTGGCGGCCCATCTGCGCAGCGGCGCGCTGCAGGTGGTGCTGCCCGACCATCCGCCGGAGCCGGTGATGCTGGCGGTGCTGTACCCGCATCGCAGCTTCCTGCCGGCCAAGGTGCGGGTGTTCTCGGATTATCTGGTGGAGCACACGCGGTCGCTGCTCAGCGCCGACCTCGCATTCTGATCGCCGCGACCAGCCGCGCCGCGGCCCGATCGATGTCGTCCTCGGTGGTGCCGCGGCCGAGGCCGAAGCGCAGGCTGCCATGGGCCTCCTCCGGCGACAGGCCGATGGCGCGCAGCACATGCGACGGCTCCGGGCTGCCGGTCGAGCAGGCCGAGCCGGTGGACAGCGCCAGGTCCGGCAGGTCGAGCAGCAGGTCGGCCGCGTCCAGCCCGGGCAGGCTGACATTGAGGCAGCCGGGCAGGCCGTGATCGGCGGAGCCGTTGCGGTGCAGCTCCGGCAATTCCTGCTGCAGCGCCGCGAACAGCCGCTCGCGCAGGGCGCTCAAGTGCTGAGCGTCGGCCGAGCGGCGCTGCCGGGCCAGGCGGCAGGCGGCGCCGAGCCCGACGCAGAGTGCGGTCGGCAGGGTGCCGGCGCGGCGCCCTTGCTGCTGGCCGCCGCCATGGAGGAGGGGGCGCAGAGCCGTGCCCTCGCGCACGAACAGGGCGCCGATGCCCATCGGCCCGTACAGCTTGTGCCCGGACAGGCTGAGGAAAGCGAGGTCGAGGGCGCGGACATCGAGTGCGCTGGTCGACAGCATCTGCACGGCGTCCGTGTGCAGCAGGGCGCCGGCCTCGGCGCAGATCCGGGCCGCCTCCGCCAGCGGCTGGATCGTGCCGATCTCGTTGTTGGCCGCCATCAGCGAGACCAGGGCCGGCCGTCCGGCCAGCAGCTTGCGCAGGGCGTCGAGATCGGCGGTGCCGTCCGGCCCGACCGGCAGGGTGGCGGTGCGGTGCCCTCGGGCCGCCAGCTCCGGCAGGCAGGCCAGCACGCTGGGATGCTCGATCGCCGAGGCGACCACTGGCCAGCCCGCGGGCGTGCCGCCGAGCAAGGCGAGGTTGTTGGCCTCGGTGGCGCCGCCGGTGAACAGGATCTCACCCGGCCGGGCCCCGATCAGCCCCGCCACCTCCGCCCGCGCCGCCTCGATCGCCTCCGCCGCCCGCCAGCCCGGCCGATGCCGCGCCGCATGCGGGTTTCCGACCGCGTCCGGCTCGAGCCAAGGCCACATCGCGTCGAGCACCTCCGGATCCAGCGGGGTCGATGCGAGGTGGTCGAGATAGAGCGGGGCGGTCATGGCGGCGCCCCGATTCCGTATTTGGCGCCAGCGTTTCCTATCGCGCTGTAGTCTTTGCGCACGGCGCCGCCGCACAATGGAGTCCCCCCTCCCCTTGCGGGAGGGGGGTAGGGGGAGGGGTTTTTCGAGGCAACGCGCCGATGGCCGATGAACGCGTCCAGTTCCTGCGGCGGAACCAGACCGAAGCCGAACTGCTGCTGTGGCACCAGTTGCGGGACAAGCGCGTCGGCGGCCTCCGCTTCCGGCGCCAATACCGCCTCGGCCTCTTCATCGTCGATTTCGTCTGCCTCTCGGCACGGCTGGTGATCGAGGTGGACGGGCCGTCGCACGAGCTGACCGTCGATGCCGATAGTCGGAGAACGCGCTGGCTGGAAGATCAGGGGTTCCGCGTCATGCGGTTCTCCAATGACCAGGTCATGCATGAGCTGACCGGCGTCGTGCAGACAATCGGGGCTCTGTTGATCGGCTAGGTTGAAGCTTGGAGGTTTCGGCTCCGGCGGCGGGAACCCCCTCCCCCTAACCCCCTCCCGCGAGGGGAGGGGGGACTCAAAGGGGGAGCGCATCGGCCATAGACCATGTTGGGTTCGCTCATCGCGAACCCAACCTACGAACTGCGGCTTAAGCCTCCACGCCCTCGACATACCAGTCCATCTTGGCGATCTCGTCGTCGCTCAGGGCCTTGCCCTCGGGCACGACCAGCTCGCCCTTCTGGTTCTTGATCGGGCCGGCGAAGGGGTCGAGCGTGCCGGCGATGATGTCGGCCTTGGTCTTCTCCGCCGCGGCCACGACCTCGGCCGGGATCGCCTCGTTGTACGGCGCCAGCGTGACCATGCCGTGCTTGAAGCCCCACCAGATGCTGGAGGTCTTCCAGCTGCCGTCGAGCACGGCCTGCACCCGCTCGACGTAGTACGGGCCCCAATTGTCGACGATCGAGGTCAGCTGCGCCTTCGGGGCGAAGTTGCGCATGTCCGACGCCTGGCCGAAGCCGTGGATGCCGCGCGCCTCGGCCACCTGGATCGCAGCCGGGCTGTCGGTGTGCTGGCACAGGATGTCGGCGCCGCCGTCGATCAGCGCCTTGGCGCCGTCGCTCTCCTTGCCCGGGTCGTACCAGCTGTTGACCCAGATCACCTTCACCTTCATGTCCGGCCGGATCTTCCGTGCCGCCAGGGTGTAGGCGTTGATGCCCATCACCACTTCGGGGATCGGGACCGAGCCGATATAGCCGGTGACGCCGGTCTTGGTCATGTGGCCGGCGATGGTGCCGCACACCGCGCGCCCCTCATGGAAGCGGGCGTTGTAGGTGCTGACGTTGGGCGCGGTCTGGTAGCCGGTGGCGTGCTCGAACTTCACCTTCGGCAGCGACTTGGCGGCCCGGATCGTCGGGTTCATGTAGCCGAACGACGTGGTGAAGATCAGCTCGTTGCCGGCCTGGGCCAGCTGGCGCAGCACGCGCTCGGCGTCCGGGCCCTCCGGCACGCTTTCGACATAGCTGGTCTTCACCTTGTCGCCGAACTTCGCGTCGATCTCGCGGCGGGCGATGTCGTGGCCATGGGTCCAGCCATAATCGCCGATCGGCCCGATATAGATGAAGCCGACCTTCAGCGGCTCCGCCGCCCAGACCCGGCCGGGCAGGACCGTCGTCGCCAGGGTGGCCGCGGAGCCCGCCAGCACCGTCCGGCGGGAGAAGCGCATCGACATGAAGACCTCCTTGTTGTGATTCATCGGATGATAGCGATCCGTGATTGGAAGCGCGATTGGGATCGCGCTCCTGTCCGGCCTAGATCGAAGGCCGGAACGGTTTGCCCAAAGCCGCCGGGGCCTGCAGCCGGCCGCGCCACGGCCCGGCGGCGATGATCACCAGCACCGCGATGGTGGCGAGATAGGGCAGCATGGTGAAGACCTGCGGCGGCACCTCGATGCCGGCGATGCCCTGGGCGTGCAGCTGCAGGATGGTGACGCCGCCGAACAGATAGGCGCCCAGCAGCACCCGCCACGGCCGCCACGACCCGAACACCACCAGCGCCAGCGCGATCCAGCCGCGGCCGGCGGTCATGCCCTCGATCCACAGCGGGGTGTAGGACAGCGACAGGAAGGCGCCGGCCAGCCCGGCCATGGCGCCGCCGAACAGGCAGGCCAGGTAGCGCACCAGCATGACCGGATGGCCGATCGAATGCGCCGATTCCGCGGATTCGCCGACCGCGCGCAGCACCAGCCCGGCGCGGCTGCGCTTCAGGAACCAGGCGACGCCGAAGGTCAGGGCGACCGACAGGTAGACCAGCGCGTCCTGGCCGAACAGCAGCGGGCCGACCACCGGCAGGTCGGTCAGCACCGGCAGCGCCAGCTTCGGCAGCGGCGCGATCGGATGGCCGACGAAGCCGGAGCCGAGCAGGGCGCTCAGGCCGACGCCGAAGATGGTCAGGGCCAGGCCGGTGGCGACCTGGTTGGCCATCAGCGTCAGGGTCAGCACGGCGAAGATCAGCGACATCGCCGCGCCGGCCAGGGCGGCGGCCAGGATGCCCAGCGCCGGCTGGCCGGTGGTGAAGGTCACGGCGAAGCCGGTGACCGCGCCGATCAGCATCATGCCCTCGACGCCGAGGTTGAGGACGCCGGAGCGCTCGACCACCAGCTCGCCCAGCGCGGCGAGCAGCAGGGGGGTGGCCGCGGTGATCACCGTCGCCGCGATCAGGACCAGGATATCCATCACGACACCGTCACAGGCTTGGAGGCGGCCTGGCTGGAGGCCCAGCGCAGGCGGTAGCGGACCAGCACGTCGGCGGCCAGCAGGTAGAACAGCAGCATGCCCTGGAACACGCCGGTCGCCGCGGTCGGCAGCCCGGCCGAGACTTGCGCGTTCTCGCCGCCGATATAGGACAGGGCCATGACCAGCCCGGCGGCGACGATGCCGATCGGGTGCAGCCGGCCGAGGAAGGCGACGATGATGCCGGTGAAGCCGTAGCCCGGCGTCAGCTGCGGGATCAGCTGGCCGATCGGGCCGGCGGCCTCGAAGGTGCCGGCCAGGCCGGCGAGGGCGCCGGACAGCAGCAGCGCGAACCAGGTCACGCGCTTGCGGCTGAAGCCGGCGAAGCGGGCGGCGGCCGGGGCCTGGCCGACCACCCGGATCTGGAAGCCGAACACGGTGCGGCCCATCAGGAACCAGGCGGCGACCGCGACCAGCCCCGCCACCAGCACGCCGAGATGCAGCCGGGTGCCTTCGACCAGGATCGGCAGCACGGCGCTGTCGGTGAACATCCGGGTCTGCGGGAAGTTGTAGCCCTCCGGGTCCTTCCACGGCCCGAACACCAGAATTCCCAGCGCCAGCGAGGCGACATAGGTCAGCATCAGGCTGGTCAGGATCTCGCTGACGTCGAAGCGGGTCTTCAGCAGGGCCGGGATCGCGGCATAGGCCATGCCGCCCAGGGCGCCGGCGACGCACATCGCCGGCAGGATCCACCAGCCCTCCTCGCCCCAGAAGCCGAGCGCGACGGCGCCGGCGGCGATGGCGCCCATGATCAGCTGGCCCTCGGCCCCGATGTTCCAGACATTGGCGCGGAAGCCGATGCCGAGCCCGACGGCGATCAGGATCAGCGGCGCCGCCTTCACCCCCAGCTCGGTCCAGCCGTAGAAGCTTTCGACCGGCGCGATCAGGAACTGGTACAGCGTCTCGGCCGGGTC
>JAEKLZ010000426.1 GCA_019508225.1 Inquilinus limosus | reverse complement strand
TGATGTCGGTCGCCCCGACATAGGGCGCGACACTGCCGGAGGCGACGGTCGACACCATCAGCTTCGGCAGCCCGACCGGCAAGGCGCGCAGCGCCGCCGTGACCAGCGCGGTGTTGCCGGTGCCGCCCAGCCCCAGCACCGCGTCGATGTCGCCGCGCGTCGCCAGGTAGCGGGTCAGCGCGGCCGCCATCGCCGTCACCGCCACGCCGCGGTCGCTGGTGCCCAGCACCGCGGCGGCGCCGTCCGGGTGATGGCCGGCGACCTCGGCCGCGGTCACGTCGGCCTCATCCCCGCCGCCGCGGGTGCCGACATCGACCAACTGCGCCACCACGCCGGCCGCCCGGATGCAGTCGCGGGCATAGGCCAGCTCCGCCGCCTTCGTGTCGCAGGTCCCGATCACCAGCACCGCCATGTCCTGCCTCCCTGTCTTCGGCTTTCAGAAAGCATATTGCATATTGTGTATTCTTCACAAGCCGGATAGGGTTCTGCCCATGAGCGCTGAAAAACACCTCACCCTCCGCGAGCGGATCCGCGACGAGCTGGTCCGCATGATCGTCAGCGGCGAGCTGCCGGCCGGGGCCGCGATCGACGAGAAGAAGCTGGTCGAGCGGCTGTCGACCAGCCGCACCCCGTTCCGCGAGGCGATCGGCACGCTGGAGCGGGAAGGGCTGATCGAGATCCGGCCCTATCGCGGCTTCTTCGTGCGCCAGCTGTCGCGCAAGGATGTCGAGGACCTGTACGACCTGCGCGAGACGCTGGAGGCGATGGCCGCCAAGCGGGCGGTCGAGCGCGCCTCGGACGGCGACATCGACCGGCTGTCCGCGATGCTCGACCGCGCCGTCCAGGCGCTGCGGGCGGACGACATGGCCGCCTATGCCGCCGAGGACCGGCGCTTCCACGAATTCATCGCCGAGCTGTCGGACAACCACGCTTTGGTCGACACGCTGTCGCGCCTGGCGCTGCAGATCCAGATGTGCCGGGTGATCGCCAATCGCAGCCGGGATTTCGCCGAGCGCGCGGCGGACGAGCGCGACCGCATCCTCGGCGCCTTCCGCCAGCGCGACGCCGGCCTCGCCGCCCGGCTGATGGCCGAGCACATCGCCGATGTCCGCCAGTCGGTCATGGTGCAGCTGATGGCCGAAGCCGGCTGATCACCGGGCCGGCCCGCCAAGAGGCCAGGGTCCGATCAACAAGGGAGGATCTGGGAATGCTGAGACGTCTCGGCCTGTGGCTGGCTGTCGCCGCCACCGCCATCGCCGCCGGCCTCGCGCCGGCCAAGGCGGAAACCCTCAAGATCTGGGGGCCGGAGCAGATCACCGACCCGGTGGTCGCCGATCTCTGGACCGGCCTGAAGGCCGATTTCGAGAAGGCCAATCCCGGCGTGACGGTGGAGTTCATGGTGCCGACCGGCACCATCTCCAACGGTGCCGTGCAGGCGGCGATCCAGTCCGATGCCGGGCCCGACCTGGTGCTGACCAATTCCGGCGTCGGCCGGGTCGGCATCGTCGCCAAAGCCGGGCTGGTGGTGCCGCTGACCCGCTACTACGACGAGCGCGGCTGGAAGGCGCAGCTGTATCCCTGGCTGTACGACACGCTGAAGGGCCAGTTCGGCGGCGAGATCTACGAGATCCCGGACGGGCTCGACGTCATCGGCGTGTTCTACCACAAGGACATGTTCGCCGAGCACGGCTGGACCATGCCGGACAGCTACGAGGGCTTCCTGGTCCTGCTCGGAGAGATCAAGAAAGCCGGCATCCAGCCGCTGACCGTCGGCCCGCGCAACAATGCCAATGGCGGCCATCTGTTCGGCAACCTGCTGCAGGTGTCGGCCGGCCGGCAGGTCGTCGGCGAGGTGCTGTCGGGCAAGCGGCCCTGGACCGACCCGGCCATGGTCAAGGGCGCACAGCGCCTGGTCGACCTGGTCGCCTCCGACTACGTCCAGCCGCAGATGGTCGGGCTCGACCTCGACGCCGCCGCCCGGCTCTGGTTCACCAAGCGCGCGGCGATGATGGTGGCGGGGCCGTGGTTCACCAACAACGCCCGCAAGGCCGGCTTCGACATGGCCAATGCCGGCTATGCGACGATGCCGTCGGATATCGCCGGCGAATCCCTCGCCACCGGCGGCGTGGGCTGGAGCTGGATGCTGCCGAAGACCTCGCGGCACCCCGACCTCGCCCTGAAATGGCTCGACTACATCCTGTCGGATGCGGTGATGACCCGGCGGGCGTCGCACCCCAGCAGCTGGATGGTCTATCCGCGGGCCCTGGCCGGCCTGAAGCCGACCCAGCCGGTGGTGCTGGCCAGCGTCTTCGCCGCGGCCGACAAGGGCGTCGGCTACAACCCCAGCGTCTACATGCCGGGCAATGTGCTGGAGGCTTATCTGCAGGTCATCCAGGGCCTGATCGGCGGCCAGATCGGGGCCGAGGCGGGCATGGCGCAGATCGACGGCCAGATGCAGCAGGCGGCGAAGTGACGGTGCTGCCCGACAGCGCGGCGCGGCGGGGGCGGGGCGGGCGGCGGTTCCTGGCCAGGACCGCCCGGCCGGGCGGGGAAGGGCTGCGGGCCGCCATCCCGTTCCTGCTGCCGGCGATCGGCCTCTACGCCCTGTTCACCCTGCTGCCGATCGCCGACACGCTGCGCCTCAGCGTCACCGCGTCCGACACCGGCGCCGGGGCGGCGGTGGGCGCGGGGCTGCAGAACTACGCCCGGCTGGCCGGCGACCTGATCTTCTGGCAGGCGCTGCGCCAGACCATCGTCTGGCTGGTGCTGCATCTGGTCTTCGCCGGAGGCCTGGGCTTCGCCCTGGCCCTCGCGATCTCCGGGCTCAAGATCGGGCGGATCTTCTACCGCTGTGCCTTCTTCCTGCCGCATGTGGTGTCGCTGGCGGTGGTCGGCGTGATCTGGAGCAAGATCTACGACCCCTATTTCGGCCTGATCAACGGCGCCTTCCACACCCTCGGTCTGGACAGCCTGGCCCGCGGCTGGCTGTCGGAACCATTCCTGGTGCTGTTCTCGATCAATCTCGCCAGCAGCTGGCAGGGCTTCGGCCTGTACATGCTGCTGTTCATCGCCGGGCTGCAGGGCATCGACCGCACCCTGTACGATGCGGCGGAGGTGGACGGCGCCACCGCCTTCCAGAAGCTGCGCCACGTCACCATCCCGGGGCTGCGCGAGGTCATGACCTTCGTCGCCTCACTGGCCCTGATCAACGGGCTGAAGGGCTTCGCCACGATCTGGGTGATGACCCAGGGCGGGCCGTTCTACCGCAGCGAGCTGCTGACCACCTACATCTACAAGCTGGCCTTCCAGCTGCAGGACCACGGCCGCGCCGCGGCGCTGTGCGTCGTGCTCAGCCTGATGGCGATCGCCATCACCGTCGGCTTCAACCGCTGGCGGGAGCGGGTGCGATGAGGCGCCGCCGCTCCGACCGCTGGCGGGCGCTGGGCCTGCTGCCGCCGCTCGCCTTCCTGCTGGGGCCGTTCCTGTGGCTGCTCGCCTCCAGCCTGAAGACCGAGGCCGAGATCGCCACTGCCGATCCCTTCGCCGCGCCGGACCGGCTGATGTGGGTCAACTATGTCGACGCCTGGCGGATCGGGTCGTTCGGCGAGCTGATCCTGAACAGCCTGGCCAATGTCGCCGCGGTCGTGGTGCTGATGATCCTGGTCTGCGCCCCGGCCGGCTATGCCTTCGCCAAGATGCGGTTCCGCGGCAGCGAGGCGCTGTTCTACCTGCTGATCCTCGGCCTGACCGTGCCGATCCAGGCGATCGTCATCCCGCTGTACCAGCTGCTCTCGGGCCTCGGGCTGCTCGACAGCCTGGCCGGCATCACCCTGGCCCAGGTCGGCAACGGCATCCCGTTCGGCGTCTTCCTGATGCGCAACTTCTTCCGCAACGTGCCGCATGAGCTGTTGGAAGCCGCGCGGGTCGACGGCTGCGGCCACGGCCGCATCCTGCTGCGGATCTTCCTGCCGATCTCGGCCCCCGCGGTGCTGGCCCTGGTGGTGATCAGCGCGCTGGGCACCTGGAACGACTTCTTCCTGCCGCTGGTGGTGCTGATCTCGCCCGAGGTGCAGACCCTGCCGCTCGGCCTGGTCCGCTTCGCCGGCACCTATTCGACCGATCACCGCCTGGTCTTCGCCGGCACCGTGATCTCCTTCCTGCCGATCGTTCTCCTCTACATCGCCACCCAGCGCCGCTTCACCGAAGGCCTGACCCAGGGTGCCCTCAAGGGATGACCGCATGACCGACATCACCTACAATTTCGAGTATGAGCGGCGCCTGAAGGCCTGCTTCATCGGCGCCGGCGGCCATTCCTACCGCAATATCTACCCGTCGCTGCGCTACGCCCCGGTCGATCTGGCCGCGGTCTGCGATGTCGATGGCGGCCGCGCCGCCCAGTACGCCCAGCTGTTCGGGGCCGGCCGCAGCTACACCGACCATCGCGAGATGCTGGCGGCCGAGAAGCCGGAGGTGGTGTTCATCGTCACCGCCTACCACCCGGACGGGCGGGTGCAGGCGACCGGCCTGGCCCAGGATGTTCTGGCCGCCGGCGCCCATGTCTGGATGGAGAAGCCGACCGCCGCCAGCCTGGCCGAGGTGCGCGACCTGGCGGCGGCGAGCGAGCGGCACGGCCGCTTCGTCATGACCGGGCTGAAGAAGATGTTCTTCCCGACCATCGAGAAGCTGAAATCGATCATCGACAGCCCGGAGTTCGGCCGCGTCTCGTCGATCGCCGTGCGCTATCCGCAGGCGCTGCCGCCGCCGGAGCGCCGGGGCGACCTGGTGGCGATGCAGAGCTTTCTAGACCACATCTACCACCCGGCCGCGATCCTCCTGCACCTGATGGGACCGGTCGACCGCATGAGCTACGAATGGGAGCCGGAGAACGGCGCCGCCGTGGTGTCGCTGCGGTTCAAGAGCGGCGCCATCGGCAGCCTGCATTTCGCCGCCGGCCAGTCCGGCACCAGCCCGCTGGAGCGGGTCGAGGTGATCGGCAACCGCGCCAATGCGGTGGTCGAGAACGGCATCAAGCTGACCTATTACCGGCGGGCGGCGCTGCCCGCCTATGGCCGCGCCGCGTCCTTCATCCAGGGCGACCACGAGGCCCCGATCGTGTGGGAGCCGGAATGCTCCCTGGGCCAGCTCTACAACAACAACCTGTTCTATCTCGGCTACGTGCCGGAGATCCTGCATTTCTGCGACAGCGTCCTGTCCGGCACGCCGCCTGCCAAGGGCACGCTGCAGGACGCCGCCCGGATCATGGCCCTGTTCGAGGCCTTCCAGCGCACGCCGGCGGGCGTGACCGTCAGCCTCTGACCCTTCTTCGGAGTTCGACTTCCATGACCACCCATCCCTGCGTGGCCGATGCCGCCCGCCGCGAGACCGCGATCCTCGACTGGGGCCGCCTCGACTGGCTCATCACCGGCGCCGCCATGCCCGGCGCCGAGATGACCTTCGGCCTGGTGACGATCAAGCCGGGCGAGCGCAACCCGCTGCACTCCCACCCGAATTGCGAGGAGGTGCTGTACGTCGTCTCCGGCCGCTGCGAGCACCGGCTGGGCGACGAGGTCCTGGCGCTGGAGCCCGGCTCGGCCATCCGCATCCCCCGCGGCGTGCCGCACTGGGCGCGCTGCGTCGGCG
>JAEKLZ010000208.1 GCA_019508225.1 Inquilinus limosus | reverse complement strand
TCATGCGGCGCGGGGCAGCCGGACAGCGGGTTCTTTGCTGACGCGCGCCCGGCAGGCTCGCCGGCTTCCGGGCGGGCGGTTCGATGGCCCTTCCGACCATCTGCTCCACAATGTAGTTGAAATTTCGAATCTCTTTTCTATGGTTATTTATATTCTCAAGATTTTGTGAGTCAAACTCAAAACTATGTCATATAGTGCAATCAATTTTACTTTAATATATCAATAGTAGAAGTAAAAATTCAGCTCTTTTCTCGCTGTATGCCGCGATCATGTGTCATGACAATGCTCGCTGTTGGAGCGGAAACAAATTTCCATACCAAAGGTGGATTTCATGAATCGTCGGACCGCCTGCTTGGCCGTCGCGGCGCTGGCATGCTCAGGGCATCGAGCGGGGCGGGCCCATCAGCCAGACCTCCTGCTCATGCCGCTTGACGATAGCCGCAAAACGGTGTGAAGGAAATTTTCATCTTAAAATCAATATTGATAAAAATATCCATCTCGCCGACCATGGCGACCATGATCGATGCCGCCTCTGCCTCCGCCACCCTCGGCCGCCTGCGCGGCCGGCTGATCGTCTCCTGCCAGCCGGTGGTGGGCAGTCCGCTCGACCGCACCGAGTTCGTGGTGGCGCTGGCCCAGGCCGTGGCCGGTGCCGGCGCCGCAGGGCTGCGGATCGAGGGCGTGGCGCGGGTCGCCGCGGTGTGCCGGGCCGTCGACGTGCCGGTGATCGGCATCGTCAAGACCGACCTGGCCAACAGCCCGGTGCGGATCACGCCGCATCTCGCCGATGTCGACGCCCTGGCCGAGGCCGGGGCCGGGATCATCGCCTTCGACGCCACCGAACGCATCCGGCCGGTGCCGGTGGCGGAGATGGTGGCCCGCATCCATCACCACGGCCGCATCGCCATGGCCGATGTCTCGACCCGGGCCGAGGGCCGGGCGGCCGCGGCGGCCGGGGCCGATATCGTCGCCTCGACCCTGGCCGGCTATGTCGCCGGGCCGGAGCCGACCGAGCCCGACCTGGCCCTGGTCGCCGACTTGGCGGCCGACGGCTTCGCCGTGAGCATGTGACGCGCTGGTTCCTCGACGCCCTCGGCACCGGCTGAGGGCTCACTCCAAGTAAAACAAACAGGGGGCAAACGATGACGTCCATTCTGCGCAAGACCCTGCTGGCGGGGCTGGCCCTGCCGTTCCTGTCCTCCACCGTGGCGATGGCCGGCGAGGTCACGCTTCTGTTCTGGCCGGGGCCGGAGAGCGAGGCGATGCAGAAGGTCCTGGATGCCTACAATGCCGGGCCGGGCCAGGCCGACGGCGTCACCGTCAAGCAGCTGCTGTTCAGCCGCCAGGGCTATTTCGAGAAGGAGCAGGCGGATCTGGCGGCGGGGTCGAGCGAGTTCGACCTGGCGCTGGTCACCACCTACACGCTCGGCCGCTACGCCCCCTATCTCGACCCGATCGACGTGCCGGCCGATGCCAAGACCGCCTTCGCGCCGGTGTCGCTGCAATCCCTCACCTTCGACGGCAAGCTGTACGGCGTGCCGACCGACATCTCGGTGCATTTCCTGTACTACCGCAAGGATCTGGTCGACCGGCTGCTGTCCGACCCGGAGTGGCAGAAGCGTTATGCCGCGATCGCCAAGGAGAAGCTCGGCCGCGAGATGCAGCCGAAGGCGCCGGACGACTGGAGCTGGGACGACTGGATCGCCGCCGCTTTGTTCTTCAGCGCCGCCGATAATCCGGACAGCCCGACCCGCTTCGGCACCGTGCTGCAGATGAAGAACCTGATCTTCAACGTGATGCTGTGGCAGGCGGCCCTGGTCTCGAATGGCGGCGACTGGCTGGGCGCCGACGGCAAGCCGGCGATCGACAGCCCGGCCGCCCGCACCGGGCTGCAGGTCTACAAGACCCTGATCGACGCCAAGGCCACGCCGCCGGGGTCGATCAGCTACGAGTATCCGGAGGCCAACGCCGCCTTCCAGGCCGGCCAGGCGGCGACCATGCTGCAGTGGAACGCGGCCTTCAACGAGCTGAACGACTCGGCGAAGTCGCCCACCGTCGCCGGCAAGATCGGCCTGGCCCCGCTGCCGGCCGGCAGCGCCGGGCACAAGAGCCATGTCCATTCCCTCGGCATCGGCCTGAACACCGCGTCGAAGAACAAGGAGGATGCCGGCAAGGTCCTGGCTTGGCTGGCGACCAGGGACGCGATGACCGTCTACGCCCAGGCCGGCGGCACCCCGCCGGTGCCGGAGATCCTGAAGGCGATGGCGGCGGCCCGGCCGGAATTCCCGCTGGTCGGCGATTTCGTCGACCGCTACGGCTTCGTCGTCACCGGCGGCACCGCCGCCTATGCCGTGCCGGTCTATGAGGTGCTGGCGGAGAAATTCTCCGCCTTCTGGGCCGGGCAGATCGACCTCGACGCCGCGCTGAAGCAGGCGGCCGAGGGCATGGCCGACCGGATCAAGGGCTGATGGCGTCGACTGCCGGGCGCCGGCCCTATGAGGGGCGCTGGGACGGGCTGTGGCTGCTCGGGCCGCTGCTGCTGTTCCTGGCGCTCCTGCTCGGCTTCCCGGCCGTCGCCAACCTGGTCTACAGCCTCAGCGAGGTGCGCTTCACCGGGCTGTGGTCGCCGCGCTGGGTCGGGCTCGACAACTACCGGACGGTGCTGGCCGACCCGGCCTTCTGGGGCGCGGTCGGCTTCTCCGCCCGCTTCGCCGTGGTGGTCACCGCGGCGCAGCTGGTGCTCGGCTTCGCCCTGGTGCTGGCGCTCGACCCGCTGATCGCCAAGCGGCGCTGGCTGATGGCGTTCCTGCTGCTGCCGATGATGGTGTCGCCGGCCCTCTTGGGCGTGATGTACCGGCTGATGCTGAACGACTTCGTCGGGGTCATCCCGCAATACCTGCAGCTGGTCGGCTTCAGCGGCAACCTGCTGGGCGTCGACTGGGCCTTCACCACCGTCACGGTGATCGAGGTGCTGCAATGGACGCCCTTCGCCTTCCTGGCGCTGCTGACGGCCTATCAGGCGATCCCGGGCGACCTGATCGAGGCGGCGCGGATTGACGGCGCGGGCTCCTGGGCGGTGTTCCGCCGCATCACCCTGCCGCTGATGGTGCCGGCGCTGGCGATCACCGGCTTCATCCGCTTCATCGACAGCTTCCGGGTGTTCGACCACATCTATGTGCTGACCGGCGGCGGCCCCGGCACGCTGACCCAGAGCCTGTCGATCTACATCTACCGCACCTTCTTCCAGCAGGATCGGATCGGCCCGGCCGTCGCCGCCTCGATGCTGCTGCTCCTGGCCTCGATCGTGGTGCTGCGCCTGCTGATGGCGCAGATGCTGAGGGGATCGCGGGGATGACGCGCCTCGTCTCAGGCCTGCGCTGGGCCCTCTTCCTGCTGGCGGTCCTGATCCTCAACATCCCGGTCATCGTCACGCTGCTGACCTCGCTGAAGACGACGCTCGACATCAACGCCTATCCGCCGGTCTGGCTGTTCGCGCCGACGCTGGAGCATTACGGCACGGTGCTGACCGACCGGTCGCTGGACTTCCCGCGCTACCTGATGAACTCGACCGTGATCGCGCTCGGCGGCACGGTGCTGGCGCTCGGCCTCGGCGTGCCGGCCGCCTACGCCATGGCGCGGCTGGGGAAGGGAACCAAGACCATCCTGCCGGTGGTCACCAACCTGCGGGCCCTGCCGCTGGTGATCTTCGCCATCCCCTTCTACCTGCTGTACCAGGCGCTGGGCCTGCTCGACACAAGGCTGGGCCTCGCCCTGATCTCCTGCATCATCAACCTGCCGCTCGCGCTGATCCTGCTGGTCGGCTTCCTGCAGGACCTGCCGCAGGAGATCGAGGAGGCGGCGCGGGTCGACGGCGCTTCGACCTTCGCCGTGCTGCGCCACATCGTGCTGCCGCTGGCCCGGCCGGTGCTGGTCGCGGTCGCCATCCTCAGCTTCATCTACAGCTGGAACGAGTTCCTGTTCGGCCTGATCCTGACCACCCGCAACGCCGTGCCGGTGACGGTCGGCGCCACCTTCTTCATCACCTCCTGGGGCGTGAAATGGGGCGCCACCGCGGCGGCGATGATGCTCAGCGTGCTGCCGCCGCTCTTGCTCGGCCTGGTCAGCTACCGCTATCTCGGCCGGGCGATGCTGGCCGGCGCGGTGAAGGGGTAGGATAGAGCCATGAGCGAGACCTCGACCCTCGGCCGCAAGGTGCTGGCCAGCCTGCGCGCCGCCAATCCCGGCCTGTCGCCGGCGCTGGGCCGCATCGGCGACTACGTGCTGGACGGGCCGGAGCGGGTGCTGTCGCAGACCGTGACCGAGCTGGCCGAGGCTTCCGGCTCCTCCGAGGCCTCGGTGATCCGCTTCTGCCGCGAGCAGGGCTTCCCCAGCTTCCAGGGCTTCAAGCTGGCGCTGGCCACCGAGCTCGCCTCGGCCCAGCCGGCGCGGGCGGAGGAGGCGGGGCGCCACGCGCTGTTCCGCATCGTCGACCGCGCCGTCGACGCGCTGCGCCAGACCGAGGACCTGCTGGACCCGGCGGCGGTGGAGGCGGTGGCCGACCGGCTGCGCGCGGCCCGCCGCGTGCTGGTGTTCGGCGTTGGCGCCTCGGCGATCACCGCCCGCTACGCCCAGTACAAGCTGGCCCGGGTCGGGCTGCAGGCGGTGGCGCATGACGACCCGCACATGGCGGCGATGGCGACCGCGGCGCTGGAGGAGGGCGACGTGGCGCTGGCCGTCTCCAGCTCCGGCTCCACCCTCGACGTGGTCCGCGCCGCCACGCTGGCGAAGGAGGCTGGCGCCTTCCTGGCCGCGATCACCAACCGCACCAAGAGCCCGTTGACCGCCCTGGCCGATGTGGTGCTGCTGGCCTCGACCCCGGAGACGCCGCTGACCGGCGGGGCGCTGGCCTCGAAGATCAGCCAGCTGGTGATCGTCGACATGCTGTTCGAGACCATCGCCGACCGCGACCCCGCCGCCCGCGATGCCATACGCCGCACGGCGCAGAGCGTGACCGACCGTGGGTATTGAGCCCGCCGTCACCGTCGTCGATCTCGGCGGCACCAAGATCGCGGCGGCGCGGGTGGCCGGAGCCAAGGTGCTGGAGCGGCGCCAGGCGCCGACGCCGCGCGACGGCAAGTTCGAGAGCCTGGTCGAGGCCGTCGCCGCCTTGGTGGCCGGCTGGGCCGACGGACCGGTCGGCGTCGCCACCACCGGGCTGGTGCGGGACGGCAGACTCTCGGCCACCAATCCCGGCACCCTGCCGGTGCCGCCGGAGTCACCGCTGGTCGCGGCGCTGCAGGACCGGCTCGGCGTGACGGTGCGGGCGGTCAACGACGCCCAGGCCGCGGCCTGGGGCGAATTCCGCCACGGCGCCGCGCAGGGTGTCGGCTCGATGGTGTTCCTGACCGTGTCGACCGGGGTCGGCGGCGGGCTGGTGCTGGATGGCAAGCTGCGGGTCGGGCCGGGCGGCCTGGCCGGGCATCTCGGCCATGTCGTGGCGATGCCGGATGGGCCGCTCTGCGGCTGCGGAAGGCGCGGCTGCGTCGAGGCTGTCGCTTCCGGCCGGGCGCTCGCCGCTGCGGCGACCGAGGCTTTCGGGGAGGAGATGGATGCGCCGGCCCTGTTCCAGAGCACGGATCCGACGGCTTCGGCGCTGATCGACCGTGCCGCCGCCGCCATCGCCCGGCTGCTGTCAGACCTGAAGGCGGCGCTGGATCTCGACCTCGCGGTGATCGGCGGCGGCGTCGGTTTGGCCGACGGGTTCCTCGGCCGGGTCGAACAGGCGCTGGCGGCCGAGCCGCGGCAGTTCCGGTTGCCGCTGCGCCCGGCCGCCCTGGGTCACGATGCGGGGCTGATCGGCATGGCCGACCTGCTGGCCGACCAGCCCCGCTGAGCCTCCGTCAGGCGGCCGCCGTCGCCGTCCGAGGCCGGATGACGAGCGGGATCATCGCCGCGGCGACCAGCAACACCACGCCGGCGCCGGTGAACACGCCCAGCGCGCCGCTGACGTCGAAGATGGCGCCGCCGGCCGCGGCCCCGGTGGCGATCGCCAGCTGCACCGCCGCGACCAAGAGGCCGCCGGCGCTCTCCGCCTCGTCCGGGACGGTGCGGGTCAGCCAGGTCGACCAGGCCACCGGCACGGCGCCGAAGGCCACGCCCCACAGGGCGACCATCGCCGTGTTCGCGACCGGCGCGCCGCCGCCCACCGCCACCAGGCCGAGCCCCAGGATACCCATGGTCAGCGGCATCAGCATCATGGTCAGCCGCATGCTGCGCTCGAGCAGGATGCCGCCCAGGAAGGTGCCCAGGAAGTTGGCGATGCCGAAGCCCAGCAGGATGCCCGACACGCCGGTGATGCCGACGCCGGTCACCGTCTCCAGGAACGGCCGGATATAGGTGAAAAAGGCGAAGTGCCCGGTGAACACCAGCAGCACCGCCAGCATGCCGAAGCCGACCTGCGGCCGGGCCAGCACATCGACCAGGGTGCGCAGGCTGGTCCGCGTGTTCGGCGCCATGCGGGGCAGCGTGGCGAATTGCACGGCCAGCGCCAGCAGCCCCAGCGCCGCCGCGATCAGGAACACGCCGCGCCAGCCGATGATGTCGCCGAAATAGCTGCCCAGCGGCGCGGCTGCGACGGTCGCGGCCGAGACGCCGCTGAACAGCAGCGACAGGGCCCGCGGCACCAGCGCCTCCGGCACCAGCCGCATCACCGTCGCCGCCGACATGGTCCAGAAGCCGCCCAGCGCCACGCCCAGCAGCACCCGTGCCAGCAGCAGGGCGGGCAGGCCGGGGGCGAAGGCCACCAGCAGGTTCGACACCGTCAGCAGGATCGAGAAGGCCAGCAGCACGATGCGCCGGTCGATCCGCCGGGTCGCGGTCGAGACCAGCAGGCTGGTCACCAGCGCCACCACCGCGGTCGCCGTCACCGCCTGGCCGGCCAGGCCTTCGGTCACGCCCAGATCCGCCGCCATCGGCGTCAGCAGGCTGGCCGGCAGGAACTCCGCCGTCACCAGCCCGAACACGCCCAGAGTCATCGAGACGACCGCGCCCCAGGCCGGCTCCTCCCGCGCCGGCGCCACGCCCGTCCGCTGTGTTCCCTCGCTCATGGGGACCGTCCTTCGAAGAGGTTTTGCTGTGCAGTGCAGCGGAAGATAGGGTGGACTCTCCGGACGATCCATGTCAGACACTCCGGAATGCTTGATCATTCGTCCGAATTGCGTTCCGCTTCGCGAGGACCCTCGGCGGATCTCGTCAGCGAGCTGCTGCTGGGCATGCGCCTGTTCGGCGTGAACTACCGCCGGATCGCGCTCTTTCCGCCCTTCGGCATCGGCTTCGGCACCGTCGAGAACCGGGCCCAGTTCCACTTCGTCGCCCGCGGCCCGGTGGTCCTGCGCACGGCCGACGGCACGCTCCACACCCTCGGCTCGGGCGACGCCGTGCTGCTGCCGCGCGGCGGCCCGCACGAGCTGCTTTCCGCCCCCGACCAGGCCAGCCGCGACATTTCCACATTCGCGACCGAGACCCTGTGCAAGAGTGTCGGCATCATCCGCGCCTGCCCGGAGGGCTGCGACAAGGGCTCGGGCATGCTGATCTTCAGCGGCTGCATGGAGTTCGACCTCGGCGGCATGCACCCGCTGGTGGCGCTGATGCCGGAGGTGATGCTGGTCGGCACGCTGCTCGACCGCCACCCCGAGATCCTGCCGATGCTGGAGGCGATGGCGCGCGAGGCCTGCGACGAGCGTGCCGGCTTCGCCGCGATCCTGGCGCGGCTGGCCGACGTCGTCTCCGCCTCGATCGTCCGCGGCTGGGTCGAATGCGGCTGCGGCGACGCCAAGGGCTGGATCGAGGCGCTGCGCGACCCGCGCCTCGGCCGGGTCATCGCCGCCATGCACCGCGACCCCGGCCGCGACTGGACGGTGGCCGAGCTGGCGGCGGAGATGGGGGCGTCACGCTCGGTCTTCGCCGAACGCTTCCTGGCCGTCACCGGCCTGACCCCGCTGCGCTACGTCGCCGACCTGCGGATGCGCTTGGCCGCGCAATGGATCGGCCGCGACCGGATGCCGATCGAGGCCGCGGCCCACCGCCTCGGCTACGGCTCCCAGGCCGCGTTCAGCCGGGCCTTCAAGCGGGTGATCGGCCGCCCCCCCGGGGCGGTCCGCGCCGCCCCCGCCGGCGACGCGGGCGCTAACGGTCAGACATTTGAGCTGTAGATCGCGTCGATCACGGCGTCGGTGACCTGCTGCGTCGTCGCGGTGCCGCCGACATCCGGGGTCAGGATCCCGGCCGCGGTCACCTGCTCGACCGCCCGCATCAGCCGCCCGGCCGCCTCGGCCTCGCCGAGATGCTCCAGCATCTGCGCCGCGGTCCAGAAGCTGGCCACCGGGTTGGCGATGCCCTTGCCGGTGATGTCGAAGGCCGAGCCGTGGATCGGCTCGAACATCGACGGGAAGCGCCGCTCCGGGTCGATGTTGGCGGTCGGCGCCACGCCCAGGCTGCCGGCCAGGGCCCCGGCCAGGTCGGACAGGATATCGGCGTGCAGGTTGGTGGCAACGACGGTGTCGATGCTCTGCGGCTTCAGCGTCATCCGCACGGTCATGGCGTCGACCAGCATCTTGTCCCAGGTGACATCGGGGAACTCCCGCGCGACCTCGGCCGCGATCTCGTCCCACATCACCATGCCGTGGCGCTGGGCGTTCGATTTGGTGACGACGGTCAACAGCTTGCGCGGCCGCGCCTGCGCCAGCCGGAAGGCATAGCGCATGATCCGGGTGACGCCGACCCGGGTGAAGATCGCGACCTCGGTGCCGACCTCCTCCGGCAGGCCGCGATGGGCGCGGCCGCCATGGCCGGAATACTCGCCCTCGGAGTTCTCGCGCACGATCACCCAGTCCAGGTCGCCGGGCCCGGCATGGCGCAGCGGCGAGGTGATGCCGGGCAGGATCCGGGTCGGCCGGACATTGGCGTATTGGTCGAAGCCCTGGCAGATCGGCAGCCGCAGGCCCCACAGCGTGATGTGGTCCGGCACGTCGGGCGCGCCGACCGCGCCGAAATAGATCGCGTCGAACGGCTTCAGCGTGGCCAGCCCGTCCGCCGGCATCATGGCGCCGTGCACCTTGTAGTAATCCGAGCCCCAGTCGAAGGTGGTCACCTCGAAGGCGACATCGCCCAGCCGCTGCTGCAGCGCCTCCAGAACCTGGAGGCCGGCGCCGATCACCTCGGGGCCGATGCCGTCGGCGGGGATGGCGGCGATCGCGTGGCTGCGCATGGGCGACTCTCCGGGCTGGGACCTTCGCCATCCTTGCGCCTCCGGCCCCGCTCCGCCAGCGCCGAGAGGGCGGCAGGATGCCGCTAACAACTCCTAACAACGGATAGCGCCGGGCGTTGGGCGGCCTCGTGTATGCCGTCATCCCAGAACGGCCGCGCCGGTCCGGCGCCGCCATAGGAGTACCCGACCATGACGACCCTGAGAGCGCCAGTGTCCCGGCGCATGCTCGTCGCTTCCGCCCTGATCGGCAGCCTGGCGTTGGGCCTGCCGATGCTCGCCCAGGCCGAGGCGGCCGGGCCGCTGATGGCCCAGGCGGGCAACGCGATGGCCGCCACGGCGCAGCGGCCCGCGGATGACGTGTCGATCCGCCCCTTCCGGTTCCATGCCTCGGACGAGGCCCTGGCCGATCTGCGCGCCCGGATCCTGGCCACCAAGTGGCCCAGCCGCGAGCTGGTGCCCGATGGCACCCAGGGCGTGCAGCTCGAGGTGATGCAGAAGCTGGCCCAGTACTGGGGCACCCAATACGACTGGCGAGCCTTCGAGACGCGCTTCAACCAGCTGCCGCAATTCGTCACCACCATCGACGGGGTGGATATCCACTTCATCCATGTCCGGTCGAAGGCCAGGAACGCGCTGCCGATCATCATCACCCATGGCTGGCCGGGGTCGGTCATCGAGCAGCTCAAGCTGATCGATCCGCTGACCGACCCGGCGGCGCATGGCGGGACCGACGCCGATGCCTTCGACGTGGTGATCCCGTCGCTGCCGGGATACGGCTTCTCTGCCGCGCCGACCGAGCTCGGCTGGGATCCGGCGCGGATCGCGCGGGCCTGGACGGTGCTGATGGGACGGCTCGGTTACACCCGCTTCGTCGCCCAGGGCGGCGACTGGGGCGATGCCGTCACCGAGCAGATGGCGGTGCAGGCCCCGCCCGGGCTGCTGGGCATTCACACCAACATGCCGGGCGCGGTGCCGCCCGACATCGAGACGGCGCTGCACTCCGGCGGCCCGATGCCGGCGGGCCTGTCTGCCGATGAGCAGCGGGCCTACGGCCAGCTCGACTTCTTCTACAAGCACGGCTTGGCCTACGCCCAGGAGATGGCGGCCCGGCCGCAGACGCTGTACGGGATCGAGGATTCGCCGATCGGCCTGGCGTCCTGGATGCTGGACCACGACGCCCGCAGCTACGAGCTGATCGCCCGCGTCTTCAACGGCGAGGCCGAGGGCCTGACCCGGGACGACATTCTCGACAACATCACGCTGTACTGGCTGACCAACACAGCGGTGTCCTCGGCGCGCCTGTACTGGGAGAACAAGCTGGCCTTCTTCGCGCCGAAGGGGATCAAGATCCCGGTGGCGGTCAGCGCCTTCCCGGACGAGCTGTACCAGGCGCCGAAGAGCTGGGCCGAGAAGGCCTTCCCGAACCTGCTCACTTACAGCCGGCAGGCGAAGGGCGGCCATTTCGCGGCCTGGGAGCAGCCTGAGGCCCTGACCAAGGACCTGCGGCTGGCGTTCAAGCCGCTGCGCTGACCCGGATCCGGCGCGGCGGGATGCCGCCGCGCCGGTCGCATGGGACGGTTCACAGCGCCAGCCCGGCAAACGGGTCTCGCCAGGCGTCGATCCGGTTCAGCCGGTCATGCCAGCGCATGATATTGGGGTACTGCGTCACTGGGATGGCGGCGGCCTCGGCGAAGGGCAGGGCGGTCGCCACCCGGAAATCGGCGTAGGTCAGGCGGTCGCCGACCAGCCAGGTGCGATCGGCCAGGATGGCGTCGAGGATCGGGCCGAAGACGGCCAGGTCCTCGGCCGCGTTGTCCAGGGCCGTCTGGTCGGGCGGCCGGGGCAGGAACGTCGGCCCGATCAGCCTCTCGAAATAGAACACGTCGGCCGCGCGGTTGAAGTGATGGGTGGCCCAGCTGACCCAGCGCAGCATCTCGATCATGCGCTCGTCGGTCGGCCAGAACTCGCCGCCGGCCAGGGTCGACAGACGGAAGGCGATGGCATCCGTCTCCCACAGCGGGACGCGGCCCTCCTCGACCAGGATCGGCACCCGGGTGTTCGGGTTCAGCTTCCGGAACTGCTCGCGGTAGCGCGGGTCCATCGGACTGGCGCGGACGAACTCGACCGGCGAGCCGAGATGCTTCGCCACCGCCACGGCGACGCGCGGGTTGAGGTTCGGGGAATAATAAAGCTTCACGGCGCTGCCTCCTGAGCGGGTCGCAGGGCGATCACCCTGTTCCCCTGGTCGCGCGGGGAAGGATGGATTCGACAGGGCCGTGAATGATAGTGCTCAACGGACAGGCCTGGGCCACCCCCTCACCCGAAATCGCTCCGCGATTTCGACCTCTCCCCAGGGAGAGGTAAGGGGCCGCAGCTCTGTCTTTCCCTCTCCTCGGGGAGAGGGAGGGGCCCGGCGCGAAGCGACGGGAGGGTGAGGGGGATTTGGGACCGGGCCGAGGGAACTCTGCTGCCAGCCTTATGCTACCGGGCCGGTTCCGCCGGGCTGCGCATGCGGCGGTACACGAAGTCGGGCGGGGCCTCGCTGTGCGCCGCGGTCTGTGCCAGGCCCAGCATGGCGTCGTGGAAGGGCGACAGCACGCAGGCCGGGTCGGTGGCGTCGGCCTGGCCGGTCAGCGCCAGGGCCTGGCAGCGGCAGCCGCCCCAGTCGACCTCGCGCTGGTCGCAGCTCCGGCACGGCTCCGGCATCCAGGCGGTGCCGCGGAAGCGCTCGAAGGCGTCGGACGCCGCCCAGATCCGGGCCAGCGGCTTGTCGCGCACCGATTCGAAGCCCAGGCCGGGGATGGTCTCGGCGGCATGGCAGGGCAGCACCTTGCCGCTCGGTGTGATGTTCAGGAAGCGCCGGCCCCAGCCGCCCATGCAGGCCTTCGGCCGGCGGGCATAGTAGTCCGGCACGACATAGTCGATCACCAGCGCGCCATGCAGCCGCTGCCGCGCCGCCTCGACCACCGCGCTGGCATTGTCCAGCTGCTCGCGGCTCGGCATCAGCGCGTCGCGGTTGTGCAGGGCCCAGCCGTAATACTGGACATGCGCGACCTCGATCCGGGCGGCGCCGAGCTCGACCGCCAGCTCGATCATCTCGCCCAGCCGGTCGAGATTCTGCCGGTGCACCACGGCGTTCAGGGTCAGCGGCAGGCCTTCCTCCCGCACCCAGGCCGCGAAGGCCAGCTTCTTCGGCTGCGCCCCGGGATAATGGCCGATGCGCTCGGCCGACTGCACGTCGGTGTCCTGGATGCTCAGCTGGGCGTGGTCCAGCCCGGCCTCGACCAGGCCGTGGAAGCGGTCGCGGTCGATGGCGACGCCGGAGGTGATCAGGTTGCTGTACAGTCCCGCGTCACGGGCGCCGCGGACCAACGCCTCCAAGTCGCGGCGGACGGTCGGCTCGCCGCCGGAGAAGTGCACCTGCAGGATGCCGAGATCCGCCGCCTCGCGGATCACCCGCAGCCATTCCTCGGTCGACAGCTCGTCCCGCGCCCGGTCCATCTCCAGCGGGTTGGAGCAGTAGGGGCATTGCAGCGGGCAGCGATGGGTCAGCTCCAGCAGGGCGGCGAGCGGGGGCTCGGGGCGGGGGGCGATGTGGTTCATGGCGCCAGGATCCGCTTGGCCGTCAGGTCGTCGATCAGGGCCAACACGTCGCCCTCGACCTCGCCCGGATCTGCCTCGAAGCTGCGGGCCAGGTCAGCAACGATCTCGGCGACCGTGGCGGTGCCGTCGCAGCGCCGGACAATCTCATGCGCGGTCTCGTCCAGCAGGATCACCCGCTCCGGCGCCAGCACCACCCAGCTCTGCCGCGCCTCGTCCCAGCGCATCCGCGACCCGGGCGCGAGCCGCGGGCGGGACGGGGCGGCTTCGGGCGCTGCGCTCACCGCCGCCCCTCGGGCACGAAGGCGCCGGGCGGGATGTTGCCGGGCTCGACATAGGCGTGGTGCAGCGCGTCCAGCTGGGCCCACAGCACGTCGCATTTGAACAGCAGAGCGTTCATCACATCCTGCTGCTGGTCCGGCCGCCGGGCCTCGCGCTTGACGTAGTCGAGGGCGAAATCGGAGTCGCGCGGTGCCTGGGTCAGGCGCTTGTCGAAATAGGCCAGGGCCTCGCGCGACACGAAGTCATAATTGGCCAGCATGCCGGCGACCCGGTTGCCGATGATGGCCGGCGCGAACAGCTCGGTCAGCGACGAGGCGACGGCCTCCAGCAGGGTGCGGTCGCGGACGAAGCGGACATAGGCGTCGACCGCGAAGCGGGTGGCCGGCAGGATGCCGCGGCCGTCGATCACCGCGGCGCGGTCCAGCCCCAGAGCGTCGGTCAGATGCAGCCAGCGGGCGATGCCGCCTTCGCCCTCCTGCTCGCCATCATGGTCGACCACGCGCTGCCGCCATTCGCGGCGCAGCGCCGGGTCCTCGGCGCGCGACATCAGGGCCGAATCCTTCAGCGGGATCCTACTCTGGTAGTAGTAGCGGTTCAGCGCCCAGGCCTGGACCTGGCCGCGGTCCAGCTTGCCGCCATGCAGCAAAGCGTGGAAGGGGTGGCGGTCGTGGTAGCGCTCGCGCCCGATCGCGCGCAGCGCCACCTCCAGCTGGTCGGGGGTCATCAGGTCAGGCATCCGTCCTCACAGCGCGATCTCCATGCCGTCCTCCGCCACCTCCCAGCCGGATCGGGCCAGGATAGCGCGTTCGGGCGAATCCTCGATCAGGACCGGGTTGGTGGTGTTGACATGGATCAGGACCCGGCGCTTGGCGTCAATGTCGGCGAAGGCAGCGACCGTGCCATCCGGCCCGTCGATGCTCATATGCCCCATCCGCCGGCCGGTCTTGGTGCCGACGCCGGTGGTGATCAGCTCGTCGTCCCGCCACAGCGTGCCGTCGAAGAACACCAGCGGCGATCCCTGCAGCCGGGCCCGCAGCGCCGGCGTCATCGCGGCGCAGCCGGGGACGTAGTGGAAGCGCGTGCCGTTGGCGGCGATCTCCAGCCCCAGCGTCTCGTCCGGGGCGCCGGACAGGTCGTCGCCGGCCTGGCCTTCCAGATACAGCGGCACCTTGCCCGGCACCGGAAAGGCGGTGACGGTCAGGCCCAGTCCGCCGCCGTGGCCGGCGATCGGAAAGGGCCCGTTCGGCACCACAGCGTGGCGGTCGACGCAGCGGGCGCTCAGCGCGTCGAAGATCGGGTTGGCGGCCAGCGCGGCCAGCACCGGCGGCGCCGCCCACAGGGCGAAAGGCTGGGATTCGCGCATCGACAGCAGCCCGGCGACATGGTCGATCTCGCCGCTGGTCAGGATCACCGCCGCGATCGGGGAATGGCGCAGGCCCTCCTGCGGCCACAGCGCCGGCGTGGCCGCCACCTGCTGCCGGAAATCGGGAGATGTATTCAGCAACAGCCAACGTTCGCCATCCGCGCTGACGGCGAGGGAGGCCTGGGTGCGCGGCTTGGCGCGCAAACTTCCGGTCCGCACCCCCCTGCTGGTGGGCGCGTTGCAGTTCCATTGAGGAAAACCTCCGCCGGCGGCGGAACCGAGGACGACGATGCGCATGGTCTCAGCCCCGCTTTCCGCAGCCTCGCCGGATCCGCCACGTGGCGGAGGTTGGTCCTAGACGGTCGCGCAGGCGTAGGCGTTGATTTCGCAGCCCACGGAGATCTCGCGGATCTTCGGTGTCTTCCAGCGCTTCATGAGGCTCCTCCAATCCAGGGTCGGCTCTCTGGGGATGACGCCTCGACCCGGCGATAGGTTCCGGACCGCGACATCGAGAGCATGATGCGCCTTCCGCGCGGCAGGGGAATACTACTTTGGAGCCATGCCGCAGGTTTGTTGTCGCAGCGGCCGCTTAAGCCGCCGCCGGCCTCGCGCTCATGGTCAGCAGATCGTAGCGGGCGACGGTCTCGTCGGCCTGGTTGAACACCTCGACATCCCAGCGCACTTCGCCGTATTCCGGCACGCGGGCGGCGGTCTTGCGCTTGACCGTCAGCCGCACCCGGATCGAGTCCCCGGGCGACACCGGCTTCAGGAAGCGCAGATTGTCGAGGCCGTAATTGGCCAGCAGCGGCCCGGGCGCCGGGTCGACGAACAGGCCGGCGGCGAAGGACAGGATCAGGTAGCCATGCGCCACCCGGCCGGGGAAGAACGGGTTCGCCTTGGCCGCTTCCTCGTCCATATGGGCGTAGAAGGCGTCGCCGGTGAATTCGGCGAAATGCTCGATATCCGCCAGCGTGATGGTGCGCGCCGGCGTCTCCACCGTCTCGCCGATCGTCAGCTCCTCATAGTTGCGGCGGAACGGATGGGTGGCCGGCACCGGCGCCGGGGCGCCCTGCAGCCAGGTGCGGGTCAGGGCCGACAGGCGGGCGGGCGACCCCTGCAGGGCGGTGCGCTGCAGATAGTGGTGCACGCCGCGGATGCCGCCCAGCTCCTCGCCGCCGCCGGCGCGGCCGGGGCCGCCATGCACCAGTCCCGGCAGCGGCGAGCCGTGGCCGGTCGACTCGCCGGCGCAGTCGCGGTCCACGATAAGAATTCGTCCATGGAACGGCGCCAGACCGAACACCAGCGCGTCGGCCACCGCATCGTCGTGGGTGAAGACCGAGGCCACCAGACTGCCCTCGCCGCGGCGCACCAGCTCCACCGCCTGGTCCAGCCCGTCATAGGCGATCACGGTCGCCACCGGCCCGAAGGCCTCGACCACATGCACCTTGCGCGCCCGGTCCGGGTCGGTGCAGCGCAGCAGCACCGGGGCCAGGAAGGCGCCGCCCGGGGCGCCGTCATTGGCGGGGTCGCCGACCACGACCTCGGCCTCCGCCGACAGCTCGGCGATGCGGGCGCGGACGTCGTCGCGCTGGGCGAGGCTGACCAGCGGGCCCATTCGCGTGGCCTCCTGCCGCGGGTCGCCGATGGTCAGGCCCGTCAGCTTCTGCGACAAGGCGGCGATGACGTCGTGCTCCAGCGCCCGCGGCACCAGGATGCGGCGGATGGCGGTGCATTTCTGCCCGGCCTTCGCCGTCATCTCGCGCACCACCTCCTTGACGAACAGGTCGAACTCCGGCGTGCCGGGCGTCGCGTCGGGGCCCAACACCGCGGCGTTCAGCGAATCCCGCTCGGCCACGAAGCGCACCGCGTTGCGCGAGATCGCGGGGTGGTTGCGCAGCTTTTCCGAGGTCTCGATCGAGCCGGTGAAGGCCACCAGATCCTGGCCGGTCAGATGGTCCAGCAGGTTGCCGGCGCTGCCGGCTACGAATTGCAGGGCGCCCGCGGGCAGGATGCCGGACTCGGCAATCAGCCTGACCAGCGCCTCGGCGACATAGGCGGTGGCCGAGGCCGGCTTGGTGATCACCGGCACCCCCGCCAGGATCGCCGGCGCCAGCTTCTCCAGCAGGCCCCAGCACGGGAAATTGAAGGCGTTGATATGGACCGCCACGCCGGTCAGCGGCGTCAGCACATGCACGCCGATGAAGCTGCCACCCTTGGACAGCCTCTCGACGCCGTCCTCCAGCAGGAAGCGCTCGCTCGGCAGCTCGCGCCGCCCACGCGAGGCATAGGCGAAGATCGTGCCCAGCCCGCCATCGATGTCGATCAGGTTGTCGCGCCGGGTCGCCCCGGTGTCGGCGGCGAGGGCGTAGAGCGGCTCCTTGCGCTCGGACAGGTACAGCGCCAGCGCCTTCAGCAGGTCGGCGCGCTGGTGGAAGGTCAGCCGGCGCAGCGCCGGGCCGCCGACCTCGCGGGCGTGGCGGACCATCGCCGCGAAATCCAGGCCACGGCTCGACAGCCGGGCCACCACCCGCCCGTCGATGGCGCTGGCGATGTCGGCCAGCCCTTCGGTCGGGGCGGCCCAGCGGTCCTCGATGTAGCTCTGCAGGATGGCGGTCATGGCGTCCTCCCCGATCACCCGGTCGGTTGGCGATTGACAGGCCGGGCTGCGGGTCTAACAATTAACCGATCGATCGTTCAATTCAAGAGGCCCGGACAACCGGCCCGCCAGAGGAGGATGGCCCGTGGACCCAACGGTTCTGGTCGATCGGCGCGACGGCTGGAGCGTCCTGACGCTCAACCGCCCCGACCGGCTGAATTCCTTCAACGAGGCGATGCACCGCGCCTTGGCCGAGGCGCTCGCCGGGGTCGAGGCCGATGCCGGCTGCCGGGCGGTGCTGCTGACCGGGGCGGGGCGTGGCTTCTGCGCCGGACAGGATCTCAACGACCGCGCCACCAGCGGCGAGGCGCCCGATCTCGGCGCCACGCTGGACGGGCTGTACAACCCGCTGATCCGCCGCCTGCGGGCCTTGCCGAAGCCGGTGGTCTGCGCCGTCAACGGCGTCGCCGCCGGGGCCGGGGCCAACATCGCCCTGGCCTGCGACATCGTGCTGGCCGGGCGCTCGGCCAAGTTCATCCAGTCCTTCGCCAAGATCGGCCTGGTGCCGGATTCCGGCGGCACCTATGCGCTGCCGCGGCTGGTCGGTGCCGCCCGTGCCCGCGTCCTGGCCCTGCTGGCCGAGCCGCTGCCAGCGGATAAGGCCGAGGAATGGGGCCTGATCTGGAAGGCGGTGGACGATGCGGCGCTGCGCCAGGAGGCCGAGGCCCTGACCGCCCACCTCGCCACCCAGCCGACCCAGGGGCTGGCGCTGATCAAGCAGGCGCTCGACGCCTCGGCCGGCAACAGCCTGGACGCCCAGCTCGACCTCGAGCGCGACCTGCAGCGCCGGGCCGGGCGCACCCCGGACTATGCCGAGGGCGTCCGCGCCTTCATCGAGAAGCGACCGGCCAAGCTCACGGGGCGGGCGGAATGAAGGCGACGACCGGGGCAGAGGCCGAGGCGGTCGCAAAGGCCGCGGCCGAGACGATGTGGCGCGACGACGGCGCCAGCCGCGCGCTGGGCATGGAGATCCTGGAGGTCGGGCCCGGCCGGGCGCGGCTGGCGATGACCATCCGGCCGGACAT
>JAEKLZ010000425.1 GCA_019508225.1 Inquilinus limosus | reverse complement strand
CGCGGGTGCGCAAGGCGATCAGCCTGGCGATCGACCGCGACCGCATCAACGAGGTGCTCTATGACGGCGCCAAGATCGCGACGATCTACCCGTTCCCCCTGTACCCGAACCTGCAGAAATTCGCCGACTCCCCGGCCGTGAAGGCGGAGGAGGAGAAGTACCAGCCCGGCAAGTTCGACGTCGCGGAGAGCGAGAAGCTGATGACCGAGGCCGGCTTCAGCAAGAACGGCGACGGGCTGTGGGCGAAGGACGGCAAGACCTTCGACGCCACCATCCAGGCCTTCGAGACCATCCATGGCGACATCGCCCCGGTCCTCGCCGAGATGCTGCGCCAGGCGGGGTTCGACGCGAATGTCAATTTCGGCACCGACGCCTTCCAGAACATGGTCGACGGCAAGCCCGGCCTCTACCTCTTCGGGCATGGCGCCAGCCTGTACGACGCGTTCGAGGCGCTGAACCTCTATCACGGCAAGTACAGCAGCGCGACCGGCGTGGCCGGGGGCGCCAACCGGTTCTCGCGCTACAAGAACGCCGAACTCGACAAGATCCTGGACGAGATCTCGCCGCTCGATTCCAACGATCCGAAGTTCCAGGAGGGCGCGGCGAAGGCGCTGGGCATCTACTGGCGCGACACGATCGACGTGCCGGTGATCCAGTGGCTGCACCGGATCCCCTACAACAACCACTACTGGAAGGGCTGGCCCAGCGCCACCAACCTCGCCGGCGGCACCAACGGCGCGTTCTGGGCCCATACCGGCCTGCTGGTGATCGCGGCGCTGCAGCCGTCGGGCGCGCCGTAACCGCTCGCTTGCGACAGGTGCGCGCCCCCGGGGCGCGCACCTCCTGTCCGGCAACACCAGGATCGCCCCAGTGACTGTCAAGCTCATCATCCGGCGTCTTCTGTTCCTCGTCCTGGTGGTCTGGGCGGCCTCGACCATCGTCTTCCTCATCCCGCGCCTGTCCAGCCGCAACGCGCTGCGCGAGCGCTTCGGCGAGCTGGCCCGCACCGGCGGCTTCTCGCCCCAGGATCTGGAGAAGATCATCGCCTCGATGCAGCAGCAGTTCGGGCTCGAGCAGCCGCTGTACCACCAGTACTGGACCTATCTCGGCAACATCCTGCGGATGGATTTCGGCTATTCGCTGTACCGCTACCCCTCGACCGTGTCCGAGGTGATCGCGCAGTCGCTGCCCTGGACCATCGGCCTGCTGCTGGTCACCACCATCCTCAGCTTCATCATCGGCAACCTGCTCGGCGCCGTCGCCGCCTGGCCGCGGGCGCCGCGCTGGCTGCGGGGCTTCGCCGCGCCCTTCATCCTGCTGACCGGCGTGCCGCCGGTGATCATGGCCATCCTGCTGCTGTTCTTCATCGGCTTCCGGCTGCAATGGCTGCCGCTCGGCGGCGCCTATTCCGCCGGGGTGGTGCCGAACCTCTCCATCGGCTTCGCCCTCGACATGCTGCAGCACCAGGTGCTGCCGGCGCTGTCCCTGATCCTCGGCTCGGTCGGCGGCTGGGTGCTGTCGATGCGCGGCATGGGCGTCACCATCCAGGGCGAGGACTACGTCAACTTCGCCGAGCACAAGGGCCTGACCGGCGGCCGGATCTTCCGCGACTATTATCTGCGCAACGCGATGCTGCCGCAGGTGACCGCGCTGGCCCTCGCGCCCGCCGCAATCGTCACCTCGGCGATCATCGTCGAGGGGCTGTTCGGCCTGCCGGGCATCGGCAGCGCGCTCAACCTCGCCATCCGCGCCAACGACTTCCCGACCATCTACGGCATCGTGGTGTTCATCACCATCGCCGTGGCGGTGCTGATGACCGTGGTCGAGTTCCTGTACCCGCTGCTCGATCCCCGCGTCCGCAATTCGTGAGGAGCGTGAGACATGACGATCGCCACGCTCTCGCCCGCCGCCGAACCGGTGTTCCAGCGCCCCGGCCGCCCCGTCCTGGTGCTGCGCTACCTGCGCCGCAACAAGGGGCTGGCGCTGGGCGTGCTGATCCTGCTCGGCCTCATCGCCTTCACCGTCGTCGGGTTGATGACGATCAACCCGAAAAACGCCTATCCGCTGTCGGTGGCGGTGAAGAAGCCGCCGAGCCTGCGCTATCCCTTCGGCACCGATTTCTTCGGCCGCGACCTATTCTCCGCCATGGTCGTGGGCATGTGGCAGACGGCCCTGATCGGCTTCATCGCCGGCGGCCTGGGCACGCTGATCGGCGTCGTGCTCGGCTTCATCGCGGCCTATTTCCGGGGCTGGGCCGACGCCGTGATCCGCACCGTCTGCCAGGTCCTGACGCCGATCCCGGTGCTGCTGATCCAGGTCGTGATCGCCGGGTCGCTCGACAAGCGCGACGTCACCATCCTGACCATGGCGCTGATCGTCGTGCTGCTGGCCTGGATGGGGCCGACGCTGGTGATCCGCTCCCAGGTGCTGACGATGAAGGAACGGCAGTTCGTCGCCGTGGCCAAGCTGTCGGGCGTCGGCGACCTCGGCATCATCTTCAAGGAGATCCTGCCCTGCCTGCTGCCCTTCATCGCCGCCGCGTTCGTGGCCCAGGTGTTCTCGGCCGTCTTCGCCGCCTTCTACCTCGCCGTGCTCGGGCTGGGGCCGCTGCGTGAGCCGCTGCTGGGCAACATCATCTGGGCGGCGCAGTCGCAGGGTGCCTTCTTCAACGGCTGGTGGTGGTGGCCGATCATCCCGTCGGTGGCGATGATCCTGATCCTCGGGTCGCTGGCCCTGATCAATATGGGCCTGGACGAGCTGGCCAATCCCCGCGTGCGGAGGACGGAGTGACGGCGATGGATGCGACCCTCGCGCCGCCCCGGGACCGGAGGAAGGCCATGATCCAGCCGGCAGCCGTCGAGGCGGCCCCCGTCCTCGACGTCCGCAACCTCGCGGTGACCTACTACACCGATTCCGGCCGCGCCCGGGCGCTGGACGATGTCAGCTTCACCCTGAACGCCGGCGAGAAGCTCGGCATGGTCGGCGAATCCGGCTCGGGCAAGAGCACGCTGGCCCTGGCCATGATGCGGATGATCAAGCCGCCGGGCCGGATCGAGGGCGGCGCGGTGATCATCGGCGGCGCCGACCTGATGGCGCTGGACGCCGAGGGCATGCGCCGGGCCCGGCTGTCCCGCATCGCCTATATCCCGCAGGGGGCGATGAACTCGCTCAACCCGGTGACGCGGATCGGCGCCCAGATGGTCGATGCGGTGAAGTCGCATCTGCCGGGCGAACCCCGCGCGGCGATCGAGGCGCGCTGCAAGCGGGCGCTGCAATCGGTCGATCTCGATGCCGGCGTCTACCGCATGTATGCCCATGAGCTGTCAGGCGGCATGAAGCAGCGCGTCTGCATCGCCATCGGCATCCTGCTCGACCCCCACGTCATCATCGCCGACGAGCCGACCAGCGCGCTCGACGTCGTCACCCAGCGCCAGGTGATGGAGACGATCGACAATGTCCAGAAGGCAATCAACGCCGCGGTCATCCTGATCGGCCACGACATGGGGCTGATGGCGCAGTTCGTCGACAAGGTCGCGGTGATGTATGCCGGGCGGCTGGTCGAGGTCAGCACCGTCCGCGAGATGTTCACCGACCCGAAGCACCCCTATTCCCGGGCGCTGATCGACAGCCTGCCCAGCCTGGAGAACAAGGGCGTGTTCCGCGGCATCCCCGGCCTGGCGCCGTCGCTGCTGCGGCTGCCGGGCGGCTGCGCCTTCCACCCGCGCTGCGGCCGGGCCATGGATGTCTGCAGCACCACCCGGCCCGAGCAGCGCATCCTAGCCGGCGGCCGGGGCGTCACCTGCCATCTCTACGGGGAGGCTTGAGATGGCCGATCTGCTGCGGCTCGAGCACGTCTCGAAGACCTACACGCGCGGCCTCGTCAACACGCAGTCAACGATGGCTTTGCGCGACATCTCGCTGACGCTGAAGGAGGACGAGCCGACGATCCTGACCGTGGCCGGCGAGAGCGGCAGCGGCAAGACCACGCTGGCCATGCTGCTGCTCGGCTTCATCGCGCCGTCGACCGGCCGGATCATCTATCGCGGCAAGGACGTCTCGACCCTGCGCGGCAAGGAGAAGATGGCCTATCGCCGCGAGGTCCAGGCGGTGTTCCAGGATCCCTTCGCCGTGTTCAACCCGTTCTACACGGTCGACCATCTGCTGACGGTGCCGATCCGGAAGTTCCGCCTCGCGACGTCGAAGGCGGAGGCGCGCGCCAAGATGGAGGACGCGCTGACCGCCGTCGGGCTGCGGCCGGAGGACATCCTCGGCCGCTTCCCGCACCAGCTGTCCGGCGGGCAGCGCCAGCGCATCAACGTCGCCCGCGCCCTGCTGCTGAAGCCGCGGCTGCTGATCGCCGACGAGCCGGTGTCGATGGTCGATGCGTCGCTCCGCGCCACGATCCTGGAGACGCTGCGCAACCTGCAGCGCGACCATGGCGTCTCGATCATCTACGTCACCCACGACCTGACGACCGCCTACCACATCGCCAAGTCGATCATCGTGCTGTATCGCGGCGCGGTGATGGAGGCGGGGGATGTCGACCAGGTGATCAAGGACCCGCAGCACCCCTACACCCAGCTGCTGGTGGATTCGATCCCCTGGCCCGATCTCGACCGGCGCTGGGGCGCCCAGCCGATCAAGGCGCGCGAGGCCGGTGTCGCCGCCGGCGGATGCCGCTTCCGGTCCCGCTGCCCGCGGGCCATGGAGGCCTGCGGGGCGGAGCCGCCGCTGTTCCGGATCGGCGATCGCCAGACCGCCTCATGCTTCCTCTACGATCGCCAGCCGCAGGTCGCGCAGGAGCGGCTTTCGGAGCTGCTGCCCGCCTGACTTCGCCGACCATCACCCTTCACCGCCCAGCCTTTCCGGAATCCTCACGACCATGCTCGAAATCGCCGAATTCATCAGTCCCACGCCGACGCCCGTCTGGAAGCTGGCGAAGCAGGCCGGGGTCGACCTCGCCGTCGGCGGCCTGCCGCCCGACGACCTGCTGCAGGGCGAGGCGCCCTGGGATTTCGGGCCGCTGCAGCGCCTGAAGCAGCGCTATGAGGACGCCGGCTTCACCCTGAAGGTGATCGAGTCCCGCCCGCCGCTGAACCAGGCCAAGCGCGGCCTGCCGGGGCGTGACGAGGAGATCGCGACGGTCTGCACGCTGCTGCGGAACATGGGCCGGCTCGGCATCCCGGTCTGGTGCTACGAGTGGATGACCGATTTCAACTGGGTGCGCACCAACCTGGCGACGCCCTCGCGCGGCGGCTCGGTGGTCACCAGCTTCAACCTCGCCGACGTGCCCGCGGACCTGACCAGCAACCCGCCGATCGGCGAGGACGAGCTCTGGGTCAATCTCGACTACTTCCTGAAGAAGGTCCTGCCGGTCGCCGAAGAGGCCGGGGTGAAGATCTCGATGCACCCGGACGACCCGCCGCTGTCGCCGATCCGCGGCGTCGGCCGGATCATGCGCAGCATCGACAACTACCGGCGCCTGGTCGAGATCGTGCCCAGCCCGATGAACACGATCACGCTGTGCCAGGGCAACTTCACGCTGATGACCGACGACCTGCCCGGCGCCATCCGCGGCTTCGGCAAGGCCATCTCCTTCGTCCATTTCCGCGATGTGCAGGGCACGCCGGAGGTGTTCCGCGAGA
>JAEKLZ010000424.1 GCA_019508225.1 Inquilinus limosus | reverse complement strand
CGGGATCGCCATCACCACTGACCGCTGACCTGAACCGAAGCGAGCTCCCGCCACCCGCGTGGCGGGAGCTTTATATTCCAGCAAAATCAGATTTCTATCTAACAAACTTAAGGTCATCTATTCGATCCGACCCAACCCGCTGTTGCCTTCGAACCGCCCTGGTGCGATGACGCCGGGATGATCGCCGCCCCGACCGACGCCGAGATCCTGGCCCGCCTGCTGTACCGGGACGGGCTGATGCTGATCCTCGACAAGCCGGCCGGGCTGCCGGTGCATGCCGGGCCGAAGGGCGGGCCGGTGCTGGACCATCATCTCGACGCGCTGCGCTTCGGCCTGCCGCATTCCCCCGCCCTCGCCCATCGCCTGGACAAGGACACCAGCGGCTGCCTGGTGCTGGGCCGCCACCGCAAGGCCACGGCCACGCTGGGCGAACTGTTCGCCTCCGGCCGGGTGGCGAAGACCTATTGGGCGGTGGTCGAGGGCGGCCCGGCCACGGATGAGGGCCGCATCGACCTGCCGCTGGCCAAGCGATCGGCGCAGCGCGGCTGGTGGATGAAGGTCGACCCCGCCGGCCAGCCGGCGCAGAGCGAGTTCCGCGTGCTGGGCCGCGCCGAGGGCCTGGCCTGGCTGGAGCTGCGGCCGCTGACCGGGCGCACCCACCAGCTGCGGCTGCACTGCTCCGCCTCCGGCTTCCCGATCCTGGGCGACGCGATCTATGGCACCGCCGGCCGCGGGCCGGAGGCACCGCCGCTGCACCTGCACGCCCGCGCGGTGTCCGTGCCGCTATACCCGAAGAAGCCGCCGGTGACCGCCGAGGCGGCGCCACCACCCCATCTCGCCGAGACGCTGCGGCGTTTCGGCGCCGGCCCGGCCGACTGACCCTCCGACACGGTTGCGGCCGACATATCGGCCCTCGGCCCCGAGTCGCCCCGCTGTCTGTCTCGATTGCTGCCGTTCGGCACGCCGTGGTCCCTCGGACGGGCGATGGCGTGGCCGCCGGCCCGGCGGACGAAAGCATTGCAAATCGCCTGCGACGGGATCGGTCGCGACACAACACATGGCGGCTAGCGCGCCTGGGAACCACAACCTGTTGCATATCCGGATCGAACCGGGTTCAATGGGGGACGAACCCCTTTGTTGACGGCCGGATCGCGCCCGGCTACGCCCCTGACCGTGACAACAGCAGCCCGAACCACCCGCCCCGCCATCCGCTTCCGTGGTCGCTCCTTCATGGCGCTCGTCCTGGCGCCGGAGCCGCCGATCACCGACTGGCTGACCGAGCTCGACGCCCAGATCCAGCGCTCGCCGACCTTCTTCCAGGGCCGTCCCGTCGTGGTCGACCTGTCGGCTCTGCCGATGCGCAAGCAGGACCTCTCGGCCCTGATCGAGGATCTGCAGCAGCGCGACATCCGGCTGATCGGGATCGAAGGCGCCGACCCGTCCTGGCTCGGTTCCGAAGCCTGGGGCCTGCCGCCGATGATGACCGGCAGCCGGCCCGCCGGGATGATCGAGGTGCCGGACGGCGCCCAGGCCTCGGCCATGCCGGCGGCTGAAGCGCGGCCCGCCGCCTCGCTGCTGCTGGACCGGCCGGTCCGCTCCGGCCAATCGGTGATCTTCCCCGAGGGCGACGTCACGGTCGTCGGGTCGGTCGCCTCCGGCGCCGAGATCATCGCCGGCGGGTCGATCCACGTGTATGGCACGCTGCGCGGCCGGGCGATCGCAAAGCTGCGCGGCAGGGCGGTGCAGGCTTGGCTCGACGGCGACGCCATGGTTCTGGCAGCCCTGGACTGAGACAAAAGAGGAGAGCGGCAAGTATGGCCAAGGTCTTGGTCGTGACATCCGGAAAAGGCGGCGTCGGCAAGACGACCTCCACCGCGGCGCTGGGCGCGGCCTTGGCCCAGACCGGGCAGAACGTCGTCGTCGTCGACTTCGATGTCGGCCTGCGCAACCTCGACCTGGTGATGGGGTCGGAGCGGCGGGTCGTGTTCGACCTGATCAATGTGGTCCAGGGCGACGCCAAGCTGCCGCAGGCGCTGATCCGCGACAAGCGCATCGACACTCTGTCGCTGCTGGCCGCGTCGCAGACCCGCGACAAGGACGCCCTGACCATGGAGGGCGTGTCGCGCGTCATCGGCGAGCTGCGTGAGAAGTTCGACTGGGTGATCTGCGACAGCCCGGCCGGGATCGAGAAGGGTGCCGTGCTGGCCATGCGCCACGCCGACATGGCGGTGGTGGTGACCAACCCCGAGGTCTCCTCGGTCCGTGATTCGGACCGCATCATCGGCCTGCTCGATTCCAAGACCGAGAAGGCCGAGAAGGGCGAGCGGGTCGAGAAGCACCTGCTGCTGACCCGCTACGACCCGGCGCGGGCCGAGCGCGGCGAGATGCTGAAGACCGAGGATGTGCTGGAGATCCTGTCGATCCCGCTGCTCGGCATCATCCCCGAGAGCGAAGAGGTGCTGCGGGCCTCGAACATGGGCGCGCCGGTCACCCTCAACGCGCCCCTGAGCGCCCCGGCCCGGGCCTATATGGATGCGGCGAAGCGCCTGCGGGGCGAGACCCTCGAGATGACGGTGCCCAGCGACAAGAAAGGCATCTTCGCCAAGCTGTTCGGCCGGAGGGTGGCATGAGCCTGTTCAGCTTCTTCACCAAGCGGAACTCCGCCCCGGTGGCGCGGGAGCGGCTGCAGATCCTGCTGGCGCATGAGCGCTCGGTGATCGGCGGCCGGTCCGACCTGGTGGCGATCCTGCAGGAGGAGATCCTGGCGGTGATCGCCAAGCACATCGCGATCGACCGCGAGAAGGTGCAGGTCAAGCTCGACCGCGGCAATTCCGTGTCGACCCTGGAGGTCGATATCGAGATCCCGACCCCGTCGGGGCCCGCCCGGATCGCGGCGCAGGGCTGAGCGAAGCCGGTCTCACCCAGAAGGGGCGATGCGGAAGGCCCCGGTGAGACGCCGCTCCGGTCCCGGCTCAGCCGGCCGGACTCCTCCTCCAAGCAGCCTCGACGGCTTCAGTCCTTCACCGCCTCGATGGTGAGGCTGAGCGGCAGGTTCGGCCGGTCCGCCGGCATCCGCCACAGCCCGTCCGCTCCCGGCACCAGGCAGGGCCACATCTGCCAGGCCGCGGCGTCATGCTCGCGCAGCGCCTCCAGCCGCATCCCCGTGGCCAGCAACGCGCCGACGATGGCGCCGAGCGGATGGTCCCATTCCACCGTGCGGGTGTGGGTGAAGACGGCGTCGCGGTCGGCGTAGCTGCCCTGCCCGTCGAACTCGATCGGCACGTCGCGGAAATAGGCGTAGCGCGGCACCAGCGGCGCCTCGGCGCCGGCCTGGTCCAGCGCCCGCGCCGCCGGATGGCCGTCGAGGAAGTAGAGTCGCCCGCCGGGCTTCAGCAGCGCCGCCACCACCTGCGCCCAGCGGACGATGTCGGGCAGCCAGATGATCGTGCCCCAGCTGGTGAAGACGAGGTCATAGAGGCCCTCGCCCAGGAGGCGCGGCGCATCGTAGAGGTCGCCTTCGACGAAATCGGCGCGGCTGCCGGTCTCGGCCGCCAGCGCCCGGGCCGCGGCGACGGCCTCGGCGGAGAAGTCGAGCCCGGTGACCCGCGCGCCGCGCCGGGCGAGATACATCGTGTCCATGCCGAAATGGCACTGCAGATGGGCGACGCGCAGCCCGGCGATGTCGCCGATCTCCGCCGCCTCGATCGGCCCCAGATCGGTCTCGCCGCAGCGGAAGCCGTCGACATTGTAGAAGGCGGAGCGGAGATGCACCGCGACCCGCTCGTTCCAGTGAGCCTGGTTCGTGGCAACGCCCTCGTGCATCGGTTCCTCCCCTTCCCGGCCCTCGCTGCAAGGGGCTTCTATCAAAAGGCGCATCGGCCGGACAGCTCCGGATCAGGTGCCGGGTCGGGCCCCGCCCTGCGCCGGGATCGGCGTCTGGAAGCACAGGCAGTAGCCGTCCGGGTCGCGGAGAGTGAGCTGCCGCATGCCGTAGGGCGCATCGGCCGGCGGCTTCAGGTCCGGCAGCCTGGAGCGGAGCGATTCATGGACGGCATCGACATCGTCGACGCCGAAATAGAGGCAGGTGTCGCCATGCCAGCGCTGCCGGGCCTCGACCCGCCCGGCAGGGCGCCGTCCTTCGTCATAGGCGGTGTTGAGCATGAGCTGGGCCGCCCCGAGCGCCAGCCACACCCAATGCGAGAAGCGTCCCTCCGGCGCCTCGACCACGGCCGAGGCGTCGATGATCGTGAAGCCCAGCACCTCCCGATAGAAGGCCAGCGACTGCGGCATGTCGTGGACCTGCAGCAGGGGCGTCATGCTCCTGGCGGTGATGGTCATGCCCCGCCTCTCCTCTCTCAGGACCGCCGCGACGACGTATTTTGCCGCAGCGGACCCGACGCGGAAACGGGCCACATCCGACCTCCAGGGGCCGCGGCCGATCACGACGTCAGCCCGCCACCCGGCGCGCCGGCATCGCCGACATGCCGTCGACGGCGCGGAGCATGCCGGCATAGAGACTCCGGGTCACCCGGGCCGAGGTCAGCACCGCGTCGATCTCCGCCGGGTCGTCGAGCGCCGGCAGCGCCGCGGCCAGCGTCCGCACATGCCCTTCCCGCGCCTCGACCCGGCTGCGCAGGAAGCCGAGCGCCCTTCGGATGCCGGCGATCCGCGCCGTCCGCAACAGGCCGTCGACCGCCGTTCCGGCGCAGGTGGCGGCGAGATATTCGAGCAGATAGGCCACGCCGAGAAAGCCGGCAGGATGATCGCTGCGGCCGAGGAACCGGAACCAGGCGATCCAGGCCTGGGTCGGCGGCGCCGGCATCGAGGTGACCACGTCCGACCGGCTGAAGCCGAGCGCCTCGAGATCGTCGAGCACCCGCAGGTCCAGCCCCGCCACCTCCCGCGCCTTCTCCTGCAGCAGCAGCGCCAGCGGCATGTGCCGGCCATGGTCGAGCATCCGCTCCGCCGCCTGCGCCAGGGTCGGCTGCAGCGCGTGCTGGTAGTGGTAGGTCTCGCGCAGGGCATTCGCATAGGTCGCGACCCCGGCCGAACCGTCGAGCAGGCTGCGGGCGCTGCGGGTCTGCCGCACCGCCGCAACCATGGTCACAGCCTCGGCATGAAGCGCCTCGAGGAATGCCGCGCTCATCGTCCCCACCACCATTTATAAGATACGAACAAACCATAAACACTATTTTGCATCGAAGGCAATACCATTTTTGGTGGTGTGTCGCGCCGCCCCCGCCCGTCGCCGCTGCGCTTGCCCCGCGCGGCCGGCAACGATACGAATGCCGCCCATCAGCGCCTTCGGCGCTCAAAGTTCTCCGGAGTTGTGTTTCATGGAGCTGAACGATCTGATCCGCGGCCTCGGGCTGGACCCCGACGCCCTGACCGGCGGCACGCTGGTCGTCCGGTCGCCGGTCGACGGCGCCGAGATCGCCCGCCTGCACGAGAATACCGAAGCCGATGCCGACGCCGCGATCGAGCGCGCGTCCAACGCCTTCCTGAACTGGCGCACCGTGCCGGGCCCGCGCCGCGGCGAGCTGGTGCGCCTGCTCGGCGAGGAGCTGCGCGCCCATAAGGCCGAGCTGGGGCGGCTGGTCTCGATCGAGGCCGGCAAGATCCTCCAGGAAGGTCTGGGCGAAGTGCAGGAGATGATCGACATCTGCGACTTCGCGGTCGGCCTCTCCCGCCAGCTCTACGGCCTGACCATCGCGTCGGAGCGGCCGGGCCACCGCATGGCCGAGACCTGGCACCCGCTGGGCCCTGTCGGCGTCATCTCCGCCTTCAACTTCCCGGTCGCGGTGTGGTCCTGGAACGCGGCGCTGGCCTTCGTCTGCGGCAACCCGGTGATCTGGAAGCCGTCGGAGAAGACGCCGGTCACGGCGCTGGCCACCATGGCGATCTTCCGCAAGGCGGCCGAGCGCTTCGGCGGCGTGCCGGACGGCCTGGCCGAGATCCTGATCGGCGGCCGCGCCATCGGCGAGACGTTGGTCGACAGCCCGAAGGTACCGCTGATCTCGGCCACCGGGTCAACCCGCATGGGCCGTGAGGTCGGGCCGCGCGTCGCCCAGCGCCTGGGCCGCTCGCTGCTCGAGCTCGGCGGCAACAACGCCATGATCGTCTGCCCGTCGGCCGATCTCGACATGGCGGTGCGCGCCATCCTGTTCGGCGCCGTCGGCACCGCCGGCCAGCGCTGCACCAGCCTGCGCCGGCTGTTCGTGCATGACAGCGTCTACGACAAGCTGGTCCCGGCCCTGAAGCAAGCCTACGGCGCCGTGAGCATCGGCAGCCCGCTGGAGCAGGGCAAGCTGGTCGGGCCGCTGATCGACAAGGCGTCGTTCGACGGCATGCAGACGGCGCTGGCGGCAGCCCGCGACCAGGGCGGCACCGTCACCGGCGGCGAGCAGGTCACCGCGGGCGTGCCGCAGGGCGGCTTCTACGTCCGCCCGGCGATCGCCGAGATGCCGGCCCAGAGCGACATCGTCAAGCACGAGACCTTCGCGCCGATCCTCTATGTCCTGAAGTACCGGGAGTTCGGCCAGGCGCTGATGCAGCACAACGACGTGCCTCAGGGCCTGTCGTCCTGCATCTTCACCACCGATGTGCGCGAGGCCGAGACCTTCCTGTCGGCGGCGGGCAGCGATTGCGGCATCGCCAATGTCAACATCGGCACCTCGGGCGCCGAGATCGGCGGCGCCTTCGGCGGCGAGAAGGAGACCGGCGGCGGGCGCGAGAGCGGCTCGGACGCCTGGAAAGCCTATATGCGCCGGCAGACCGCGACGGTGAACTACAGCCGCGAGCTGCCGCTGGCCCAGGGCATCGTCTTCGACCTCGGCTAAGTCCCGCCGTCGACGGCGAAAACTCCGACAAAATGCAGGCGGGCGGCGGTTCCTTGACGGGTCCCCGGCCGCCTGCGCTAATGCGCAACAGACGCCCGGCGACGTCAGCCGGGGCACCAAACACGGGGGGATATTCATGCAGATCAGCCGTTTGGCATTGGCGGCGGGCGCTGCGCTGGCGCTGCTGTCCTCGGCGGCGGTCGCCGCCGACAAGGTCACCGTCGCGGTCACCCAGATCGTCGAGCACCCGGCGCTGGACGCCGCCCGCGACGGCGTGAAGAAGGCGCTGGAGGAAGCCGGCTACAAGGACGGCGAGAACCTGGTCTTCCAGTGGGAATCGGCGCACGGCAACCCGGCAACAGCGGCCCAGATCGCCCAGAAGTTCATCGTCGAGAACCCGAACGTGATCGTGCCGATCGCCACCCCCTCGGCCCAGGCCGTGGTCGCGGCGACCCAGGACATCCCGGTGGTGTTCACCGCGGTCACCGATCCGGCGGGCGCCCAGCTGGTCAAGAACCTGGAGCATCC
>JAEKLZ010000423.1 GCA_019508225.1 Inquilinus limosus | reverse complement strand
CAGATAGACCGGGAAGAACACGCCGACCGCGATCAGCAGCACCTTCGGCGTCTCGAAGATGCCGAACCACAGGATGAACAGCGGCACCCAGGCGATCGACGGGATGCTGCGCAGCGCCTGGATGGTCGGATCCAGCAGGCGGCGGGCCAGCGGCCAGACGCCGGTCGCGGCGCCCAGCGCCGTGCCGGCGGCGGCACCGAGCAGGAAGCCCCACCAGACGCGCCACAGCGTCACCAGCACATGATCGAGCAGCACGCCGCGACTCGCCAGGTCGCCCAGCGTCTTCAGGATCTGTGACGGCGGCGGCAGCAGGCGGGTCGAGACCACCCCGAGGGTGGCCAGCACCTCCCAGCCCAGGGCCAGCCCGACCGGCAGGATCAGCCCGACCGCGACGGTGCCAAGCGCGCCGGCCGCCCTTGGCTCGCGGAGTTCGGTTCTGGTTGCGGCGGAGTCCAGGCTGGCCATGGCTACTGCGCCAGCGCGGTCTTGAAGCGGGAATCGAGCAGCGCGTCGACGGTGGCCGCGACATCGACCCCGGCATCGATCACGCCGGCCTTCTGCAGCGCCACCCCGGCGGCCAGGATGGTGTCCCGCTTCGGCGCGTCGATCGCCGGACCGGACAGGTCGGTGCGCTCCAGCTGCTTCGCCGCCGCCGCGTCGGTCAGGCCGGCGGCCTGGACCAGGGCGGCGCGCAGCTCGTCCGGATGGGCCAGGGCGTAGGTCCGCGCCTGCTCATAGGCGCGGATCACGGTCTCGACGATCTCCGGGTGGTCGGCGGCGAACTCCTCGTTGACGTTCAGCACGCCATAGGTGTTCAGGTCGGGCTTGCGGTAGAACAGCCGCGCCCCCTGCTCCAGCTCCGCCTGCGCCATCATAGGGTCGAGCCCGGCCCAGGCGTCGACCTGCTTCCCGATCAGGGCGTTGCGGCCGTCGGCGTGCTGCAGCAGCACCACCTCGATGTCCTGCTCCGCCAGCCCATGATCGGCCAAGGCGCGCAGCAGGAAGATGTAGGGATCGGTGCCGCGGGTGACGGCGACGCGCTTGCCCTTCAGCTCCTCGACCGACTGGATCGGGCTGTCGCCATTGGTCACCAGCGCCGTCCATTCCGGCTTCGAGTAGGAATAGACGGCCTTGATCGGGCTGCCGTTGATCCGCGCCAGCAGGGCCGCGGCGCCGGCGGTGGAGCCGAACTGGACGCTGCCGGAGTTCAGGAACTCGATCGCCTTGTTGCTGCCGGCGCTCTGCACCCAGGTGACCGACACGCCCTGCGGCTTCAGCGCCTCCTCCAGCCAGCCCTTGTCCTTCAGCACCAGGCTGACCGGGTTATAATAGGCCCAGTCGAGGGTGATGCCGGACACCGGATCGGCGGCCCGGCCGAGCGCGGGGGCGAGTGCGGCAACGATGATCGAACCGGCCAGCAGCAGGCGGCGCGACAGGGTGATCATGATCGGTCCTTTCGGCCGGCAGGATCAACGATCCTGGGCTGTTGATTGCTTATATCGGAGAATACTGTAGAAACAACTTGCATAAAATACATTAGTTACATGGTATTCTATATTCGCAACAGGGCCCTCGACAGGCAGGACCGTCTTCGGCATAATGAACAAATTAGGAACAAATTGATCGAAATGCCATGGACGACCATATCGTCGCCGCTCTGTGGCGCGCTTTCGATGCGCGTGACTGGGCTCGCGCCCTCGGTTTGTTGTCCGACGATTTCGTGGCGGATTGGCCGCAAACCAGCGAGCGCGTCCGTGGCGCCGATGCCTTCATCGCCCTGAACGCCAGTTCCCCCGGCCGCTGGCGCTGCCATCTGCAGGAGCTGATCCAGGCCGGCGAGCGGGCGGTGTCGCGCGTGCTGCTGACCGACGGCAACGACATCGTGCACGCGGTCTCGCTGTACCGCTTGCGCGACGGCCAGATCACCGAGGCGGTGGAGGTGTTCGCCGAGTCCGGCGAGCCGACCTATGACCGCAGCCGCTGGACCGAGCGCTATGAGCTGAAGGTGCCGACCGGCTGAGGGCCACAATCAAAGGCTTCATATTCTCACCGTCATGGCGAGCCCCGAAGGGGCGTGGCCATCCAGCGGTACCACAATCCCTGGATGGCCACGTCGGTTCGCCTCCTCGCCATGACGGAGAAGGCCTGGAGAGCCATTCAAAGGCCGCTGGTCTGAGGCCTAGCAGGCCACCGTCAGCTCGACATACTCCGCCCGCATCGGGTTGTCGCCCTGGGTCACCTTGGTGACCTTGCAGCCCGAGACCTGCTCGATCGCCTTGCGCTCGGCAGCGCGAACCTTTGCCGGGGACGGTCCGATCAGGCTCGGCCCGACCAGCCAGGCCCCCCAGTTTGCCTCCGTCAGCCGGGTGATGCCGATGTCGAGGCCGTTGACCGGCACGGTCCGCGACAGCGCTGCGGACGACTCGCCCGGTTTCTGGGCGCAGCCCAGAAGCACCAGCGCGGCCAGCACCGGAAGACCGTATTTCACCTGAACCCCCAAAGGCCTTTTTTCCTTTGAGGCAGACGATATCAGGTTGTTGCCGAAGGATTCCAGCCGGCTCGTGCAAGAATTCGCTCGGCTAACAAATGATACAGTCCATGCCGCAGCACCAGGCGGGAGCCGAGCCAGGCGAGGCCAACCGCAGGAATCAGAATGGCGAGGCCGCGCGATTCACCGGTCATCTCCGCCAGCAGCACCAGGGCGGTGACCGGCGAATGGGTCACCCCGGTCAGGTAGGCGGCCATGCCGACCAGCATCAGCGAGGGCACCAGGTCCGGGCCGACCAGCGGCGCGAAGATGGCGCCGAAGCCGGCGCCGACCGAGAGCGACGGCGCGAACAGCCCGCCGGGGATGCCGGCCGAGGAAGCGAGCGCGGTGGCGGCGAACTTGGCCGGGAAGAACCACCAGGCCAGGGTCTGCCCGCCCTCCAGCGCCAGCCGCGTCGGCTCGTAGCCGGTGCCGAAGGTGACGCCGCCGGCGGCCAGGCCGATCAGCCCGGCCAACAGGCCGCAGCTGGCGGCGGCCGCCAGCACCGACCAGCGGCCGAACCGGGCGAACAGCCGCGGCAGCAGCCGGGTCAGGGCCAGGACGCAGCGGCCGAACAGGCCGCCGAGGATGCCGGCCAGCACCGCGACCAGCAGGAAGACCGGGATCGCCCCCGGCGTGAAATCCAGCGCATGGCGGCCGAAATAAGTGTAGTCGCCGAGCACGGCGATGGCGACGGCGGAGGACAGGAAGATCGCGGCCAGCACCGCCATGCGGTTGCGGATGTCGAAGCCGCCGACCAGCTCCTCCAGCGCGAAGACGATGCCGGCCAGCGGCGTGTTGAAGGCGCCGGCCAGCCCGGCCGCGCCGCCGGCGGTGATCACCCGCCGCAGCCGCGCCGGGGTGGCGTTGGGCGTCAGGCCGGCCAGGATCACGGCGCCGACCTGCACGGTCGGCCCTTCGCGCCCTATCGAGGCGATCGCGGCGATGCATTGCGGGATGCCGCTGCCCGGCGCCGCCGGGAACAGCCGCTGCGCCGCCAGGGCCGAGACGCCGAAGCCGACGGCGCCCAGGATCGGCGCCAGCCACAGCCGGCCATGGGTGATCCAGGCGAACAGGCTTTGCGCCTCGTCCGCGGCCTCGGCGAAGGCGACGGCCATGCAGCCGACCAGCAGACCGCCGACGGCGAAACGCAGCAGCCGCCGCAAACGCGGCGGCGACATCAGGCGGCGGAGGGTTCTGAGTCTCAGATCCGGCGCGGGGCCGGCAGGGTGCACCACGACAACGTCAGCCGGCGTCAGACACCGGCCGGAACCGGTTCCTTGCCCTCGGGCTGGGCCACCCGGAAGCTCTCGCCGCAGCCGCAGCGATCGACCTCGTTCGGGTTGTTGAAGACGAAGCGGGCGCCGAACTCTTCCTGGACCCAGTCCATCTCGGTGCCGAGCAGGAACATGATCGCCGACGGGTCGATCAGGACGGTAACGCCCTTGCTCTCGACCACATCCTCGAACTTCTTCCGCTCCTCGGCGTATTCCATGAAATAGCTGAGGCCGGAGCAGCCACGCGCCTTCACCCCGACCCGGAGGCCGAGGATCGGCTTCGGCGACTTCGCGATCAGGTCGCGCACGCGGTCGGCGGCGCGGTCGGTCAGGGAAATCGGCGGCGGTAGGGCGCGCATCCTGTTCACCTCTTGTCCTCGACCCACAAGATGGGCCGATCGGGAAAAGACTTCAACGGTCTGCGGTTGCAATGCAGACGTTCCCCAATGGCCCCACCCTTCCCTTTTCTGTCATTGCCGGGCTTGACCCGGCAATCCAGGGCCAAGAAGAGCCGCTCTGGAAGCCCCTGGATCCTCGGGTCAAGCCCGAGGATGACAATGGAGGAAGGCCGGCTGAGATTGCTCCTACATCCCCAACGCCAGCCGGGCATCCTCGCTGGCGCGCTCGATCGACCAGGGCGGGTCCCAGGTCAGGTTGACCTTGGCCTCGGTCACGCCCGGCACCACCACGGCGCCGCGCTCGACGATCGCCGGCATCGACCCGGCCACCGGGCAGTTCGGCGCGGTTAGGGTCATGTCGATCTCGACCTTGCCCTCCGGCGACACCTCGACCCGGTAGATCAGCCCGAGCTCGACGATGTTGACCGGCAGCTCCGGGTCGAACACCAGGGTCAGGTTGTCCATCACCGCCGAGCGCGTGGCCTCGACATCCAGCGGGGAGGTGACCTTGGACAGCGGCGTGCGGACATGGATCCAGTCCGGCTCCGGCACGTCCAGCGTGCCGGCGCGCATGAAGTCGTTCAGGCCGAGACCGTCATCGGGGAAGTGGGTCATGATGATGTCGCCTCCCGCGCGGCCAGATGGCGCCGCGCGATCTCCTTGATCCGTTCGACCATCGAGGCCAGGCCGTTGCGGCGGCCGCTGGTCAGATGAGTGTCGAGGCCGAGCCTAGTGAACAGGCCGCGCAGGTCCATCGCCGCCACCTCCTCCGGCCGGCGGCCGGAGAACACGCCGGTGACGATGGCGATCAGCCCCTTGACGATGCGGGCGTCGCTGTCGCCCTGGAACACGATGTGGTCCGGCGCCTGGTCCTCGGGCCTGGCGATCAGCCAGACCTGGCTCTGGCAGCCATGCACCTTGTTGGCCTCGACCCGCTCGGCCTCCGGGAAGGGCGGCAGCGCATCGCCCAGGCTGATGATGTAGGCGTAGCGCTCCTCCCAATCGTCGAGGAGGGAGAAGTTCTCCTCCAGCTCTTCCTCGGAGAGAGACATGGTCATTTCCCGAACAGCTTGACCACCTTGCCCAGCGCCTCGGCCATCACGTCGATCTCGGCCTTGGTGTTGTACAGGGCGAAGGAGGCGCGGGCCGTGGCCGGCAGTTGCAGCCGCTCCATCAGCGGCTGGGCGCAGTGATGGCCGGCCCGCACGGCGACGCCGGCCTGGTCGATCACCGTGCCGATGTCGTGCGGATGGGCGCAATCCATGGCGAAGGAGATGATCGAGGCGCGCTCCCGCGCCCGGCCGACGATGGTCAGGCCCGGGATGTGCGACAGCCGATCGACGCCGTAATCCAGCAGGTCGCGCTCATGCGCCGCGATGGTGTCGAGGCCGAGCGCGGTGACGTAGTCGATCGCCGCCTTCAGGGCGATGGTCTGGGCGATGGCCGGGGTGCCGGCCTCGAACTTGGCCGGCAGCTCGGCGAAGGTGGTGCCGGAGAAGCTGACGGTGCGGATCATCTCGCCGCCGCCCTGCCAGGGCGGCATCGCCTCCAGCAGTTCCTCGCGGCCGTAGAGGATGCCGATGCCGGTCGGGCCGTACAGCTTGTGGCCGGAGAAGGCCAGGAAATCGCAGCCCAGCGCCTGGACGTCGACCGGCATGTGGGTGATCGCCTGGGCCGCGTCCAGCAGCACCTTGGCGCCGACCGCATGCGCCCGGTCGATCACCGCCTTGACCGGGACGATGGTGCCGAGCGCGTTCGACATGTAGGTGATCGAGACCAGCTTGGTCCGCGGCGACAGCAGCTTCTCGAACTCGTCGAGCAGGAAGTTGCCGTCATCGTCGATCGGGGCGACCTTGAGGACCAGCCCCTTCTCCTGTGCCAGCAGCTGCCAGGGCACGATGTTGGAGTGGTGCTCCAGCACCGAGACGATGATCTCGTCGCCCTGCTTCAGGAAGGCGCGGCCGTAGCTCTGCGCCACCAGGTTGATCGCCTCGGTGGTGCCGCGGGTGTAGATGATCTCCTTGATCGAGGCGGCGTTGATGAAGCGCTTCACCGCCTCGCGCGTCGCCTCGAAGGCATCGGTCGCGGCGCCGCTGAGATAGTGCAGGCCGCGATGGACGTTGGCGTATTCTTCCTCGTAGACGCGGCTCTCGGCGTCGATCACCGAGCGCGGCTTCTGCGCCGAGGCGGCGTTGTCGAGATAGACCAGCGGCTTGCCGTAGACGGTGCGGGACAGGATCGGGAAATCCGCCCGCACGGCGTTCACGTCATAGGCGTTGATGCCGCTCATGTGCAGCCGCGTGTCCATCTGACCTAACCCTCCTGGTGCCGCGCGGCGAGCCAGTGCCCGACCGCGACCCCGAACTCCTCACGGACCGCCTCGTCGGCGATCTCCTCCAGCGCCTCGCGCAGAAACGCCTCGACCAGCATGGCCCGGGCGACGCGCTCGTCGATGCCGCGGGCACGCAGGTAAAACAGCGCCTCGGAGTCGATCTCGCCGACCGTGGCGCCGTGGCTGCACTTGACGTCGTCGGCGTAGATCTCGAGCTCGGGCTTGCTGTCGATCTCGGCGGTCTTCGACAGCATCAGCGCCCGGTTCAGCTGGTAGCCGTCGGTGCGCTGGGCGTCGCGGCGGACGATGATCTTGCCCTGGAAGACGCCCCGGCCCTTGCCGTCCAGCACGCCCTTGAACACCTCGCGCGACCGGCAGTCCGGCACCGCGTGGTCGATCAGCGTGGTGGTGTCGATGTGGCGGGTGCCGTCCGCCATGTAGGCGCCGGTGACATGGCCGTTGCCGCCGCGGCCGGTGAAGGTCGCGACCACCTCGGTCCGCGCCAGGTCGGCGCCGAGGCTGAGGGTGAAGCTGTCATAGGTGGCGTCGCGGCCGATGGTGGCGCTGCCGTTCAGCAGATGCACCGCCTGCAGCCCCTCGCTCTGCCGCCGGTAGTGGCGCAGCCGGGCGGCGTCGCCGATCTCGACATCGACCACCGCATTGGTGAAATAGCCGGTGTCGTCGACGCCGTGATAGGCCTCGATCACCGTCGCCTGGCTGTTGGCGCCGGCCAGGACCAGGATGCGCGGGTGGCTGGCCACCACCGCGGTGCCCGGCGCGGTCAGGAAGACCAGGCGGACCGGCGCCTCGATCACCGCGCCGGGGGCGATGCGCAGCACGGCGCCGTCCTCGACCAAAGCGGTGTTCAGCTCGACCAGCGAGGCCGCATCGTTGGGTGCGGCGAAGCGGGATTCGACCTCGGGGTCGCCGGCCTCCAGCGCCGCGGCATAGCCGTCGAGGCGCAGCCCCTTCGGCAGGCTGTCGAGATGCGACAGCTCCGGCCGCAGCCGGCCGTTGACGAAGACCATGGACGGGCCCTGCGCCGGCACGAAGGCGCGCAGGGAGTCCGGCAGCGCCGCATCGGCCGATGCGACCGCGCCGTTCAGGCCCAGCTTTTCCAGCCGCCGCAGGTCGGTGTACTTCCAGGCCTCCTGCTTGCGCGTCGGCAGGCCCAGGCTCTCGAACCGGGCCATGCCGGCCTCGCGGCGGCGGGCGACGGCGCTGTGGCCGACGCCGGGCAGCGCCGAGCGGCTGGCCGAGAAGCGCTCGCGCTGGGCGGCGACGATCGGCGAGGGGGTGATCCGTTCGCTCATCGCGGCCTCACGCGGCGGCGGCTGGAATAACGCCGGCGTAGCCCTTTTCCTCCAGCTCCAGCGCCAGATCCTTGCCGCCGGACCGGACGATCCGGCCATCGGCCAGGATGTGGACGTGGTCCGGGACGATGTAGCTGAGCAGGCGCTGGTAATGGGTGATCACCAGGAAGGAGCGGTCGGGCGAGCGCAGCTTGTTCACGCTCTCGGCCACCACCTTCAGCGCGTCGATGTCGAGGCCGCTGTCGGTCTCGTCCAGCACCGCCAGGGCGGGCTCCAGCAGCGCCATCTGCAGCGCCTCGTTGCGCTTCTTCTCGCCGCCGGAGAAGCCGACATTGACCGAGCGCTTCAGCATCTCGGTTTCGATGCCGAGGCTCTTGGCCTTCTCGCGCAGCAGCTTGGTGAACTGCATCGGGTCCAGCTCGGCCTCGCCGCGATGCTTGCGGTGGGCGTTGTAGGCAGTGCGCAGGAAGGTGACGGTGCCGACGCCGGCGACCTCGAGCGGATACTGGAACGCCAGGAAGACGCCCGCCCGCGCGCGCTCCTCCGGCTCCATCGCCAGCAGGTCCTCGCCGTTGAAGGTGATCGACCCGCCGGTGACCTCGTAGCCGTCACGGCCGGCGATGACGTAGCTCAGCGTCGACTTGCCGGAGCCGTTCGGTCCCATGATGGCGTGGATCTCGCCCTTGCTCAGGGCGAGCGAGACCCCCTTCAGAATCTCCTTGCCGTCGACGGCGACGTGCAGGTCCTTGATCTCGAGCATTCCGCGTTCCCTCGCCGCTTCACCGCGGCCTTCCTCGATAAAATGGGGCCGGTTCTTAACCGACCGAGCCTTCCAGGCTGATGCCGACCAGCTTCTGCGCCTCGACCGCGAACTCCATCGGCAGCGCCTGCAGCACCTCGCGGCAGAAGCCGTTGACGATCAGGCCCAGCGCTTCCTCGGTGCCGATGCCGCGCTGGCGGCAGTAGAACAGCACGTCGTCGCTGACCTTGCTGGTGGTCGCCTCGTGCTCCACCTGCGCCGACGGGTTGCGGCTCTCGATATACGGCACGGTGTGGGCGCCGCACTGGTCGCCGATCAGCAGGCTGTCGCACTGGGTGAAGTTGCGCGCCCCCTCGGCGCCCGGCAGGATCCGCACCAGGCCGCGATAGGTGTTGTCCGACTTGCCCGCAGAGATGCCCTTGGAGATGATCCGGGAGGTCGTGTTCTTCCCGATATGGATCATCTTGGTGCCGGTGTCGGCCTGCTGGCGGTTGTTGGTGATGGCCACCGAGTAGAATTCGCCGACCGAATTGTCGCCCT
>JAEKLZ010000422.1 GCA_019508225.1 Inquilinus limosus | reverse complement strand
CCACCAGGGTGAAGCCGGTCGGCGTCGGCGAGACCGGCGTGCCCGCGGCGGTGCCGAACTGGGTGACGCCCTGGCCGAGATGCTCCGCCACATCGTGGCGGGCGCCGGCGAAATCGAAGGGCGTGCTCTCGACCAGCCGGGCCGAGAACACGTTGGTGCCGACCAGCGGCACGGTCGTCGTGCCGTCGGGGCCGGTGACGGTGGTGCCGACCACCAGGCTGGCGCGGCGGAAGGTGGCGATGCGCTCGCCCCGGACGAAGGAGTCCGGGTCGTCGAAGGTCCCTTCCGGCCGGCGCTGCAGGTAGATCGAGAACTCGCCGACCGGGTCGATGCCGAGTTCCAGCCCGCCATTGTCGACGCCATGCGCCTGGAACGGGTTGGCGGCGAAGGTGAAATGGGCGGTGGTCTCGCCGCGCTTGCCGTGGAACAGCGGCACGTCGAGGAAGGGCAGGTGCAGGAAATAGCCGTAATCGGCCACCGGGCCGCCCGTCTCGACCTGGTAGAAGCGGCCGGTGACGTACCAGGCGAGCTCGGCGGGGAGAAGGGCGGGCATGGGGTGGGTCCTTCCGAGGCTGATCGAAGCCGTGCGCTGGGGCAAGGGCGCGCTATGATGCCGGAACCGGTGCCCGGTTTCGATGCCGGGATCGCACCGACCGATCCCTGATCCCTGGGGTGGAGCCATGCCGGACCGGATCGCTGTCCTTGCCGATATCCACGGCGTCCTGCCGGCGATCGAGGCCGTCCTGGCCGAGCCCGAGGTGATCGCCGCCGAGCGCATCGTCATCCTCGGCGACGCGGCGGCAGGGCCGCATCCCTGCGAGGTGCTCGACCGGCTGCTGGCCCTCGGCGACCGCGCCGCCTGGATCCGCGGCAACGCCGACCGCGAACTGGTCGAGTACCGGCGCGACAAGCCGGCGCCGGACCCCGGATCGATCGGGGCCTGGGCCGCGCGGCAGCTCAACGACCGCCATCTCGACTGGCTGTCGCGGCTGCCGCTCTCGCTTGTCTTGCCGGTCGAAGGCCTCGGCCGCGTGCATTTCTGCCACGCCACCCCGCGCCGCGACGACGAGATGGTCCTGGTCGAGTCCGGTTTCGACCGCTGGGCGGATGTGTTCGACAGCCTGGACGCCGATGTCGAGACGGTGGTGTGCGGCCACACGCACATGCCATTCCTGCGGCTGGTGAACGGCCGGGTGGTGGTCAACCCGGGCAGCATCGGCATGCCCTATGGCCGGCCGGGCGCGCATTGGGCCCTGCTTGACCGCGGCGTCCATCTCCGGCGCACGGAATTCGACCTCGACGCGGCCTGCGCCGAGACAGTTGGCCGGTCCGGCTATCCGGACGTCGCCGCCTGGGCCGATTGCTACATCAGGGCCAGGGTGGGCGATCGGGAGGCAGTGGAGACGTTCCGGCCGCGGACGGCTCGCCTCCCATAGATCGCCGGCAAGCCGCGACGCAGCTCGTTCTTATCCCCCCGTCTGCGCCGACAGCAGCACCACCGCGCGGCCCTGCAGCGCGAAGGTCTCCCCCGCAGGCAGGTGCCCCCGCGGCGCCGCGTCCGGCTCGGCCGTGTCGACCAGGGCGGTCCAGACGCTGCCGTCCGGGACCTCCGGCAGCAGGAAGGGCACCGGCTCGTGGTGGGCGTTCAGCAGGAGCAGCAGCGTCGCCTCCGAGCCGCGGCGGCGGATGCCGGTGGGCTGGGCGCGGCCGTCGATCAGCATGCCCAGGCAGCGGGTCTGGGAATTGCCCCAGTCGTCGTTGCCCATCTCCCGCCCGTCGGGGCGCAGCCAGGCCACGTCCTTGACGTCCAGCTCCTCATTGTAGACGCCGGCCAGGAAGCGGCTGCGGCGCAGCACCGGATAGCGCTGGCGCAGCGCGGTCAGCCGGCGGACGAACCGGGCCAGGGCGCGGCCGTTCTCATCGACCGCCTCCCAATCCACCCAGCCGATCTCGTTGTCCTGGCAATAGGCGTTGTTGTTGCCGTTCTGGGTGCGGCCGAACTCGTCGCCGCCCAGGATCATCGGCGTGCCCTGGGACAGCAGCAGCGTGGCCAGCAGGTTGCGCTTCTGCCGCTCGCGCAGGGCCCGGATCTCCGGGTCGTCGGTCGGCCCCTCGGCGCCGTGGTTCCAGGACAGGTTGTCGGAATGGCCGTCGCGGTTGTCCTCGCCATTCGCCTCGTTGTGCCGGTCGTTGTAGGAGACCAGGTCGTTCAGGGTGAAGCCGTCATGGGCGGTGACGAAGTTGACGCTGGCCCAGGGCCGGCGGCCGCGGCGGTTGAACAGGTCGCCGGAGGCGGCGAGGCGGGAGGCGAGGTCGGCCACTTGGCCCTCGTCGCCCTTCCAGAAGCCGCGCACGGTGTTGCGGAAGCGGTCGTTCCACTCGGCCCAACCGGGCGGGAAGCCGCCGACCTGGTAGCCGCCGGGGCCGAGGTCCCAGGGCTCGGCGATCAGCTTGACCCCGGCCAGCACCGGGTCCTGGCGGCAGGTGTCGAGGAAGCCGCCATTCTCGTCGAAGCCGTAGGGCTCGCGGCCGAGGATGGTGGCGAGGTCGAAGCGGAAGCCGTCGACCCCCATCTCGGTGACCCAGTAGCGCAGGCTGTCGGTCACCATCTGCAGCACCCGCTGGTGGCTGAGATTCAGCGTGTTCCCGGTGCCGGTGTCGTTGATGTAGTAGCGCTTGTCCTCCGCCAGCCGGTAGTAGGAGGCGTTGTCGATGCCCTTGAAGGACAGGGTGGGGCCGCGCTCATTGCCCTCGGCGGTGTGGTTGTAGACGACGTCGAGGATCACCTCGAGCCCGGCATCGTGCAGCCGCGCCACCATCTCCTTGAACTCGGTGGTCTCGCCGGTGGCGGAATAGCGCGGATGCGGGGCGAAGAAGCCGATGGTGTTGTAGCCCCAGAAATTGCTCAAGCCCCGCTCCAGCAGGTGCCGGTCCTGGACGAAGGCGTGCACCGGCATCAGCTCGACCGTGGTGACGCCGAGTTCGCGCAGATGGTCGACCACCGTGGGATGGCCCAGCCCGGCATAGGTGCCGCGCCGGCGCCGCGGCACCGAGGGGTGGCGCATGGTGTAGCCGCGGACATGCAGCTCGTAGATCACGCTGCGGTCCCAGGCGACGGCCGGCGGGCGCGAGCGGCCCCAGGTGAAGGCGGGGTCCACCACCCGGCATTTCGGCATGAACGGGGCGCTGTCGCGGTCGTCGAAGGACAGGTCCTCCTCCGGCGCGCCGATGGTGTAGCCGAACAGCGCGTCGTCCCAGCTCAGCTCGCCGACCAGCCGCTTGGCATAGGGATCGAGCAGCAGCTTGTTCGGGTTGAAGCGATGGCCGGCGGCGGGCTCATAGGGGCCGTGCACGCGATAGCCGTAGACCGTGCCGGGGCGGGCGTCGGGCAGATAGCCGTGCCAGACCTCGTCGGTGTATTCCGGCAGCTCGACCCGGGCGAGCTCGCGCTTGCCCTCCTCGTCGAACAGGCACAGCTCGACCTTGGTGGCATTGGCCGAGAACAGGGCGAAGTTCACGCCCAGCCCGTCCCAGGTGGCGCCGAGCGGAAAGGGCTGCCCCTCCAGCACCCGCATCGACGCCGGTCGTACGCGCTTCATTCGCTCTTTCCCCTCCGGGCCGGCTGAGCCGGCCCTGTGCATCTCTCAACCAGTCGGTTGCCTCCGACGACTGCGAGGCCCCTCAACAGAAAGCCCGGCCGCCGTCCTACTCTCCCCCTCCCCTTGCGGGAGGGGGCAGGGGGAGGGGTGTTCGGCGCCACCAGGACCGATGCTGGGCGAACACTCAATTCAGCAATCGTACTGAATGTTCCACGTCCAATCCCGGGGTCGGCAGCCCCCTCCCCCTACCCCCTCCCGCAAGGGGAGGGGGAGGATGAAAGGGCGATGGCCGACCCAGACCCCAGCCCCCTACAGCGCGTCGCGCCAGCGGGCGCGCCACAGCCGGTAATCCGCCCCGTATTCGCTCGCCGGGCTGGTCTCGTTGCCGAAGCGGTCGCGGAAGGGGTTGAGCACCCGGTGGCCGCGCCAGTCGAACACGTCGACGGCCGCCGTGGGTCCCAACGCCTCGGCCAGCGCATCGTTCCGCAGGCCGCGCAGCAGGGCGAAGGCGTCGACCGGGCGCAGGCCCAGCCATTCGTCGAGATCGCTGGGCCGCAGGCACAGCCGGCGCCGCTTGCGCCAATGGCCGAGCACGTCCCAGACCACCGGGGCCGACTCCTCCTCGTCCCGCGGCGGACGGGCGACGGCGCGGATGTCGACATGCCCGGCGAAGCAGCCGGTCAGCTCGGTCCGGTCCGGGGGAGCGGATGCGACCGTCAGGCCCAGCCGCTCGAAATGCTCGCGCTGCGGCTCGTCGAGGCCGGCGGGGGTGCGGGGCAGGGGCAGGCCGGGACCGGCCTCTGCGGCGGGGTTCGAGATCAGACGCAGCATTCTATTGACCATTGCGATCTCCAACACGATGCAGGAACACCGGCAGCCGGCCGAAGACAGGGCCGAGATCGGCCCGGCTGCCCTCATTCCCCCGCACGTCGTCCCCCACAGAATGTCCATCCGGCAGCGTCAGGGCCGTGCCGTCGAAGCCGGTCAGGCCCAGCGCTCCGTTCAGCTTGCCGGCCACGAGCCGCGGCACCGCGACGACCAGGTGCCGGCCGTCCAGCGACCGGCGCCAGGCCATGACATGGGCCGCCGCCGGGCCCTGCGCCGGCACTGTCGCGTAGTCGCCGCGGGCGAACAGCTCCGGGTCCTCGCGACGCAGGCGCAGCAGCCGCGCCGCCAGCCAGTGCTTGATCCGCGCGTCCGGCCAAGCGGCGGCGAGCTCGTCCGGATCGGCCTCGGCCACCTGCTCCAGCTGCCGCGCCAGCCGATCCCAATCGACCGGGCGGCGGTTGTCCGGGTCGACCAGCGACAGGTCCCATTCCTCGGTGCCCTGGTACAAATCGGGCACGCCGGGCAGGGTCATCTGCATCGCCAGCTGGGCCAGGCCGTTGACCGCGCCGATGCGGGCGAGGCGCTCGGCGAAGGGCGCGATCGCGGCCGGGAACGGGCCGGAGGGGTCGAGCGCGGCGCGGATGAAGCGCTCCAGCCCGGCCTCATAGGCCTGGTCCGGGTCGGTCCAGCCGGTCTCGTCCTTGCCCTCGCGCGCCGCCTTCAGCAGATAGGCGACGATCCGGTCGGCATAGTCCTTGTCGGGGCCGCCGGCGGGCCAGGTGCCGAGCACGGTCTGGGTGAACAGGTGCTCGTGCCGGCGGCTCGGCACCGGGCGGTCGTCGCTGCCGCTGCGCTGCGATGCCAGCAGGGCCGACCAGGCAACCAGGCCGGACTGCCATTCCGGCGCCAGCTCGGTCAGCGCCGCCAGCCGGGCGCGGACATCGGCGCCGCGCTTGTGGTCATGGGTCGACAGCGACGACAGCGCGTCGGGCCAGTCCTGCCGGCGGCGGGCGAAGGCGGCGTGGAAGTCTCAGCTGCTGGAAGCGCTGCAGGATCAGGGCGGCCTCGTCGCCCGGGACGCGGCCGGAGACGAGCTTCGCCACGGCGTCGAGCGCCGGCCCGGGCACGGTCTCGCGGGCCCGGGCGATCGCGGCGTCGAGGCTGAAGGTGCCGCCATCGCCGGGATAGCCGCGATAGGCCTGCAGATGCTCGATCACCGCGGCCAGCGCCTCGCGCAAATCGGCGCGGGTCAGGTCGCGGGTGTCCCAGCCGGCATAGGCCTGGCGGTCGACGGCATCGACCAGCGCCTCGAAGGGCGCGGCGAGGTTGCCTTCGATCACCGCGCGGCGGCAGCGGCGGATGGTGTCGGCCATGCTGTCGCCGTCGCCGGTGAAGCGGGCATAGGCGGCGCGGATCGGGCCGGCCGCCGCCGGATCGACCTGCAGCGCATGGATCGCATTGGCGACCTCATAGCCGGTGGTGCCTTCGACCGGCCAGCCGGCCGGAAGGTCCTCGCCCTCGGCCAGGATCTTCTCGACCCAGATGGTGAAGGGCGCGCCGGCAGGGCGGACGGCGTCGACGGCCTGGCGCAGCCGGGCCAGGTAACCGGCCGGGTCGGCCAGCCCGTCGATATGGTCGATGCGCAGCCCCTGGACCTGGCCGGCGGCGACGGCGGCCAGGATGCGGCCGTGGGTGGCGTCGAACACCGCCGGATCCTCGACCCGCACCGCCACCAGATCGTCGATGTCGAAGAAGCGGCGGTAGTTGATCTCCGCCGCCGAGACCCGCCAATGGGCCAGGCGGTAATGCTGCCGCTCCAGGATCGCGTGCAGCGCGTCCGGCGCCAG
>JAEKLZ010000421.1 GCA_019508225.1 Inquilinus limosus | reverse complement strand
TACCCGCGCGACATCGACTACGCCGCCTTCAAGGCGATCGCCGACGAGGTCGGGGCCATCACCATGGCCGATGTCTCGCATATCGGCGGGCTGATCGCCGGCAAGGCGCTGCCGAACCCGCTGGCCGCCGGCTTCGACGTCGTCACCACCACCACGCACAAGACCCTGCGCGGGCCGCGCGGCGGGCTGATCCTGTGCCGCGAACCGTTCCGCAAGGCGATCGATCAGGCGGTGTTCCCGGGCCTGCAGGGCGGGCCGCATATGGACCAGGTGGCGGCTCTGGCCACGGCGCTGCACCTGGCAGCGCAGGAGGAGTTCCAGGGCTATGCAAGGCGCGTGCTGGACAACGCCAGGGCGCTGGCCGAGGCGCTGCAGGGCCGCGGCGCGCAGCTGGTGACCGGCGGCACCGACAACCACCTGATGGTGGTCGACGTGGCTGAGAGCTTCGGCATCGACGGCGACGAGGCGCAGCAGCGGCTGGACCGGGTCGGGCTGGTGTCCAACAAGCAGGTGGTGCCGGACGACACAAGGCCGCCGCTGCGCCCCTCCGGGCTGCGGCTGGGCACGCCGGCCGTCACCACGCGCGGGATGCGCGAGGGGCAGATGACGGCGCTGGCCGACCTGATCGTCGACGCGGTCACCGGCGCCCGGCCGGAGCCGGCGCTGGCGAATGCGGTGCGGGATTTCGCGAGGCGGTTCCCGATCCCGGGGTGAGCGAGGCGGGGAGGGCGGGGCCACCCCCTCACCCGAAATCGCTGCGCGATTTCGACCTCTCCCCGGGGGAGAGGTGACGTGGCGCCGGGTCCAAAATCCCTCTCCCCAGGGGAGAGGGAGGGGCCCGGCGCGCAGCGACGGGAGGGTGAGGGGGTGGCTCGGTGCCGCCGGTCAGCTCGTCGGCTTAAATCCCGCCCTCTCGCCATAGGCGAAGCATTCCTCCGCCGACGGAATCGCTCGTGACGTGCTGTAGGACCCGAGGCTGAGCGCCGCGACGCAGACGCCCAGCCGGAGGCCTTTCTCCACCGGCCAGCCCTCGTGCAGTCCCAGCATGACGCCGGAGGCCAGGGCGTCGCCGGCGCCGTTGGTGCTCTTGACCGCTTCCGGCGGCACCCAGGCCGCGCCCTGGCGCCACAGGCGGCCGTCGCGGTCGGCGGCGACCACGCCCTCCGGGAAGTGCACGACGGCCAGGGTCGACACGCCCATGCGGATCAGCGCCGCCGCCGCCGCCTCGACCAGCGCCCAGTCGGGCCGGCCGTCGCGATGGGTCTCGACGCCGGTCAGCGCCGTCGCCTCCAGCTCGTTGATGATGATGCTGTCGAGCAGCGGCAGGCAGGGCACCGTCAGGTCGCGCAGCCGGTCGCCGGCCACCCCGACCAGCTCCAGATTGGTGCGGTGGCCCGAGGCGCGGGCGCGGGCCAGCACCTCGGTGAAGCCGTTGCCGTTGCCTTGGGGCGCGTCCATCCGGGCGTGCACTCCGGGCGACCCGACATGGAAGATCTTCGCGGTCGACCCCGCCAGGTCGAAATGCTCGGGCGAGAGCAGGGCGTTGACCCCTTCCTGGTAGAAGAAGGTCCGGCGCCCGCCCTCGGCCACGATCATCACATCGGTATAAGCGGTGCGCCCGCCCGGCAGCACCGCGATCCGGCCGGCGCCGACGCCGTGGTCGCGGCAGACCTGCAGCGCCAGCTCGCCATAGACGTCGTCGCCGACCACGCCCACCACCTCGATCGGGAAGGGCGCGCCCAGGCGGGCGAGGTCGATCGCCATGTTGAAGCCCGGGCCGCCGGAATCCGGCGTCTCCTCCACGATCTTGGCGACGTGCTCCTGCGGCGGGAAGCGGTCGATGACCTTGTTGACGTCGATGCAGATGGTGCCGCCGCAGATGATGCCGGATCGCTCCACGGCTCAGCCCTGCTTCAGGACGGCTTCGGTGGTCTGCACGTCGTCGGCCAGCGGCCGCAGCGGGGTGATGCCCTGCTTCTGCAGCTCGCCGTGATAGGCGCGCACGGCCTCCTCCGGCGCGATCGTGCCATCCGCCACCTGGCGCATGAAGCCGACCATCGCCAGCGGCGATTCCGCCAGGTTGATCTTGCGGCCGAACAGGGCGACGCGGGCGCCGTACTTCTCGGCCTGGTGCAGCAGCTCGAAGCAGTCGCGGGTGGTGCCGGCGCCGCCGCCGAGCACGCCGACGATCAGGCTGGAATCGAAGCTGGCCAGCTCCTCCAGCGCCTTCGGGCCGTTGAACGGGATCTTCAGGAATTGCGGCCGGTCGGCCTTCATCACCCCGGCCAGGCAGCGCAGGATGCAGTCGTTCAGGTAGTGCGGCTGCAGCGCCGGGTCGATGCCGCTCGACACATTTGGATTAAAGACCTCGAAGAAGTACTTGAAACCGTTGACGGCGCAGTCCGCCCGGAACTCGGCGAAGGCCTCCAGCGACCGGATGTCGGAGTCGAGGTCGTTGTTGAAGGTGACGGAGTAGAGGCCGAGATCGGTGCCGGTGACCGGCGCCTTCGGGTCGGGGTTCAGGCCGCCATGCATCACCCGCGGCAGCAGGGCCGACCGGAACGGCCGCGACGGCTGCTGGGGATAGGAACAGCCGCGCACCACCCAGACATCGGTGGTGTCGTTGGCGCGGATCGCCGGCTTGACCCTGCTGTTGCGGAAGGTGCCGCTCTCGACCAGCCGCTCCAGGTTCGAGGCGGAGACCAGCATGATGTCGACGATGTCCTGCTCCACCACCTGGCGGATGGTGTCCAGGAATTCGTCGCGGGTGCGGTAGCGGGTCCAGCTGCCGTCCGGCGCGCGCTTCGGGCCGGTCGAGGTCAGGCTCGGCCCCATGTCGCCATCCTTGGCGTCGGCGATGATGAAGTCGCTGCGCTTGTACTGTCCGGCGCGGATGCGGGCCAGCTTCTCGTCCAGGCGGGTCATGCTCGGTCTCTCGTCTTTCGGTCAGGGAGGAAGGGAAGGGGTCTCATGCGGCGGTCTCGCCGCTGGGAGCTGGTTGGTCGCCCGGCATCGCCCCGGTCATGATCGCGACCACCTCGGCCATGCTGTGGCGCTGCGGCGAGGTCACGGCGACGCGGCGGCCCAGGCGCATCACATGGATGCGGTCGGCCACCTCGAACACGTTCGGCATGTTGTGGCTGATCAGGACGACGGGCAGGCCGCGGTCGCGAATGGTGCGGATCAGGTCCAGCACCTGGCCGGTCTCGCGCACGCCCAGCGCCGCCGTCGGCTCGTCCATGATCACCAGCTTGCGGGCGAAGACCGCGGCGCGGGCCACGGCGACGCCCTGGCGCTGGCCGCCGGACAGGCTTTCGACCGCATGGGTGATCGAGGGCAGGCGGAAACGCAGCTCGTCCATGTGGCGCTGCGCCTCGCTGCGCATCCGCGGCTTGTCGAGCAGCCGCAGCCAGCGGCCGAGCGGCCCGGGCCGGCGCAGCTCGCGCCCCAGATAGAGGTTGGCGGCGATGTCCAGGGCCGGAGCCACCGCCAGATCCTGGTACACCGTCTCGATGCCGCGGCGGCGGGCATCGAGCGGGCCGTGGAACCGCACCGGCTGGCCGTCCAGCAGCACCTCGCCCTCATCCGGCGTGATCGCGCCGGACAGCACCTTGATCAGGGTCGACTTGCCGGCGCCGTTGTCGCCGATCACCGCCAGCACCTCGCCGTCGCGCAGCTCGAAATCGACGCCGCCGAGTGCCGTGACATGGCCGTAGCGCTTGATCACGCCGCGGGCCTCCAGGACGGTCGCGGTCATACCCGCCTCCATCGCGACAGCTGGTCCAGCGCGACCGCGGCGATGACCAGGACGCCGGTGACCAGGTCCTGCCACAGCGGGTCGATGCCGATCAGGGTGAGGCCGTTGCGCAGCACGCCGACGATCAGCACGCCGATCAGCGTGCCGATCAGGCTGCCGCGGCCGCCGAACAGGCTGGTGCCGCCGATCACGACCGCGGTGATGCTGTCGAGATTGGCGTTCTGCATCGCGTTCGGGTCGGCGTTCGGGATCCGCCCCAGCGCCAGCCAGGCGCCGATGCCGTACAGGAAGGCGGCGAACAGATAGACCGACAGGATGCGCCGCTGCACCGGGATGCCGACCAGCCGCGCCGCCTCCGGGCTGTTGCCGATAGCGTAGACATGCTTGCCCCAGGCGGTCTGGTTCAGCAGGTACCAGACCAGCCCGTACAGCCCGAGCATGATGATGATGCCGTAGGTGATCACGGCGCCGCCCAGGCGCAGCGTGTTGCCGGTCCAGGCCAGCAGGTCGTCCATCACCGGGAAGGCGCCGCCGCCGGAGAACAGCCGGGTGGCGGCGGTGACGATGCCGAGCAGGCCGAGCGTGACGATGAAGGGCGGCAGCTTCAGCCGGCTGACCAGCGTGCCGGTGACCAGCCCGACCAGGCTGCACAGCCCGATCGCCAGCAGCAGCGAGGGCAGGGCGGCATAGCCCTCGTCGACCAGCTTGCCGGCGACGATGGTGCCCAGCACGGCGATGGCGCCGGTGGCCAGGTCGATGCCGGCGGTCAGGATCACCAGCGTCTGGCCGATCGCCAGCGTGCCGATGATCACCGATTGCTGCGCAATCAGCGACAGGTTGCCCGGCGTCAGGAAACGGTCGCTCATCGCCGTGAACACGGCGCCGAAGGCCATCAGCACGATCAGCGGGCCGAGCGGCGGGGTGGTCAGAACCCGCGCCGCTCGGCCGATCCAGGACGAGGATGGGGCCATCGCTCTCTCGTTCGGGAGGGGATGGGCGGGCCTCGCGCGGCCCGCCCCAGTGGCGCTGGTCAGCCCCAGCAGTTCTTCTCTCCGAATTCGAGGTCCTTGGACTCCAGCCCCGGCAGCGGCTTGCCGGTGATCAGGAAGGAGCCGGTGTTGACGAAGCCGCTCGGCTTCTTGCCGGACTTGGCGTATTCGGCCACGGCGTCGACGCCCATCTGCGCCATCTTGTAGGGGAACTGCATCACCGTCGCGGCGACGCGCCCGTCCTTGGCGTATTTCACGCCCAGGCAACCGCCGTCGATCGAGGTGACGACGACATCGTCGGTCTTGCCGGCCGCCTTGATCGCGGCATAGGCGCCCTGGGCCGCCGGCTCGTTGATGGTGTAGACGACGTTGATGTCGGGATGGGCCGACAGCAGGTTCTCCATCGCCGTCTGGCCCTTGTCCTGGGCGCCGTTGGTGTTCTGCTTGCCGACGATGACGGCGTCGCCCTCGGCGATGCCGAAGCCCTTGAGGAAGCCGTCATGGCGGAAGGTGTCGACCGTCCCGCCGGGCGTGCCGTCCAGCATCGCCAGCTTCGGCGCCTTGTCGCCCAGCGCCTTGCGGGCGTACTGGCCCTGCTGCACCCCGGCCTCGAAATTGTCGGTGGCGAAGGTGGCGTCGACCGCGTCGGCCGGGTCGGTCGCGGTGTCCAGCGCGATCACCAGGATGCCGGCGTCGCGCGCCTTCTTGACCGCGCCGAGCACGCCGGTCGAGTTGTTCGGGGTGATCAGGATGCCCTTGGCGCCGGCGCTGATCAGATCCTCGATCGTCAGCTTCAGACCCTTGGCCTGGGCCTCCTTCTCGGCGGCCTGGCGCATCTTGACGAAGAACGGGTTGACCTCGGTCTTGGTGACCAGGCCGACGACGGCCTCCTGCGCCATCGCCGCCGTGCTGCCGGCGGCCAGGGCAAGCCCGATGGCGCCGGCGGCGAGCAGGCCGGCGAGGCGGCGGGGATTCGGAGCAAGCGCAGACCTCTGCGATCGGATCATCGCGGTTTCCTCCTGTTTGCGGGCGGGCGCTTCTGCGGCGCCGGCCCTGCCATTGGCCGGACGATTGTCCGACACCGGAACGATAATTCCGACTTTTGTCGAGAGTCAATCAGATCTTCTGTATCTTTTGTCTGAAAAAGAGCATTAATGGGCGATGTCTGTTGCAGATCATGAGATCCACGCCCTCGGCACCGCCGGCGCCGGCCATGTGCTGTCGCTGATCCTGTCGGGCCAGGCGCGGTCGCGGGCCGACCTCGCCCGCATCTCGGACCTGTCGCGCGCGACCATCACCCAGCGCCTCGGCGTGCTGTTCGAGGCCGGGCTGCTGCAGGAGGCGGAGGAAACCCAGGCCAGCGGCGGCCGCCCGGCGCGTGTGCTGAAGCTGAACGAAAGCTTCGGCGTGGTGCTGGCGGCCGATATCGGCGAGAGCCGGATCCGGGTCGCGGCGACCGATCTCGGGCCGAATGTGCTGGCCGAGCGGCTCGGCGACCTCGAGGTCGGCAGCGGGCCGGTGCCGATCCTGACCTGGATCGCGCGGCAGTTCCGCGCGCTGCTGGCCGAGATCGGCCGGCCGGCCTCCGACGTGCTGGGCATCGGCCTGTGCCTGCCGGCCCCGGTCGACCATGCCGCCGGGCGGGTCATGGGCCCCTCCGTGATGACCGGCTGGGACGATTTCGACATTCCCGGCTGGTTCGCGGCCGATTATGCGGCGCCGGTCCTGGCCGAGAACGACGTCCGGCTGCGCACCCTGACCGAGCACCGGCAGTTCTGGCCGGAAGAGCGGCAGATGGTGTTCATCAAGGCCGGCACCGGCATCGGCAGCGGCATCATCACCGAGGGCCGGATGCATCGCGGCGCCCGCGGGGCCGCGGGCGATATCGGCCACATCCAGCTGCGCGACGCCGAGGCGCCGCTGTGCCGCTGCGGCAAGCTCGGCTGCGTCGAGGCCTATGCGGCAGGCTGGGCGATCGCCCGCGACCTGCGGGCCCGGGGCTTCGCGGCGCGGGACGCGCGCGACGTGATGGATCTCGTCGGCCGCAACCGGCCCGAGGCGATCAGCCTGGTGCGCCAGGCCGGCCGGGTGCTGGGCGAGGTGGCGGCCGATGTGGTCAGCGTGCTGAACCCCAGCGTCATCGTCGTCGGCGGCACCCTGTCCGAGGCGGGCGAGCACCTGCTGGCCGGGGTCCGGGAGTTCGTCTACCAGCGCTGCCTGCCGCTGGCGACGCGCGACCTGACCATCGTCGCCGCCCGCGCCGGCGAACTGGCCGGCCTGCTGGGCGCGGCCCGGCTCGTGGTCGACACCCGGCTGCAGCCGCAGGCGGTCGACCGGCTGATCGCGGAGCGGGGACGGGGGCGTAAGGACGCTGAGGCCGGACTTGACCGCCCCTCCGAGCAACCGAATCCCTTTCCCGATGCAGAATGGACTGCAGGTTTGAGGGATCGTTTGCAACGTTGACAGTCGAGCACTACCTTCTCAATCTCCCGGATCATAGTCGGGCCGCAGTCCCGCGGCAAATGTGCTGACGGCGTGGTGTGTTCGATGAATCTCGAAGAGTATATAGCTCATTTCAATAGTTTAGCGTTTTGGAAGGAATTCACCTTCGCTCAGAATAAGTTCTCGCCTCGGCCCGGGACAGAACTTGAGTTGGCCGATAATCTTGTTTGGTTTGGTGATTACGCTTGTGTTTTGCAGCTAAAAGCGCGTGAAAACGAAACCGAGGATCCCGAGGCAGAGCGATCTTGGTTTCGAAAGAAAGTCCTCAACAAGGCGACAAGCCAAGTGCGTGATACCATACGGTATCTCGATGAGAATAAACATATCAGAATCACCAACGAACGCGGCCACTCGTTTGATATCAAACGGGCCGGGCTCAACGAAATAACGAAAGTCGTGGTCTTCCTTGGTGGGCGTGTGTTGCCGCAAGAATGCTACCAGGAGCGCTATCACATCAGCCGCTCAGTAGGATTCATCCACATCGTGGCGGCAGACGACTACCTCGGTATTCTTGAGAAGCTGCGAGTGCCCGAGGATATCTGCCGTTACTTTTCCTATCGTGAGAAAGTGGCGCCCGAGCTTCGTCGGGCCGGGGTCGTCGTTGATGAGTCCGACATCATGGGTGCGTTCATAAGTGAGGAAGATCTCCCCACTCCACAATCGCGGGAGAGTTTGCGGCGGTTTATTCAGGATCTGGACAGCTTCGACCTTTCTCGACTGATCGGTAATCTGCATAACCACATTCAGCGATCCAGCGATCCCTACGATTATTACAGCATTATGCTGGAGTTTGCGCGTGTTCCGCGCTCTGTTTGGCGACAGGTGAAAATTCGCTTTATGAAATCGCTTGAAGCTGTCAGAGCGAAGGAATTTACCCGGCCTTTCCGTCTAAAATTTCCAGGAACTGACTGCGCGTTTATGATCGCTCCGCTTGACCCGGAGATCCCAGCAATAGGTCCAGAAGGTGAAAAGGCACGCGTCATGGGCCTTCAGAACTTCACTTACGCTGCAATGTATGACACCAAGGCTTCAAAGGGCGTTGGTATCTTGATATCACGGGACGGCGAATTCATCCAAATCGATTGGAGTTTGATGAATGTCCCTTTGGAGTCTGATCCGGAGATGGATGAAAGACTCGCAAGTAGTAATCTGTTTCGTCCGGCGGAGCAGAAGATGGTTGACAGCTTCTTTCTAAAATCTCCTGAGTAGATGATTTGATGCGTTTGAATAATATTTACTGTGTATAGAAATTAATTATAAGTTTCGTCAGTCCGGTATAGCTGGGCTTGGGGTTCCAAGGCTGATACATGATCTCAGTGATCTCAAACAGTTCGGTGCGACATGTGTCTGTGAAGTGCCAACGCCTTTTTGAGTAATGAAACAAGAGGTGCGTGGGACTGCACTCGACCCGGCCGGCTCTCGACGACGCAGAACTGGTTGCCCTCCGGATCCAGCATCACCGTGTAGCCCTCCGCCTCGCGCTGGACCTTGGCGCCCAGGGCCAGCAGGCGTCGCACCTCGGCCGCGTGGTCGGCGGCGGCGATGTCGAGATGCACCCGGTTGTTGGTGTAGTTCCGCTCCGGCACCTGGTGGAAGCACAGGCTGGGGCCTGGCCCGTCGACCAGGACGACCGGGTCGGTCTCCGGGGTGAGGCCCAGCGTGGCCAGCCGGTCGATCTCGGCCTGGTCGTAGGCACGCACGGCGTAGCCGTCGAGCGCCGCGGCCCAGAACCGGGCCAGGGCCGGTGCCG
>JAEKLZ010000420.1 GCA_019508225.1 Inquilinus limosus | reverse complement strand
TGGTGCGCGAGCATGTGGTCGGCGACCTGATGGTGTTCCAGTCGATGCAGCGCGGCAGCACCGAGGTGGAGCCGCTGGAGCCGAACTATCCGTTCTGGAACGAGGCGCTGTTCGACCGGCCGGACTTCCCCAAGCTGCATTTCATCGAGCAGCGCTACGCCGACGACCCGACCAACTGGTGGGTGCCGAACCGCGCCTGTGTCGAGGCGATGCTGCGCAGCGCCGGTTTCGAGATCACCGGGCATCCCGAGCCGGAGGTCTATCTTTGCCGCCCCGCCGGCCGGCCGGAAGGGGAAGGCGCCGTCTATCCGAACCGTGGGAGGAACGCATGATCGAAGCGGCGATGATCTGGAACGAGCCCAACAACAAGTCGCATTGGGACCGTGAGCTCGATCCGGACTGGGCGCTGTTCGCCGACATGGCGATCGCCGCGGCCGACGCCATCGCCGCCGAGAATCCGGACATCCCGAAAGTGCTGGGCGGCATCTCGCCGATCGACCCGGTGTTCATCGAGGGCATGAAGCAACGCGGCCTCCTCGACCGCCTCGACGCGGTCGCGGTGCATGGCTTTCCGCTGGACTGGAACCTGTGGCAGATCGGGGAATGGCCGGAGAAGTTGCAGGAGATCCGTGCCGTCACCGACCTGCCGGTCTGGGTCAGCGAGGTCGGCGTCTCCAGCTTCGGGGCGGAGGAGGTGCAGGCCTGGGGCGTCGACCGGACCGCCGAACTCCTCGTCGGCCGGGCGCCGCGCATCCACTGGTACAGCCTGTACGACCTACCCAGCGCCTGGGAGGCGACGACCCGGCACCGGGAGGCGGAAGGCTCGTCCTACTACCGGCATTTCTACATGGGGCTGCTGCGCGAGGACGGCACGCCCAAGCCGGCGCTGGAGCGCTTCGCCCGGCACGCCCCGGCCATGGGGCTGTGCCAGTGGTTCCACTACCAGGACCATCGGCTGGACGACGCGGTGGCCTGGATGAAGCGGCTGGGCGTCACCTATCTCCGCACCGGCCTGTCCTGGGCCGACAGCTTCCGCCCCGACGCGCTGGCCTGGTTCGACCGGCAGATGGAGGCGCTGGCCGATTTCGACGTCACCGTCACCTTCTGCTTCACGCCGGAGCATCGCGGCCTGATGCCCCACCACACCAGCCCGCCGGTCGAGAAGGAGGAGTTCGCCGCCTTCTGCGCCGACATGATCCGCCGCTATGGCGCGGAGCGCCGGTTCGAGACGCGCACGCCGAAGCTGGCGCTGGGCTGATCGATGGGCGCCGCGGCGACGCTGCTGCCGTCCCTGGCGGGGGCGTCGATCGCCCCGGCCGAGGCGGCGGTCGTGGTGGCCCATCCGGATGACGAGACCATCGGCATCGGCGGACAGCTGCGGCACCTGCCGGGCATCGCCGTGCTGCACGTCACCGACGGCGCGCCGCGCGGGCTGGAGGATGCGAGGTTCTATGGTTTCGCCACCTGGCAGGCCTATGCGGAGGCCCGGCAGCGGGAGCTGACCTCGGCGATGGAGGCGGCCGGCATCCCGGCCGCGAAGCTGCTGTGCCTCGGCGTGCCGGACCAGCAGGCGTGCCGACGTCTCGCCTCCATCACACGAGCCCTGGCCGGGCAGTTCGTGGCGCGGGAGACGCGGCTGGTGCTGACCCATCCCTATGAGGGCGGCCATCCGGACCATGACGCCACCAGCTTCGCCGTCCACGCCGCCCGCCGCCTGCTGCAGCGGCAGGGGGTGGCGGCGCCCATGATTGCCGAGATGGCTTTCTATCATCTCGGCGCCGACGGCCTGGTGCCGCAGCGCTTCCCGCCGGACGAGGCGTCTCCGGAGATCGTCCTCGAGCTCGATGCGCCGGATTGGGAGACCAAGCGGCTGATGCTGGCCTGCCACGAGACCCAGCGCCGGACCCTGGCGCCCTTCACCGACCGGGTCGAGCGGTTCCGGCGGGCGCCGGCCTATGATTTCGCGCGGCTGCCGAATGGCGGACGGCTGCACTTCGACTCCTACCCCTGGGGCCTGACCGGGTCGGAATGGCCCGGCCTCGTCGCCGCGGCCATCGCCGAGCTGGAGCTGGACCCGCCGCCATGGCCCTGACCGTCCTCAACGTCGCCTACCCGCTGGCGCCGGTCGGCCCCGACGCTGTCGGCGGGGCGGAGCAGGTGCTGTCCGCCCTCGATCGTGGCCTGGTCTCGGCCGGGCATCGGTCGCTGGTGGTGGCCTGCGAAGGGTCCGAGGTCGCCGGCACCCTGTGGCCTATCCCGGCGGAGGCGGGGCCGCTTGACGATGCGGCGCGGCAGCGGGCCTGGGCGGCGCAGCGCCGCGTCATCGCCGAGTGCCGGCGCCGCTGGCCGGTCGATCTCGTGCATCTGCACGGCATCGATTTCGACACCTATCTGCCGGCGGACGGACCGACGCTGGTCACCCTGCACCTGCCGCTGGGCTGGTACCCGGCCGAGGCGCTGCAGCCCGCGCGGCCGGACCTGTGGCTGCACGGCGTGTCCGAGGCCCAGTGCCGCGACGCCCCGGCCGGCGCCCGGCTGCTGCCGCCGATCCCGAACGGCGTCTCGATCGGCGACGGCGCGGCGCCGCATGCCAAACGCGGCTTCGCCCTGATGCTCGGCCGGATCTGCCCGGAGAAGGGCATCCACCTCGCCCTTGACGCGTCTCGGCAGGCGGATGTGCCGCTGATCGTGGCGGGCCGGTTGTTTCCATATGATGCCCATATCCGTTATTTCGAGCAGGAGGTGGTGCCGCGGCTGGATGCCCGGCAGCGCTTCGTCGGGCCGCTCGGCCTGCGGCGCAAGCGGCGCTTCCTGGCCGCGGCGCGCTGCCTCGTGGTGCCCAGCCTGTGCCCGGAGACCAGCTCGCTGGTGGCGATGGAGGCGCTGTCCTGCGGCACGCCGGTCGTGGCCTTCCCGAACGGCGCCCTGCCGGAGATCGTCGACCACGGCCGCACAGGCTTCCTGGTCCGCGACGTGGCGGAGATGGCGGAGGCGATCCGCGCCGCCGCGGATCTCGATCCCGCCGAATGCAAGGCCGAGGCCGCCCGCCGCTTCTCGCTCGACCGCATGGTGCAGCGCTATCTCTCCGTCTATCACCGGCTGGCCGCCGAACGGGCGCCGGCGTTGCGCGCCTCGGGATGAGCCTCGCCATCGAGGTGCTGACGGAGGAGCCGGCGCTGGCCGCGATCGAGCCGGAATGGTGGGACCTGTGGGCCCGCTGCCCGGCGGCGACGCCGTTCCAGTCTCCGGCCTGGCTGCTGCCCTGGTGGTGCAGCTTCGTGCCAGGCCGGCTGCGGGCGATCGCGGTCCGGCAGGACGGGCGCCTGGTCGGCCTAGCGCCGCTCTATCTCGAGGACGGCGCGCTCGGCCGGCGGCTGCTCCTGCTCGGGCTCGGCACCACCGATTATCTGGATCTGCTGATCGATCCGGATCATGCCGGTCCGGCGGCCGCAGCGATCGAGGCCGCGGTCCTGGACGGCGATTGGGAGTGCTGGGAGCTGGAGGAGCTGGCGCCCGGCGCCGCCGCGTTCCGATTGCGCTGTCCGCCGCGATGCGACGAAACCGATGCCGAGCAGAGCGCTTGCCCGACCCTCGACCTCGCGGGGCCGGCCGATCTCTCGGGCTGCGTCTCGAGCCGCCGGCGCAAGCAGCTGCGGCGGGCGCTGACCCTGGCGCAGAAGCGCGGCCCCACCGAGATCGAGCCGGTCGACGGCGCAGCGGACGGGTTTCTCGACGATCTCCTTCGTCTGCACGGCGCGCGCTGGTCGGACCGGGGCCAATCCGGCCTGCTGCGGGACGACGTGGTCCAGCGCTTCCATCGCGCGGCGCTGCCCGGCCTGGTCCGGTCCGGGCTGGCGCGGCTGTATCGGCTGCGCATCGGAGGTCGCGTCGTCGGCGTCTTCCAGGGCCTGTCCGCGTGCGGCCGGACCTATGCCTATCTCGGCGGCTTCGACCCGGACTACGCCCATGAGAGCCCGGGGGCGATCCTGATCGGCCATGCGATCAGCGCGGCGATCCGCGAGGGTGGAAGCGAATTCCACTTCCTGCGCGGCCGGGAGCCCTACAAATACGAGTGGGGCGCGGCGGATCGCTGGAACCGGCGCCGCAGCTTCCGAAGAGCCGCGGCATGACCGTCGAGGAGACGATCCGGACGGCCGGGTGCCCGGAAGCGCTTCGGCCTGCCTTGCGTGGTTGCCTGACAGGAAACCTGCCCGTCGCGTCGGCGCTGATCCAACTGCTGATCCAGGCCGGGAGCGGGCAGGCTCTGACCGCCGCGCTGGACAGGCTCGACGCGGCGATCGCCGCGGATGAGATCGCGCCCCGGCGGCGGCTTCAGGCGCTGCGCCGCATGCATGCTGAACACCCGACGGCCTGGACCACCATCCACGCCGTGCTGCATGAGGTCCGGCACGATGCCGCGGCCCAGGACGAAGCGCAGGCCGTGGAGGCCTTTGCCGGGGCGTTCGACCGGGCCGCCACCGTCTCGCCCGAGGCCAGCGTCGCGCTGCATTCCTTCGGCGATTCCCGCCGGCTGGCGCTGGCGACCGACGAGGTGGTGCGCCGGATGACGGAATGGGGCCTGCTCGGGCCCGACGGCACGGTGCTGGATCTCGGCTGCGGCATCGGCCGTTTCGCCGCGGCGATCGCCGGGCGGGTCAGGCGGGTTGTCGGCCTCGACATCTCGGCCCGGATGGTGGCGGAGGCGCAGCGGCGCTGCGCCGGGCTGGCGAATGTCGAGATCCGCCGGACCTCGGGCCGCGACCTCGCCGGCATCGGCACGGCGACGATCGACACGATCCTGGCCGCCGACAGCTTTCCCTATCTCGTGCTAGCAGGGCCGGCCCTGGTGCGGCGGCATGTCGAGGAGGCCGCGCGGGTGCTGAAGCCCGATGGTCATCTCCTGATCCTCAACCACTCCTATCGCGGGGATGAGGAGATGGATCGTCGGGAGCTGCAGGCCCTGGCGGCGGATTGCGGCTTCCGGCTGCGCCAGGCCGGAAGCCGTCCTTTCGCCCTGTGGGATGGGCTGGCCTTCCATCTGGTTCGGAGCCGGTGAGGCTCAGGGCGTGACGGCGCCCGCCTTGACCGCGAGGCCGGCATCGTCCCGGACGGCGCGGAAGCCGACCGCCAGAGCGGGACGCAGGGCCGCGCCTTCCGCGAAATGGGCGATCGTCCGCTTCAGGCCGTCCTCCAGCACCACGCGGGGCGACCAGCCGAGCAGGCTCTTCGCCCGCCCGATGTCGGGCCGCCGCCGCTGCGGGTCGTCCACCGGCAGGGGCTTCCGCACGATGCGGGAGCGCGAGCCGGTCAGGGCTAGGACCCGCGTCACCAGTTCGCGCACCGTCAGCTCGATGGGGTTGCCGAGATTGACCGGACCACCCGGCGAACTCCGGCAGGCCATCAGCCGCAGCAAGCCGTCGACCAGGTCGTCGACATAGCAGAAGGAGCGGGTCTGCTCGCCGGTGCCGTAGACGGTGATGTCGTCGCCGGCCAGCGCCTGGGTGACGACGTTCGACACCACCCGGCCGTCATCGGCCCGCATCCGCGGCCCGTAGGTGTTGAAGATCCGCGCCACCCGCACCTCGGCCCGCCCGGCCCGCTCGAAGTCGAAGGTCAGCGTCTCCGCCGCGCGCTTGCCCTCGTCGTAGCAGGCGCGGGGCCCGGTCGGGTTGACATGGCCCCAATAGCTCTCGTCCTGCGGGTGGACCTCGGGGTCGCCATAGACCTCGCTGGTCGAGGCCAGCAGGA
>JAEKLZ010000419.1 GCA_019508225.1 Inquilinus limosus | reverse complement strand
TTCATGCCGTAGCGCGACGGCAGGTACTGGTAGACGAGGCATTCGGAATGGCCCCGCTCCTCCTCCGTCATGCCGCCGTCGCCGGTGGTGGTCGAGGTCCCGGCCAGCGTGGCGCCGCGGCCGAGCGCCTCCTTGGCCGGGCCGGACAGCGACCCGAAGCTCATGCCGGCGATGGTGATCGGGATCTTGAGCTCGATCGGCTTCTTGGCGTGGCGCGCGCCGAGCACGACATTGGTGCCGCATTTCTCGCGGTAGCCTTCGAGCGGATAGCGCGAGATCGAGGCGCCGAGGAACAGCAGGTCGTCGAAATGCGGCAGCTGGCGCTTGGCGCCGGCGCCGCGGATGTCATAGATGCCGGTGGCCGCGGCGCGCCGGATTTCCGAGATGGTGTATTCGTCGAAGGTCGCCGAGACCCGAGGCTTGGTGGGCGGGTTGTGATAGCTCATGACAAACCTCGATCAATAGGCGTCGGCATTGTCGACGTGGAAGTTGTAGAGCTTGCGCGATGAGCCGTAGCGGCTGAATTCCTCCGGCCGGGCGTCGGTGACGCCGGCCTTGTCGAGCAGTTCGGCCAGGACGGCGATGTGCTCCGGCCGCATCTCCTTCTCGACGCAATCGGCGCCGAGGCTCTTGACCTTGCCGCGGACGAAGATGCGCGCCTCGTACAGAGAGTCCCCCAGGGCCTCGCCGGCATCCCCCAGCACGACGAGGTTGCCGGCCTGGCCCATGAAGGCGGACATGTGGCCGATGCTGCCATGCACGACGATGTCGATGCCCTTCATCGAGATGCCGCAGCGCGAGGAGGCGTTGCCTTCGATCACCAGCAGGCCGCCGCAGCCGGTCGCCCCGGCATACTGGCTGGCATCGCCTTTGACCACGACGGTGCCGGACATCATGTTCTCAGCCACGCCCGGGCCGGCCGAGCCATGAATGGTGATCGTCGCCTCCTCATTCATGCTGGCGCAGTAGTAGCCGACGCTGCCTCTGACATCGATCGTCACCGGCGCGCTGACGCCGACGGCGACGGCATGGTGGCCGCGCGGATTGACGACCTCGAACTGCCGGTCGTTGTCGCCCGAGGCGATGTCGTGCAGCGCCTGGTTGAGGTCGCGAAGGGAGGTCGCGGCAAGGTCGAAGATTGGCATCGTGTCGCCCTGAGATGAGATCGAGCCGAGGGGAGAAAGACCGCGCGGAGGGCGTTCAGCGTTCCCAGAAATAGACGGTCGCCGGCTCGGGCTCCCAGATCCGGGCGGTGTCGAGGCCGGGCAGGCTGACCAGCGCGCGGTATTCCGACCCGAAGGCGACGTAGCGGTCGGTCTCGGCCAGGATCGCGGGCTTGCAGGCGATGGCGTCGCGGACAACGCCGAAGCCGGATTTGGTGCCGACCACGAAGGTGAAGAAGCCGTCGAGGTCGTCGACAGCACCCTCCAGCGCCTGGCCGAGATTCTTGCCCCGGGCCATCTCGGCGGTCAGGTAGGCGGCGGCGACCTCGGTGTCGTTCTCGGTCTCGAACGACATGCCCTGGTGCCGCAGCTCGCGGCGCAGGTTGTTGTGGTTCGACAGCGACCCGTTGTGCACCAGGCACTGGTCGGGCCCGGTCGAGAACGGATGGGCGCCGAGGGTGGTGACGGCCGATTCCGTGGCCATCCGGGTGTGGCCGATGCCGTGGGTGCCGGACATTCCGGCGACGGCGAAGCGGGACAGGACGTCCTTGGGCAGGCCGACCTCCTTGTAGATCTCGATCGCGTCGCCGCTGCTCATCACCCGGACATCGGGCCGCAGCCGGGCGATCGCCGCCCGGCCTTCGTCCAGCCTGTCGTTCGGCAGCGTGATGACGGCATGGGTGCTCTTCACCGCCATCGACACCGGGACGTCGAGTGTGCCCTGCAGCTCGCCCGCCAGGCCGGCGAAGTCTTGCTTCGGGTCGGCGGACTGGACGGTCAGCTTGCCGTGGCGGTGGTCGGCATCGCCGTAGATCGCGATGCCGGCGCTGTCCGGCCCGCGATCCGTCATCGTCACCAGCATGGAGGAGAGCAGGCTGCCGAGCTGCGGCTCGAGGCTCCTGTCCTTGAGGAAGAGACCCACAATCCCGCACATGACCGCACCCCTCCGCTTGCCTTCGGACGAGGGAGAGCAGGCCGCTTCGCTCCCCTCAATTACGAAGAATAATTTTTTCCTTCAAGGCAAGTCAACCCTTGGCCGAGCGCTGCGGGTAGCTGATGATCGACAGGTAGCGGCTGGGCAGCTTCACCAGCACCTCCGGCCCGTGCGGCGCGTCGGCGTCGAAGAACAGGCTGTCGCCCGGCTGCATCGGGAACAGCTGGTCGCCGTGGCGATAGACCACCTCGCCCTCCAGCATGTAGAGGAACTCCATGCCCTCGTGCTGGAAGGTCGGGAACACGTCCGAATCCGCGGTCAGCGTGATCAGGTAGGGTTCGACGACGACGCCGGTGGTGCCGCCGCCGATATAGCCGAGCAGGTTGTACTGGTGGCCGGCACGCGTGCCGCGCCGCTCGAGCTCGACCCCCTGGCCGGATTTGACGAAGACCGCGTTGTGCGGCTCCTCATAGCCGCGGAAGAGCGCCGTGATCGGCACCCCCAGCGCCCGCGACAGCGACTGCAGCGTGGTCAGCGACGGCGAGATGTTGCCGTTCTCGATCTTCGACAGCATGCCGAGCGAGATGCCGGTCGCGGCGGCCAGGTCCGTCACCGTGATGCCGAGCTTCTTGCGATAGGTCCGCACCTCGTGGCCGATCGACATCTCGAGGTTGTTGTCTTTCGGCTCGCGCACCGCATGCGGGTTCTGGGAGAAGGCGACGGCCCCGCGCGGCAGCTTCTGCACCGGGTCATTGGACTTGGCTTTCATCGACGAATCCTGGCGAGTTGGGCCCGGGCCCAGCCTATCGCCGCAGTGAAATTCCCTCAACTCTGGAGAAAGCTTACGCCTCGCGCAGCTCACGCGGCGTGCAGCCATAGGCGGCGCGGAACAGGCGGGAGAAATGGCCGGCGCTGGAGAAGCCCGTCGCCACCGCGATCTCCGAGACCAGCAGCGGGCTCTGCTTCAGCAGGCGATGGGCGTGCTGCAGCCGGATCCGGCGGTAGTGGTCGAGGAAGCCGATGCCGAGATGGGCGGCGAACAGCCGGTCGAGATGCCGCGGGGTGACCCCGGCGATCCGGGCCATCGCCGCCCGGTCCAGCGGCGTCTCGATCGTCTCCTCCATCCGCTCCAGCACGGCCAGCAGGCCGGGATGATGGACGCCGTAGCGCTCGGCCAGCGACGCCCGCTGCGGCGCGGCCGGCTCGCCGACCTGGGTGTGCAGGTACCAGTCGCTGACCCGCCGCGCGAAATCCGGCCCCATCCGCTCGGCGATCAGCACATGCATCATGTCGAGCGGCGCGACCCCGCCGCCGCAGGTGATGCGGTTGCCGTCGATGACGAAGCGCGCCTGCCGCGGCGCCAGGTCGGGGAAGGCCTCGAGCAGCGCCGGCGCATGCTCCCAATGGATGGTGAAGTCGCGCCCCGCCAGCAGGCCGGCCGCGGCCAGCAGATAGGGCCCGCCGGAGATGCCGCCGATCCGGACCCCGCCGCGGGCCAGCTGGCGCAGGCAGGCGAAGACGGCCGGGTGGTGCCAGTCGCGCGGCGACCCGCCGGCGCAGACGAAGACCATGTCGAGGCCGGAGCCATGCGACGGCAGAGCGGCCGCCGGCACGGCGATGCCGGAGGAGGACGGCGCCGGCGCGCGATCCGGCGAGAAGGCGCAGACCCGGTAGATCTCCCGCCCCGCCAGCAGGTTGGCCGCCCGCATCGGCTCGGCCGCCGCGGCATAGGACATCAGCGCGAAGCCGGGGACCAGGATGAAGCCGACATTCATGTCCCTTTCTTACCGATCGAGGTCCCTTCTGTGCAAGCCGCGGCCGGGCGTTCTGTCATGATGCGCGGGTCCTGCCGGGATTCACCGATGCGCTATTCCGCCCTTTCGATTGTCCTGAACGCCCTGCGCGGCAATGCGGCCTGGGCGCCGGCCTGGCGCAGCCCGTCGCCGAAGCCGCATTACGACGTGGTCATCGTCGGCGGCGGCGGCCACGGCCTGGCCACCGCCTATTACCTGGCCAAGGAATTCGGCGTGACCAATGTCGCGGTGGTCGAGAAGGGCTATCTCGGCTCCGGCAACATCGGCCGCAACACCACGATCATCCGGTCGAACTACCTGCTGCCCGGCAACAACCCGTTCTACGAGCTGTCGATGAAGCTGTGGGAGGGGCTGGAGCAGGATTTCAACTTCAACGCCATGGTCTCGCAGCGCGGCGTCATCAACCTGTTCCATTCCGACGCGCAGCGCGACGCCTACACCCGCCGCGGCAACGCCATGCGGCTCTTGGGCGTCGGCGCCGACCTGCTGGACCGGCAGGCGCTGCAGCAGACGCTGCCCTTCCTCGATTTCGACAATGCCCGCTTCCCGATCCTGGGCGGGCTGCAGCAGAGCCGCGGCGGCACGGTCCGGCACGATGCCGTCGCCTGGGGCTATGCCCGCGGCGCCGACACGCGCGGCGTCGACATCATCACCCAATGCGAGGTGACGGGCATCCGCAGCGAGGCCGGCCATGTCACCGGCGTCGAGACCAGCCGCGGCTTCATCGGCTGCGGCAAGCTGGCGCTGGCCGCCGCCGGCAACTCCACGGTCGTCGCCGACATGGCCGGGCTGCGCCTGCCGATCGAGAGCCATGTGCTGCAGGCCTTCGTGTCCGAGGGGCTGAAGCCGTTCATCGACACCGTGGTGACCTTCGGCGCCGGGCATTTCTACGTCTCGCAATCCGACAAGGGCGGGCTGGTCTTCGGCGGCGACATCGACGGCTACAACTCCTATGCCCAGCGCGGCAACCTGGCGACGGTCGAGCATGTGGCGGAGGCGGGCGTCGCCATGATCCCGGCACTTTCACGGGTGCGCACCCTGCGGGCCTGGGGCGGGGTGATGGATATGAGCATGGACGGGTCGCCGATCATCGACCGCACCCATATCGAGAACCTCTACCTGAACACCGGCTGGTGCTATGGCGGCTTCAAGGCCACGCCTGCCTCCGGCTTCTGCTACGCCCATCTGATCGCGAAGAACGAGCCGCACCAGACCGCGCGGGCGCTGCGCCTGGACCGGTTCGCGCGCGGCTATCCGATCGACGAAAAGGGCGTCGGCGCCCAGCCGAACCTGCACTGAGGGCACCATGGCCAGCCTGATCTCCTGCCCCCATTGCGGCCCGCGCCCGAAGGAGGAATTCACCATCCGCGGCGATGCCGGCCTGGACCGCCCGGCGCCGGAGGCCGGGGCGGAGGCCTGGTACGCCTATGTCTATCTGCGCGACAACCCGCGCGGCCGGCACCGCGAGCACTGGCACCATTCCTCCGGCTGCCGGCGCTGGCTGGTGGTCGACCGGGATACCGTGACCCATGTCGTCTACGGCGTGGCCGACGCGGCGCTCGCCAAGACCGGCGGATCGCCGGCATGACCAGCCATCGCCTGGCCCGGGGCGGCCGCATCGATCGCGGTGCCGCGCTGAACTTCACCTTCGACGGTCGGGCGCTGCGCGGCCATGCCGGCGACAGCCTGGCCTCCGCCCTGCTGGCGAACGGCGTCCAGCTGGTCGGCCGCAGCTTCAAGTACCACCGGCCGCGCGGCATCCTGACCGCGGGCGCGGCGGAGCCGAACGCGCTGGTGACGGTCGGCGCCGGCGGCCGGACCGAGCCGAACACCCGCGCCACGACGGTCGAGCTGCATG
>JAEKLZ010000418.1 GCA_019508225.1 Inquilinus limosus | reverse complement strand
CGATGGTTTATTTTATCTGATTGTTTTAATTCTGGATTTCCCAGGGGAGCTCCGATGGCTGGCCCGAAGAACGTATTTTTGAGCTATGTCGCCGACACCCGGGCTTTTGTCGATGTCTTCTGTGAGCAGCTGTTCGACATCGGCGGGCGCCTGCGCCGCGTCGACTGGCTGATCGACAACGTCATCCCGGGCAAGGACATCAATGCCGACATCGCGGAGCGGATCGCCGCCGCCGACGTCATGGTCTCGTTCATCTGCGAAAAGTACTGCCGCCGGATGGGGGCGGACGAGCTGCGGATGGCGGTCCGGCAGCGCAACCGCAGCACCGGCGAGCCGATCATCATCGTGCCGATCACCCTCGGCATCGACGGCCGCGACTGGTGGCGCGCGTTCAAGGCCGGCGCCCCGGAAGAGGCGGCACTGCGCAACATCGCCGACAAACCGTTCTTCAGGCCCGGCACCAACAGCTGGGTGCTGCCGGATGTCGACGGCATCCACGCCATCCACGACCTGCGGGACTGGCTGTGCCAGACGGACCAGCCGCCGCCGGCCGGCACGGCCGCGTAGCGACGCCCATCATGCCAGCCCCTGCCGCGGATCCCTGGGAATCGGACTCATGCCGAATGGCCCGCCGATGAGCGACCCGAAGAACGTCCTGCTGAGCTATGCCGGCGACAGCCAGGCCTTTGTCGACGCGTTCTGCGAGCAGCTGTTCGACATCGGCGGGCGCCTGCGCCGCGTCGAGGCCCGCATCGACGACATCACCCCGGGCATGGATATCATCGCCGAGATCGGACAGCGGGTCGCCTCGGCCGATGTGATCATCTCGTTCATCTGCGAGAATTACGGCCGCCACCCCGCGGCGCACGACCTGCGGATCGCGGCCCAGCGGCGCAGCCGCAACTGCGGCGGCTGGCCGATCGTCGTGCCGATCATCCTCGGCCTCGACGGCCAGGCCTGGTGGGAGAGGTTCCAGCAGGAGGTGCCGGAGGAGGCGGCGTTGCGCAACATCGCCGACAAGCCGTTCTTCAGGCCCGGCACCAATGCCTGGATCCTGCCGGATGTCGACGGCATCCGTGCGATCCACGGCCTGCGGGACTGGCTGTGCACCATGGGCGCGCCGCCGCCGCCGCAGCAGCCCGCGCCGGTGCCTCCGCCGCCGCTGCTGCCCGACGCCATGGCGCGGATCATCCTGCTCGGCCATCCGACGCACAGCCTGCCGGAGGCGGTCGGCCGGGCGGTGGGGCAGGCCGCCGACGCGCTGGCTGCGGCCGGGGTGCCGGTGACGACCTGGCCCGACGGCTGGGAGAGCGCCGGCGCGCCGGCCGGCGATGCCGCAGCGGAGCAGGCGCGGGCGGTGTTCCTGCAGCCGCTGGCGGCCGCCGACGCCGCGGCCAGCGCCAAATCCCCGTCGCGCACCGCGAACTATCTGGCCAACGCGCTCGGCGAGGCCGCCCGCCCGCGGATCGGGGCAGCCCCCATCGTGCTCTGGCTGCCCGAAGGCGAGCAGCAGCAGGAGTTCGCGCTCGGCGCCGGGCAGCGGGGCGGGGACAATCCGGCCTTCCGCACCGATGCCGCGCCGGCGCTGGCGGACTGGCTGTGCCGCCGCTTCGGCTTCGGGCGGCACGGGCCGGTCATGGCCTGCGAGGAGATCGAGATCTCGCCCCTGACCAGCGGGCGGCTGCGGCCGGCCGATGCCCGCCGGCAGATCGTCGAGGAGCTCGACGAGATGGTCTACGGGGTCCCGCCCCCGGAGGACCGGCTGTCCGTGTGGTTCACGGCGAGCCAGTTCGAGCACTATTTCCGCAGCGTCGCCGACAAGCGGCCGGTCCTGATGGCGCACGACCTGAAGATGCCGATCCCGGCGATGCAGGGCGGGCTCAACCCGGTGCATCAGCTGATCGGCAAGTTCCGCACGCTGCAGGCGAAGGCCGATCAGATCCTGCGGGAGATGAAGCTGACCCCGGACGACGTGTTCTGGATCGCCTGCATCACGGCGGAGACGACCGTGGTGCCGCCCTCCGTCCGGCTGCCCAATCCGTCGGTTGACCGCTGGCACATGCTGCGGGTCGAGCGGCATGACGCGGATTTCGCCGTCGAGGAGAACAGCCGGCAACTGGTCAGCGACCGGCTGCAATCCTGGATGGGGTCCCGGGCGTGACGGCCATGGATGACGCCCGCTCCTCCCGGTTCCTCGGCGCGTCGCGGCTGCTGCGGCGGTGGCAGGAGCTGTGCAGCGGCATCGGGCTCGACATCCGGGATCCCGAGCGGGCGCTGGAGGTCGGGCTGACGCCGCCGCGGCCTTATCCCGGGCTGCGCAGCTTCGCCCCCGACGACACCGGCCTGTTCTTCGCCCGCGACCGGCAGATCGACGGCCTGGTCGAACGCCTGTCCCGGGCCAACATCATGGTCGTGCTGGGCGGCTCCGGCTGCGGCAAGTCCTCGCTGGTCCGCGCCGGGCTGATCCCGCGGCTGTTCGCCGGCGATGCGGTGCCCGGACGCCCGGGCCGCTGGTATGTGCTGGAGCTGCGCCCGGGGGAGGATCCGAACGCGGCGCTGCTGGCCGCGATCGCCAGCCAGCTGCTGACTCCGATCCTCGAGGTCCCCGATCCCGACGCCGCGCCGGGCGAGCCGACCTTCGGCCAGCGCGCCCTGGCCCAGGCGTTCGGCGTCGAACCGGCCGGCGGGACCGACGCCCTGCGCGAGCGGCTGCTGCGCAAGATCGCCGAGGAGCTGTTCCCCGGCAGCGGCGGCAGCCGGGACCTCCGGTCCCTGTGGCTCAACGTCTCGGCCCTGTTCACGCTGGCCGGCGCGGCGCTGGACCGGCTGGACGAGGTGCTGTCGCGCGGCCTGCGCGCTGGCGCGCCCAACCTGCTGATCCTGGTCGACCAGTTCGAGGAGGTGTTCCGCCCCGAGGTCACCCGGGAAGGCCGGGACAATCTGCGCCGGCTGGTGGAGGCGACGTTCGAGGAGCGCCCGTCCTGCCTGTTCCTGGCGCTGACCCTGCGCAGCGAGGAGCTGCACCGCTGCGCCGAGGGCGGGCTGGCCGGCATCATCACCGACACCGCCTATCTGCTCGGCCCGCTCGACGACGACACCGAGCGGCGCGACATCATCGTGTCGCCGGCCCGCGCGGTCATCCACGACTGGGCCGGCATCCCCGATGGCGACCCGGGCGACCGGGATGCGGTGCCCTTCGCGGCGGAGGTGGTCAACCTGCTGCTGCGGGAGGTCCGCCACCTGCTGGACACCCTCACCCACAGCTCGGACCATCTGCCGCTGCTGCAACACGGGCTGCTGCAGATCTGGGACAGCGCCGCGGAGCGCTGGCGGCGCATGCTGGCCGAGGGCGGCGAGCCCGACCTGCGCATCCAGCGCGGCGATGTCGAGATCGCCATGCGCAGCGACCTCTCGACGCCCGGCTGGCTGGTCCGCTGCCTGAACCGGCATGCCGACGCCGTCTACGCGACGGCCGTGGCGGAGGCGGCACGGCTGATGCCCACCATCGGGAAGGACGAGACCCGGGACGGCCGGGCGGAGCTGGTGCTGCGGACGCTGTTCTGCGCCATGGCCCGCAGGGACGACCGGGGCAATTGGGCCCGGCGTTTCGTCACCGCCCGGCGCGCGGCCGCGCTGCTCGACGGGCACGGAGCCGGAACCGGCGACACGACGGCGGCCATGGCGGCCGTGCTGACGGTCTTCCAGGCCGCGGGTTATCTGAATGCCGGGCGGAAGGGCGACGAGCCGATCTACGACGTGTCGCATGAAGCCCTGATCCGCAACTGGGCGCGCTATTCCGACGGGCTGCGCGAGGCCGACCGGATCGGCGAGGCCCTGGCGGAGGTGGTCGGCAATGTCGAGACCGGCCCGACCCCGAGCGTCCGGCGCGGCATCCTCCGCTGGGTCCCCGGCTGGGTGATCAGGGGCCGGAACTGGGTGATGGAAGCCGCCGAGAAGCGCGCGGCGGAGGCGGTGCCGGACCGGTTCAAGGAGAATGTGGCGAAGGTCCTGGGCCCCACCCCCAGCGTCAGCCGACCGCTGGCCGCGTCCCTTCTGGCCGATCGCGCGGAACGGACCTCGCCGGCGATGGACGGCGCGACCCGGTCGCCCGAGAGGCGCAAGGCACTCGAGCAGCGCATGCTGGACAGCATCGCCGCGGTGGAGGCGCCCTTCGTCCTGGCCACCCGCTATGCCGGGCGCCGGGTGTCGCGGTTGCTGTACTTCGTCAGCCTGCTGGGCGGCTTCACGCTGCTGTTCATGGGCGGCCTGATCGTGGTGGGCATCGGCTGGTTCACCGTCACCCAGACGAACCGGGAGCTCGGCATCGCCAACAAGGCGCTGCACATGAACGCCGTGGCCGCCGCGGTCCGCTACCGCGAAGCGGGTCCCGACCAGGAATCCCCCGAATTCAGGGCGTTCGAGCTGCAGCAGGCCCACCGGCAGATCGGCACGCTGGATCCCGACGCGCTGGGCCGCAGCGAGAGGGAGCTCTACCTCGCGATCGGATCCTGGGAACAGGCCGCGCGCGCCCTCACCGGCGCGGTCGCGATCCGGGTGCTGCCCGCCGTGCCGGCGACCCCGCGCTCGTCCTGCAGCCTGGTGCTGGCGAGCGGCGAGCGCGACCGTCCGGCGTCACCCCCGATCCTGCAGCAGGTCGGGTCGTGGCAGCTCGGCGCCAGCTTCCGCCAGGCTCCCGATGTCCGGAGGATCTTCTGGCGCCCGGTCTCCGGCAGCCTCGCCCTGACCGACCGTGCCACGCCGGCGACCCGTGGCGTATCGCTGGACGCTGCGCAGAGGGGCGAGATCGAGATCCAGCCCTATGCGGATACGCTGCTCTGCTTGAGCTCGGATGCGCAGCTGTTGATGGCGTGGCCGCGCGAGCGACTGCCCCAGTTCTATGCGATCGAGTGGCATTGCGTCAGGCCGCCGGACGGAAGCAGCCCCGCGGCAAGGACCTGCGCCGCCTGGGATGCGGCCGTGTCGTCGCTGTCGGCGCGTCTCGCCAGTTCCAACGTGGCCGCGGGCAACGACGTCCAGGGCCGGCTCCGGTCCGCCTGGCTGGCGGTGGCGATCGACGGCAACACGCGGTCGCCGACGGAGGCCATCGCCGATTACGCCGGGCCCGACGGCTCCGGCACGCTGCGCCGCGGCTTTTCCTTTGGCGGCGCGGGCGACCGTGTGGTTGCCGATCTCAGCCCGGGCATGCTGCGGCCGTTCCTTTCGGCCGAGGCCGATCCGCAGCGCGGGCAAGCTGCCTGCAGCATGCCCGAGGGGCCGGATGGATGCAGCGACGAGATCACCATGGGTGGCGCCCCGGTGACGGTGCATCGCTGGGAAGCCCTGCCGGCCCCGCCGGCTGCGGGCGCGCCAACGGTCTGCGGCCTGTCGGCGTGCCGCGCGTATATCGACGTGCGTCGCCAGGTCGTCCCCGGCACCGCCTCTCCGCGCGTCCGCATCGCCGGCCTGAGCTTCTGGACCGGCGGCCCGATCCGGAGGATCGCAGCCACCGGCACGACGCTGGAATTCGAGGATGCCTACGGCGTGTGGCGCACCGTCATCGTCGACCTGGAGGCGCAGCACGAGCGGGTGCGGACCCTCGCCCCGGCGACCGTTCCGGAGCTCGAACACCTCTCGGACGCCTGCCAGGCCATCTACTGCACGGAATGGACCAAAGAGGAGGCCAAGGCTGATGGCACACCATGACCGGCTGTTGTCGCGCGGCGCCGCGGTGATCGCGTCGCTGCTGCTGTCGTCGCTGCCGGCCGATGCGGCGCAC
>JAEKLZ010000417.1 GCA_019508225.1 Inquilinus limosus | reverse complement strand
GGTCGTGGCCCATCTCGCCGGGCTGGGCCATCGCCGCATCGGCCACATCGCCGGGCCGGAGAGCAACATCCTGACGCAGCAGCGCTTGGCCGGCTATGGCGCCGGCCTGCGCGCGGCCGGCGTCGAGGCGGAGTCGGACCTGATCCGCCATGGCGACTTCACCATCCCGAGCGGCGAGTCGGCGATGGCGGCGCTGCTGGCCCTGCCCGCCCCGCCGACGGCGGTGTTCTGCAGCAATGACGAGATGGCGATCGGCGCCATCCGGGCGCTGCGCGTCAGCGGCCGCGAGGTGCCGCGCGACGTCGCGGTGGCCGGGTTCGACGACATCCAGTTCGCCGGCACCTACGAGCCGCCGCTGACCACGATCCGCCAGCCGCGCCGCCGGATGGGGGTCGAGGCGATGGCCCTGCTGGGCCGCCGCATCGCCGGCGAGGCCGGCGCCGGCGGCGACGTCACCCTGCCCTTCACGCTGATCGAGCGCCGCAGCAGCAGCCGGAGCTGAGCGCCGGATCCGCCGCTCCACCTCTTGACGGGCGGTTTGAATAAAGCGATGTTCATGACAATATTCCTTTCAAGGTTGTTTTAAATGCTTCGTATTTCACTTCTGGTCCTCGCCGGCCTGGCATTGGCCGCCTGCTCCGTGACCGTTCCCGTCGCCGTCGTGCCCAAGACCGGCCCCATCATGCGCGGCACCGCCACCGGGTCGCTCGGCGGCGGCAGCTTCACGGTCACCGACGGCAAGCTGACCTGCTCCGGCACCTATGACGCGCTGGACAGCTCCCCGACCCTGCAGATGCCGACCACCTGCAGCGACGGCCGGAAGGGGCTGGTCACGGCCACCCGGGATTCGAACATGACCGACGGCAAGGGCGTGGTCCGGCTGCAGGACGGCTTCGAGGCGCAGTTCGTGTTCGGCAAATACGCCCAGGGCGTCTGACCTGTAAAAAGGGGGAGCGACGTCATGAGCGCCAAGCGTTGGGTTGCCCTGTCGGCGGCTGCTGCGATCGTGGTGTCCGGCTGCGGCGCCAATCGCATCCGGCCGATCATCGATCCCGCCACCTCGGTGGCCGGCGGGGTCAACTACGAGACCGATGTGCAGCAATGCCAGCAGCTGGCGGAGCAGGTGAACCCGTCCGGCCGGCTGGTGGCCGGGCTGCTGCTGGGCGCGGCGCTGGGCGCCGCCTCCGGCGCCCTGATCGGCAATGCCTATAACCGCCCCGGCGCCGGTGCGGCCTATGGCGCCGGGCTGGGCGCCGCCTATGGCGGCGCCGCCGGCGGTGTCAGCGGTGCGGTGACGATGCAGGACGTCGTGCGCAACTGCCTGTTCCGGCGCGGCTATGCCGTGCTGGAGGGACCACAGGGCCTGATGTCCAACCCGGTCATCCCGGCATCCGCCCCGGCTGCCGGCGGCCAGCTGCCTCCGGTTCGCATGGTGGCCACGCCCGCGACCGCAGCGCCCCAGCCGATCGTGCCGGCCGCTGCCGCGCCGGGAGTTGCCGCGCCCGCCATCGGCGATGCCGGCGTGATCTGCCGGATCGGCAATCTGACTCTCGCCCGCTCCGCCTCCGCCTGCGCGGCCTCCGGCGGCCTGGCGATCGCGCCGCTCGTCAAGTAGCACGGGGCCGGCATCGGCCGGCCCGTCCCTGGTCCACAGCAGTGGCGGCGCAGGCTCGCTCCCGCGCCGCGCTTTCGCATGCCTGCCACTTGACGCCGCGCCCGTTCCCGGCTTTAGCTGTTAGGACGCAATAACGTTACATACTTCGTTACTGTGGAATAACAGGAGGCAGGGATGGCCGATCTTCTGGTCAAGCTCTACGCGCTGGAGCCGCCGGCGGCGTCGCGCGCGGCGATGGCTGCCACCGGCATCACCATCCGTCCCGCCATCGCGCCGGAGCAGCGCGCGGTGGTCCGCTGGGTGGCGGAGCGCTTCGGCGACGGCTGGGCCAGCGAGGTCGAGGTCGCCTTCGCGCATCGGCCCGTCGGCTGCCTGGTCGCGGTCCAGGACAGCGCCCTGCTGGGCTTCGCCTGCCACAACGCCACCGCCATCGGCTTCTTCGGCCCCACCGGCGTCGACCCCGACCAGCGCGGCAAGGGGATCGGCGAGGCGCTGCTGCGTGAGACCATGGAGGCGATGCGCCATCTCGGCCACGGCTACGCCATCATCGGCGGCGCCGGCCCGGTCGCCTTCTACGAGAAAATCGTCGGCGCGGTCGAGATTCCGGGTTCCACAAGTGGTCTATACCACGGCATGATACGGTCTAAGACGACGGATTGATCCGGAGGCGCGGCCCCGATCATGGCGGGCCCGCCCCATCGCAGACATGGAGGTTCGGAGACGTGACCGCAGCTTCAAGCCGGCCGCTCGCGCTCGTTCTCGGCATCCAGCGGCCGACCCTGTCGGCGGACGACCCGCAGCAGCTGCGCGCCCTGTGCGCCGCCTTCCGCGAGGCGGTGGGCCGGCCGGACGCGCCGGTGCTGACCGACCAGGAAGGCGGCCGCGTCTCGCATCTCGATTCCGGCGCCTGGCCGATGTTCCGCAGCTTCCGCAGCTTCGGCCGGCTGGCGGAGAAGGATCTGCCGGCGGCGAAACGGGCCATCCGCCTGTCCTCCGTCGCCATGGGCCGGATGATGCGCGAGGTCGGGCTGAACAGCGCCTGCTCGCCGGTGCTCGACCTGCTGATGCCCGGCGCCGACCTGGTGATCGGCGAGCGCGCTTTCGGCGGCGACCCGGAGCTGGTGGCGGCGCTGGGCCGCGAGGTGGTCGACGGCTTCCTCGAGGTCGGGCTGATGCCGGTGATGAAGCACATCCCCGGCCATGGCCGCGCCACCGAGGACAGCCACAAGACCCGGCCGGTGGTGACCGCCGACGCCGCGACGCTGGATGTCACCGATTTCCTGCCCTTCGCCCGGCTGCGCGACACGCCCTGGGCCATGGTCAGCCACGTCGTCTACAGCGCCTTCGACCCCGACCGCCCGGCCTCGGTCTCGCCGGTGATCACCGGGGAGGTGATCCGCGGCCGCCTGGGCTTCGAGGGCGTGCTGATCTCCGACTGCGTGTTCATGAACTCGCTGCAGGGCGAGGTGCATGACCGCGTCGCCCAGGTGCTGGACGGCGGCTGCGACATCGCCCTGCACTGCCATGGCGAACTGCCGGAAATGCAGCGCGCCGCCGCCCGGGCCCGGCCGCTGGACGATGCCGCGATCGCCCGGCTGGACACGGCGGAGCGGCGGCTGGGAGCCGCCCCGGCCGACGTCGCCGCGCTGCACGCCGAGGTCGAGGCCCTGCTGGCCGCGGCCTGAGCACACCGGACCGCCGGCCCGGATCCACGGGCCGGCACATCGACGATCAACAATAAGACACGCACATGGAGGCCAATGTCATGAGGCAGAAGAAATCGGCATTCCTGCTCGCGGCCGCGCTGCTGGCGGCATCGAGCGCCACGGCCGTCGCCCAGTCCGTCCTGACGATGCATATCGAGGAGGAGACCAACTGGGTGCGGAACTTCAACCCGTTCAACCGCACCTCGTACCGGCAGAGCACGATGGATTTCATCTACGAGCCGCTGGTCATCTTCAACAAGATGCAGAACAACAAGGTCTATTACCGCCTGGCCAAGGGCATGACCCTGGCGGACGACCTGAAGTCGGTGACCTTCGACTTGCGCGAGAACGTGCAGTGGTCGGACGGCCAGCCCTTCACCGCCGACGACGTGGTGTTCAGCTTCGCGCTGACGAAGAAGGTCCCGGCGCTGGACTTCAACAGCATCTGGCAGGTGATCGACGGCGTCGAGAAGTCGGGCCCGAACCAGGTGAAGTTCACCTTCAAGGCGCCGACCGCGCTGGGCCCGGAGAAGATCGCCGAGATGCCGATCATCGCCCAGCACGCCTGGAAGGATGTCGCCGACCCGGTGACCTATCTGAACGAGACCCCGGTCGGCACCGGGCCGATGACAGAGGTCACCCGCTTCACCCCGCAGGTCTATGAGCAGTGCCGCAACCCGCATTACTGGGATGCCGCGTCGCTCAAGGTCGACTGCCTGCGCTTCCCGCAGATCGCCAGCAACGACCAGGCGCTGACCGCGGCCAATGCCGGCGAGCTGGACTGGTTCGCCTCGTTCCTGCCGGACATCGACAAGACCTATGTCGCCGGCGACAAGGACCATCACGGCTACTGGTTCCCGCCGGGCAGCCTGGTCGCGGTGATCATGAATCTGGAGAGCCCGGATCCGGTCCACCGCAAGGCCTTCGACAATGTCGACTTCCGCCGCGCCGTCAGCATGGCGATGGACCGCGACGCCATGGTCAATGTCGCCGGCTACGGCTATCCCACGCTGAACGACGACCCCGGCACCTTCGGCAAGCGGTTCGAGAGCTGGGCCGACCCGAAGGTCAAGGAGCAGTACGGCAAATACACCCAGTACGACCTCGAAGGGGCCAAGGCGCTGCTGGACCAGGCCGGCTTCAAGGATAAGGACGGCGACGGCTTCCGCGACACGCCGGACGGCGAGAAGCTGTCCTTCGACCTGATCGTGCCGAATGGCTGGACCGACTGGATCAGCACCTCGCAGATCGCCATCGAGGGCCTCAACCAGATCGGCATCGACGTCAAGCTGGCGACGCCGGACGGCGCGGCCTGGCGCCAGAGCCTGCTGGACGGCAGCTTCGACATGGCGCTGAACTCCTGGTATGTCGGCGCCACGCCCTACTACCAGATGGACGACGCGTTCCATTCCCGCAACAAGGGCAAGACCCGGTTCTCGGCGCAGCGCTTCTTCGATCCGAAGCTGGACGAGCTGCTGGACGCCTACACCCGGACCGTCGACGACGCCAAGCGCAAGGACCTGCTGGACCAGGCGCAGACGCTGCTGGCGGAGAAGCTGCCGGTGGTGCCGGTCTACAACAACCCGATCTGGTACGAGTACAACTCGAAGCGGTTCACCGGCTGGGCCACCGCCGACAACCAGTTCGTCAGCCCGCAGAACTACGACCCCAACCACGAGCGGCTGCTGCACCTGCTGGCGCTGCGACCGGTGCAGTAGTCGAGGTCAGTCCCCTCTTCTGTCATTGCCGGGCTTGACCCGGCAATCCAGACGGCCTCGACAGCCTCTGGATGCCCGGGTCAAGCCCGGGCATGACAGGGGGGGTGCGGTACCACCATCAGCCCACAGCCCGCCCACCAGCCGGATGACCTGACCACATGGCCTTCGTCGCCCGACGACTGATCTTCTACATGGTCGCCTTCCTGGTGGCCGCGAGCATCAACTTCCTGATCCCGCGGCTGATGCCGGGTGATCCGATCGGCATCATGTTCTCGCAGTCCGGCACCCGGCTGTCGGTCGAGAACCTGGCGGCGCTGAAGGCCACCTTCGGCTTCGTCGACGGCCCGCTGTGGCAGCAGTACCTGTCCTATCTCGGCAGCGTCTTCACCGGCGATCTCGGCATGTCGGTGAAGTACTTCCCGACCCCGGTGTCCGACGTGCTGGGCCGCGCCCTGGCCTGGACCCTGGTGCTGATGGGCGGAGCGACCGTGCTCAGCTTCGTGCTCGGCACGCTGCTCGGCATCATCGCCGCCTGGCGCCGCGGCAGCCGCTTCGACGTCACGGTGTCGACCACGGCCATCGTCTCCACCGCCACGCCGGCGGTGGTGGTGTCGCTGTTCGGGCTGTTCATCTTCGGCTTCACCCTGCAGTGGTTCCCGACCGGCTATGCCGCCGATCCCGGGATCGACCCCGCCTTGTCCGCCGAATACGTGCTGAGCGTGCTGTACCACGCGGCCCTGCCGATCGTGACGCTGTCGGTGGTGCTGACCGGGGACTTCCTGGTCACCATGCGCAACAACATGATCAACCTGCTGGGCGAGGATTACATCACCATGGGCCGGGCCAAGGGCCTGGCCGACCGGCGGGTGATGCTGATGTACGGCGCCCGCAATGCCCTGCTGCCCGGCGTCACCAGCCTGGCCATCGCCATCGGCAAGATCCTGGGCGGGTCGCTGGTGACCGAGGTGGTGTTCAACTATCCCGGCCTGGGCAACACCCTCTACAAGGCGATCCTCGGGCGCGACTATCCGGTGATCCAGGGCCAGCTGCTGATCATGACCCTGGCGATGCTGGCGGCGAACTTCCTGGCCGATATCGCCTATGCCTGGCTCGACCCCCGGCTGCGCAGGAGCTGAACCATGCGGATGATCCTGGCTGCCCTGTCCAACCGCAAGGCCGCGATCGGCCTGTTCATCGTCGTCGCCCTGGTGGTGATGGCGCTGATCGCGCCGCTGCTGACCGACTACAACCCGGCGCGCCGCGTCGGCCGGCCGCACGAGCCGCCCTCGGCCACCCATGTGCTCGGCACCACCCGCAACGGCTACGACGTCTTCGCCCAGCTCGCCTACGGGGCCCGTACCTCGCTGGCGGTCGGCTTCGGCGCCGGGCTGCTGATCACGGTGATCGGCACCGCGGTGGGCATCGCCGGCGGCTATCTCGGCGGCAAGGTCGACGAGGCGCTGAACTTCGCCACCAATGTCGTGCTGGTGATCCCCAATCTGCCCTTGTTGCTGGTGCTGGCCGCCTTCATCGGCCAGGCCAGCCCGCTGGTCATAACCCTGATCATCGGCGCCACATCCTGGGCCTGGGGCGCGCGCGTGACCCGGGCCCAGACCTTCGCGCTCCGGGAAAAGGAATTCGTGCGCTCGGCGGAGATGATCGGCGAGCCACGCTGGCGCATCATGCTGTTCGAGCTGCTGCCGAACCTGGTATCGATCGTCGGCATCAACTTCATCGGCAGCGTGATCTATTCCGTGATCACGGAGGCGACGCTGGAGTTCCTCGGCCTGGGCGACCCGCAGACCATCTCCTGGGGCATCATGCTGTTCAACGCCCAGAACGCCTCGGCCATGGCGGTCGGGGCGTGGTGGGAGCTGCTGGCGCCCTGCGCCGTGCTGGCCCTGCTGGGCGCCGGGCTGTCGCTGACGAACTTCGCCATCGACGAGATCGCCAACCCGCAGCTGCGCATCGGCCGGTCGATGGCGCGCTGGAAGCGGCTGGCCCGGCTGCGGGAGGTGCGGCCATGAGCGCCCCCGCCTCACCCGAACCACTGCTGTCGGTGCAGGGCCTGACCATCGACTATGTCGGCGACCGCGGCGATTTCCGGGCGGTCGAGGATGTCAGCTTCGACATCGGCCGCGGCGAGGTGTTCGGCCTGGCCGGCGAATCCGGCTGCGGCAAGAGCACCATCGCCTTCGCCATCACCCGGCTGCACAAGCCACCGGCGCTGATCAGCGGCGGCGAGATCCGCTTCGACGGCCAGGACGTGCTGCGGCTGGGCGGCGAGGCGCTGCGCCGCTTCCGCTGGCGCGAGGTCGGCATGGTGTTCCAGAGCGCGATGAACGCGCTGAACCCGGTGCTGACGGTCGAGGCCCAGTTCCGCGACGTGCTGGTCACCCACACCGGCTGCAGCAAGGCCGAGGCGCATGATCGCGCGGCCGAGCTGATGCGCATGGTCGACATCGACCCGGCGCGGCTGCGCGACTATCCGCACCAGTTCTCCGGCGGCATGCGCCAGCGCATCGTCATCGCCATCTGCCTGGCGCTGAACCCGAAGCTGATCGTGATGGACGAGCCGACCACGGCGCTCGACGTCGTGGTCCAGCGCGAGATCCTGCAGCAGATCGACGTGCTGCGGCGCAAGCTGGGCTTCTCGATCCTGTTCATCACCCATGACCTCAGCCTGATGGTGCAGTTCTGCGACCGCATCGGCGTGATGCTGAAGGGCAAGCTGGTCGAGGTCGGGGCGGCGCAGCAGATCTTCCGCGCCCCGGCGCATGAGTACACGCGCAAGCTCTGGGCCTCGTTCCCCTCGGTGCACGGGGCCCGGCGCACGGCGCTGCAGGACGCGGCGGAGGCATCATGACCCACACCCCCCTCCTCGCCCTCGAGCGCGTCGGCAAGCGCTTCGGCCCGCTGCAGGCGCTGGACGACGTCTCGATCGAGCTCTTCGCCGGCCGGGCCCTGGCGCTGGTCGGCGAATCCGGCAGCGGCAAGACCACCTGCGCCCGGATTCTCATGTTGCAGCACCAGCCCAGCGCCGGCCGGGTGCTGTTCCGCGGCCGCGACGTCGCCGCGCTGCACGGCACGGCCGAGCTGCTGGCCTATCGCCGCGCGGTGCAGATGGTGTTCCAGGACCCCTTCGG
>JAEKLZ010000207.1 GCA_019508225.1 Inquilinus limosus | reverse complement strand
GGCGGCCCCGTCACCGGGGCATGCTGATCGCGAGCGTCGCCGGGCGCCTTGACCGTGAAGGTCCGGGGCCTGCCGTCCCGCTCGCATGGATGAGGTCGACGCGCTTTCCAACCGGCGTGGGCCGATCTTGTTCCGGCGTCCCAGCGAATTTCTCACCGGCGCCTCGTCGATGGCGACGTCGGGATCGTTCGCCTGCAGCCCGGCCCGCGGCCGGAACCGCTCTGAACGGATGGTGCGAACCATCGATACCTCCGAAGCGATATCCAATGGAATCGGTGAGAACCGGCCGCCAGTGCGGGGAGGCGTGATCGCCTCCCCGCACTGGCCCAGCCTCAGTACTCCATGCCCGCACCTTGGCCGGATCGATGATGCCCTTGGCGTACATGTCGCCATATTCGCCGGCCTGGGCATCGAAGCCGAAGGCGTGCTCGCCCGACTCCAGCACCTTGCCGACGATCAGCGACCCGTCCTCGCCGGCGTTGAGCGCGATCTGCCGCGCCGGCGCCTGCAGGGCGCGGCGGACGATGTCGATGCCGGTGCGCTGGTCGTCATTGTCCCAGGCCAGGGTTTCGAGCGCCTTGGCCGCACGCAGCAGGGCGACGCCGCCGCCGGGCAGGATGCCCTCCTCCACCGCCGCCTTGGTGGCATGCATCGCGTCGTCGACCCGGTCCTTGCGCTCCTTCACCTCGACCTCGGTGGCGCCGCCGACGCGGATCACCGCGACGCCGCCCGCCAGCTTGGCCAAACGCTCCTGCAGCTTCTCGCGGTCGTAGTCCGAGTTGGTCGCCTCGATCTGCGCCCGGATCTGGCTGGTGCGGGCGTCGATCTGCTCCTTGGCGCCGGCGCCGTCGATGACGGTGGTGTTCTCCTTCTCGATCACCACCCGCTTGGCCCGGCCCAGCATGTCGAGGGTGACGTTCTCGAGCTTGATGCCGAGATCCTCGGAGATCGTGGTGCCGCCGGTGAGGACCGCGATGTCCTCGAGCATCGCCTTGCGCCGGTCGCCGAAGCCCGGCGCCTTGACCGCCGCGACCTTCAGGCCGCCGCGCAGCTTGTTGACCACCAGGGTGGCCAGGGCCTCGCCCTCGACATCCTCGGCGATGACCAGCAGCGGCCGTCCGCTCTGCACCACGGCTTCGAGCAGCGGCACCAGCGCCTGCAGCGAGGCCAGCTTCTTCTCGTGGATCAGGATATAGGCGTCCTCGAGCTCGACCCGCATCTTCTCCGGATTGGTGACGAAGTAGGGCGAGACGTAGCCGCGGTCGAACTGCATGCCCTCGACGACTTCGAGCTCGGTGTCGAGGCTCTTGGCCTCCTCGACCGTGATCACGCCTTCGTTGCCGACCTTCTCCATCGCCTCGGCCAGGAACCGGCCGATCTCGGCGTCGCCATTGGCCGAGATGGTGCCGACCTGGGCGATCTCGTCGTTGCGGGTGATCTTGCGCGCGTTGGTGCGCAGCTCGGCGACGACGGCCTCGACGGCCTTGTCGATGCCGCGCTTCAGGTCCATCGGGTTCAACCCGGCGGCGACGGCCTTGGCGCCCTCCTTGACGATCGCCGAGGCCAGGATGGTGGCGGTGGTGGTGCCGTCACCGGCCAGATCGTTGGTCTTCGACGCGACCTCGCGCACCATCTGCGCGCCCATGTTCTCGAACTTGTCGGAAAGCTCGATCTCCTTGGCCACGGTCACGCCGTCCTTGGTGATCCGCGGCGCGCCGAACGACTTGTCGATCACGACGTTGCGGCCCTTGGGTCCGAGCGTGACCTTGACCGCATCGGCCAGAATCTCGACGCCGCGCAGCATCCGCTCGCGCGCATCGCTGGCGAATTTCACATCCTTGGCAGCCATGTTCATTCCTCCTCAACCAAACACGACCACGCGGCGGATCAGGCCGCCTGACGCAGGGCGGCGCCTTCCAGCACGCCCATGATGTCGTTTTCCTTCATGATCAGGATCTCCTCCCCGTCGATCTTGACCTCGGTGCCCGACCACTTGCCGAACAGCACGCGGTCGCCGACCTTCACATCGGGCGGCACGAGCTGACCGCGCTCATCCCGCACGCCGGGGCCGACGGCGATCACCTCGCCCTCCTGCGGCTTCTCCTTGGCGGTGTCGGGGATGATGATGCCGCCCCGGGTCTTCTCCTCCTGGTCGAGGCGCCGGACGGCCACGCGATCGTGCAGCGGACGGAATGTCATTGCGGACTCCTGTCTTGCCAATGGCGTCATGTGATCACGGGCGGCGCCGCTGAAATGCAGGGGGCGCCCGCCCGACGGATGCCGACATAGGAAGGCCGAAAATCGGCTTCAAGAACCTTCCTCAAAAATTTTGGCACTCTCGATCGAAGAGTGCCAAAGCGCTGAAAACATACGACAAATCGACTGACTCGGCACAGCGGCCGCGGCGGCGTAGGATGGCGGAATCCGGTATCGAAAATTAAATCCGCGGCGCTGTCGGATCGCGGCGCCGCGCGTCGTCCTTGGATCAGCACCGGCATAGGCCGGCCCGAAATCACAGGAGAGGAACGCCGCCATGCAACCCGGTTCCCAAGCCATCAAGCCCTATCTGTTCTTCGACGGGCGTTGCGACGAAGCGCTCGAATTCTACACCCGCACCCTCGGCGCCAGGGTCGAGCAGCTGTTCCGCTTCAAGGACGCGCCGCCGCAGGGAGACGCACCGCCGCAGGAGGGCTGCGGCCCGATGACCGCCGACATGGGCGAGAAGGTGATGCATGCCTGCGTCACCATCCGCGGCACGATGCTGTTCGTCTCCGACGGCATGTGCCAGGGCAAGCCGGAGTTCAAGGGCGTCTCCCTGGCGCTCGAGATGCCGACCGACGCCGAGGCGGAGACGGTGTTCGCCGCCCTGGGCGAAGGCGGCCAGGTGCAGATGCCGATGGGTCCGACCTTCTTCGCCTCGCGCTTCGGCATGGTGGCCGACCGCTTCGGCGTGTCCTGGATGATCACCTCCCCGGCCGCCACCCCGGCCTGATGCGGCGACGGGGGACGGCGCGACGGCGCCCTCCCCCATCCTCGCTGGGCGGCAGGGTTGCGGTCATCGATCGTTGACGCCTCATCCGAGCCGGTCTAGTCCGGGCGGCCGCGGCTCCGGTTGCCCTTGTGCGGCGCCGGACCATGTCTTTCCAGACCAGAACGCTTGGAGTTTCTCATGAGCCAGGAATCGGACGGCGATCCCGGCCTGCTGCTGTTCACCTCCCTTTGCATCGGCCTGCGCGACTGGGCGCAGACCGGCTCGGGTCCGGGCCCACGGCAGCGGCTCAACTGGAAGCGCGCCACCGACCTGCTGCGCCAGAGCCGGGACGCGGAGGCGGAGGCGGAGATGCGGCGCGCCGACCCGCTAACCCCCGCCGAGGAGGACGAGGCCCGCCGCTTCGACCTCCGCGCCTTCGACAAGGCGCTGGTGGCCGCCAATGACGAGCGCGACTGGGTCGAGTAGCAAGGCCGTTTTCGGCCTGCGCAAGTGCCCTTCCGCCCGCTAGACTGCCCGCAAACAGCGAGGCGGATCGGGAGGGGCGCCCATGGCCAGCGGACCGAGCTATGTCAGCGGCGTCGCCGAGGCGCCGCTGCTGGGCGAGACCATCGGCCAGGCGCTGGACCGCGCCGCCGCACGCTGGCCCGAGCGGCCGGCGCTGATCGACCGCGCGCTCGGCATCCGTTGGAGCTGGCGCGACCTCGCCGGCCGGGCCGATGCCTTCGCCGCCGGGCTGCTGGCGCTGGGCCTGCAGCCCGGCGACCGCATCGGCATCTGGTCGCTGAACCGGGCGGAATGGGCTCTGACCCAGTTCGCCGCGGCCAAGGCCGGGCTGATCCTGGTCACGGTCAACCCGGCCTACCGGCTGCATGAGCTGGAATACGCCCTGAACCTGGCCGGCTGCGCGGCGCTGGTCACCGCCACCGCGTTCAAGACCAGCGACTATCTCGGCATGCTGAACACCCTGGCGCCGGAGCTGGCGACGGCCGAGCCGGGCCGATTGCGGGCGGCGAAGCTGCCGGCGCTGCGCAGCGTCATCCAGATCGGTGGCTCCAACCCCGGCGCCATCCCCTTCGACAGCGTCGCCGGCCTCGGTGGTGCTTCGGAACGCGACCGGCTGGCGGTACTGGCCGGCACGCTGCAATTCGACGACCCGGCCAACATCCAGTTCACCAGCGGCACCACCGGCTCGCCCAAGGGCGTGACGCTGAGCCATCACAACATCCTGAACAACGGGTACTTCGTCGGACGCGGCCTGGCGCTGGGCGAGCAGGACCGGATCTGCATCCCGGTGCCGCTGTACCATTGCTTCGGCATGGTCATGGGCAATCTCGCCGCCGTCACCCATGGCGCCGCCATGGTCTATCCCGGCGAAGGCTTCGACCCGCTGGCGACGCTGGCCACGGTGGCGGAGGAGCGCTGCACCGCGCTCTACGGCGTGCCGACCATGTTCATCGCCATGCTCGACCATCCGCGCTTCGGCGAGTTCGACCTGTCCAGCCTGCGCACCGGCATCATGGCGGGCTCCCCCTGCCCGATCGAGGTGATGAAGCGGGTGGTCGGCCAGATGAACATCGGCGAGATCACCATCTGCTACGGCATGACCGAGACCAGCCCGGTCAGCTTCCAGAGCGCGGTCGACGACACGCTGGAGCGGCGCGTCACCACCGTCGGCCGGATCCACCCGCATCTCGAGGCCAAGATCGTCGACCCGGAGGGCCGGATCGTGCCGCGCGGCGAGCGCGGCGAGCTGTGCACCCGCGGCTATTCGGTGATGCGCGGCTATTGGGACCAGCCCGACAAGACGGCGGAGGTGGTGGACGCCGCCGGCTGGATGCATTCCGGCGACCTGGCGGTGCTGGACGCCGAGGGCTTCTGCAACATCGTCGGCCGGATCAAGGATCTGGTGATCCGCGGCGGCGAGAACGTCTATCCGCGCGAGGTCGAGGAGTTCCTGTACCGCCACCCGAAGATCCAGGACGTGCAGGTGTTCGGCGTGCCGGACCCGAAATACAGCGAGGAGCTGTGCGCCTGGATCCGCATCCGCGAGGGCGAGTCCCTCACGGCCGAGGAGGTGCGCGGCTTCTGCGACGGCCAGATCGCGCACCAGAAGATCCCGCGCTACATCCGCTTCGTCGACGCCTTCCCGATGACCGTGACCGGCAAGATCCAGAAATTCCGGATGCGCCAGGCGATGGAGGAAGAGCTGGGGATCAAGGCGGCGGAGACGGCCTAAATTCGCCGAGCCGGCTCTCCCCCCTCACCCTCCCGCCGCCAACGCGGCGGGCCCCTCCCTCTCCCGAGGAGAGGGGAACAAGAGCCTTGGCCCTTCACCTCTCCCTCGGGGAGAGGTCGAAATCGCGAAGCGATTTCGGGTGAGGGGGTGGCCTCGGCCCTTCCACCCTGAGAGCCCCTACCCCACCCGCGGCACCCGGCCTTCGATCGGATAGGCCGGATCGTTGTAGCCCGGGCTCGACGGGTGGCCGGTGACCACCAGGCGGTTCACCAGCGCCTCGTCCTCCGCGGTGAAGGCATAGTCCAGCGCACCCACATAATCGGCCCATTGCTCCTCGGTCCGCGGACCCGCGATCGGGGCGGTGACGATGCGGTTGTTCAGCAGCCAGGCCACCGCGAACTGGCCCGGGGTGATGCCGCGGCCGCGCGCGTGCTCCGCCAGCTCGGCCGCGATCGCCAGACTCTCCGGCCGCCACTCCGTCTCCAGGATGCGCTTGTCCGCGCGCCCGGCGCGGGTGTCGTCGCCCGGCGCCGCGCCCGGCTTGTACTTGCCGGTCAGCACGCCGCGGGCCAGCGGGCTGTAGGGGACCACGCCGAGGCCGAAATAGGCGCAGGCCGGCAGGTGCTCGGCCTCCGGCATCCGGTTCAGCAGGTTGTAGTAGGGCTGGCTGACCACCGGCCGCTCGATCCCGGCCTGGTCGCACAGCCGGCAGATCTCCGCCACCCGCCAGGACCGGTAGTTGGAGACGCCGAAATACCGGATCTTGCCCTGGCGGATCAGGTCGGCCAGTGCCGACACCGTCTCCGCCAGCGGCGTGGTCGCGTCTTCCTTGTGCAGATAGAGGATATCGATCGTGTCGGTGCCGAGGCGGCGCAGGCTGGCCTCCACGGCGTCGAAGGCGCGGCGGCGCGACAGGCCGCGGTCGTTTGGACCGTCGCCGGTTGGATTGGCCAGCTTGGTCGCCAGCACCCACCAGGAGCGGCGGGCGGCGATCGCCCGGCCGACGATCTCCTCCGACCGGCCGCCGGTGTATACGTCGGCGGTGTCGATGAAGTTGATCCCCGCCTCGCGCGCATGGTCGGTGATGCGGGTCGCGGTCGGCTCGTCGGTCGGGCCGCCGAACATCATGGTGCCGAGGCACAGCGGCGACACCTTCAGCCCGCTGCGCCCGAGGTTCCGGTAATCCATCCGCTTGCTCCTTCCGCCTGCGCGAGACCGGGATCATGGCCCAAACGGCGCCCCCGCGCTGCCCATCGATCGCAACGCAGCCGTGTCTCGTCGCCGCAGCCGATCGGCCGGCGGACAGGCTATCCTGCCGCGACAAGATCCGGGAGGAGCGCGGAACCGGCGGCATGCCGCCAGCATGGAGACCGATGAGCACCTCCCTGATCCGTGCCGCCATCGCCGTCTCGCCGCGCAGCCTCAGCCTCGGCGAAGGCCTGCGGGCCGCCGCCTCCTGCGCCGTCGTGGTCGCCGCGGCCGGCCTGCTGCAGGCGCCGATCCTGGCCTGGGCCGCCATCGCCGCCTTCTGGACCTGCCTGGCCGATCCCGGCGGGCCGAATCGCGACCGGGTGCGGGCGCTGGCCGGCTTCGCCCTGCTGTCCGGCGCCTTCGCCGTGGCCGGGGCTGCGGCCGCCGCCCAGGGCTGGCCCTGGGCCACCGCCGTCGTGTTCCTGTGCGCCCTGATCGGCAGTGCGGTCCGCATCCATGGCGCCGCGGCGCGGCAGATCGGCATCCTGGCGGTGGTGGCCTGCGTCGTCGCGGTCGACCATCCCACGCCCACACTGACGGCGCTGGCCGAGTTCGGCGCCGCCTATCTCGGCGGCTGCGCCTGGGCGATGCTGCTGGCCCTGTCGATCTGGCGCATCCACCCGTTCCGGCCGGCCCGGACGGGCGTCGCCACCGTCTATCGCAGCCTGGCCGCCATGACCGCCGCGCTGGCCCGGCTCGACGCCGGCGCCGCCCCGCGCGACTGGGTGCTGCACGCGCAGCGCTACCGCCAGGCCGTGCGCACCGCGATCGAGACCGGGCGGGCGACGCTGGACCGCACCCTGCGCGGCCGCGGCCTGGCCGCCCCGCTGGAGCGGCTGCTGCTGGCCCTGGACCGGGCCGAGCGGGTGTTCGGCCGGCTGATCGCGCTGGGCGACCTGCGCCAGCATGCCGGCGCTGCGGACACCGGGCAGCAGGAGGCGGAGCGGCTGGCGCTGCGCCGCCTGGCGATGGTGCTGTACCGCCAGGGCCATGCCTTCGCGGCCGGGCGCGAGGAGGCGGCGCCGTGGCGGCGGTCGCTGGACCGGCTGGACGGGCTGATCGCGACGCTGGGCGACGGGCCGGTCGCGGCCGGGCTGCGGGCGGTCGCCGGCCAGCTGCGGTCGGCCGAGGATGCGCCGGCCGGGGAGGCTCGCGCCACGATCGGCCCGGCGGCCCGCCGACAGTGGCTGTCACCGCTGCGGGCACAGCTGAGCTGGCGATCCGAGATCCTGCGCCACGCCCTGCGCTGCGCCGTCGCCACCGCCGGGGCGGTGATGCTCAGCCACATCCTCGGCCTGCCCTATGCCTATTGGATGGCGATGGCGGTGGTGCTGGTGCTGCAGCCCTCGGTGGCGACGACCTGGCCGCGGGCGCTGGAGCGGGCGGTCGGCAGCGTCGCGGGCGGCGCGCTGGCGGCGCTGCTGGGGCTGGTGCTGCACACGCCGCTGGCCCTGACCGCCGCGGTGTTCCCGCTGGCGATCGCCACCATGGCGGTGCGGCCGGTCAATTACGGCCTGTTCGTCTTCTTCCTGACGCCGCTGTTCGTGCTGGTGATCGAGCTGTCGCAGCCGGGCGCCAGCCAGCCGGCCCTGGCCGGAATGCGCGCCCTGTACAACGTGCTGGGCAGCGCCATCGGCGTCCTTGGCGGGCTGCTGCTGTGGCCGAGCCGCGAGGGCCGTCAGCTGCGCCCGGCCCTGGCCCAGGCGATCGAGGCCAATGGCCGCTACGCCGCCCTGGCCTTCGCCCCCGGACGCGACGAGGCGGCGGTCGAGGATGCGCGTCGGGCCGCCGGCCTGGCCAGCGGCAATGCCGAGGCGGCGCATGCCCGCACCCTGCTGGAAGCCTGGTGGCAGCACGACGCGCTGGATGCGGCGCTGAGCATCGTCATCCTGGCGCGCCAGCTGGCCGGCGCCGCCTCGGCCGCCTGGCTGCACCGGCCCGACGCCGAGGGCCGGGCCGGAGACGCGGCGTTCGGGGAGTGGGTCGGCGCCGAGACCGCCGCGCTGGCCGGGGCGCTGCGCCAGGGCACCGCCCTGCCCGCCGCGGCGCCGCCGCCGGACGGCGCGGCCGCCGATCCGGAGCGATCGCGCCTGCTGCAGGAGGTCCTGCTGCTGCGAGCGGCCGCCGAGCACCTGGTGCCGGCCTGACAGGCTGCGCCTTGTCAGGCCATGGCGCCGCGGGCGGCGACCGGCCACAGGCATTCGACCCGGCCGGCCCTGACCCCGACATACCAGTCGTAGCGGTCGACCGTCGGGTCGCAATGGCCCGGCACCAGGCGCAGCTTTTCGCCGAGCTTCGGTCGGTCGGCGCCGGGATCAACCACCAGCCGGCCATGCTCGTCCGACGGGCCCTCGTAGCGGATGCCGTCGCGGCCCCAGACCAGCGGCATGCCACTGTCGGTGGGCAGCGCCTTGTGGCCGGCATCGACCACGGCGGCGCCGTCGCGCGGCACGCTCATCACCGTCGCCAGCACGAACAGCGCCTGGCGGAAGGGCGGCGGCGGGTCGTTGCGGGCGTAGTCGGCGTCCATGAAGGCGTAGGAGCCGACCTGCAGCTCGGTGAACACGCCGCTCGCCGCCTCCAGCGCGAAGGTGCCGGTGCCGGCGCCGCCGACGATCGGGCAGTCGAGCCCGGCCCGGCGCAGCGCCTCCACCGTTTGACCGGCCGCTTGTGCCGCCTCGGCGATGGCGGCGGCGCGCTCCTCCGGCGACCGGCGATGCTGGGCCCGGCCGTGGTAGGCCTGCAGCCCGCCGAAGACCAGGTGGCGGCTGGCGGCGATGCGCCGGGCCAGCGCCACCGCCTCCTCCCCCGGCGCCACGCCGCAGCGGCCGGTGCCGACATCGATCTCCACCAGCACGCTCAGCCGCGTGCCCGCCGCCTCCGCCGCCGCCTCGATCGCCGCCACCCCGTCGGGATGATCGGCGCAGACCGCGACCCGCGCGATCCGGGTCAGCGCCGCCAGCCGGGCCAGCTTGCGCGGGCCCACCACCTCGTTGCTGACCAGGATGTCCGGTACGCCGCCCCAAGCGAGGATCTCGGCCTCCGCCACCTTCTGGGTGCATTGGCCGACCGCGCCGCGCGCCAGCTGCAGATGGGCGATCACTGGCGATTTGTGGGTCTTGGCATGCGGCCGCAGCTTCACCCCGGCCGCCGCGGCCAATCCGGCCATGTGGTCGAGATTGGCCTCGAAGGCGTCGAGGTCGAGGATCAGGGCCGGGGTGTCGACCTCCTCCTCGCGCATGCCGGGCTCGGCCGGCGGCGGCTGCAGCATCGATCGGACTCCCTCGGGCTCAGGCCGCCATCGGCCGGGTCGCGCCCTTCAGCTCGCGGAAATTGTCGCGGATATGGGTCGCCGCCCGCAAGGCCAGGGCCGAGATCGTCGGGGTCGGGTTGACCACGCCGCCGGTGGCCAGGACGCTGCCGTCGACGATGAACAGGTTCGGCACGTCCCAGCTCTGCTGCCATTTGTTCACCACCGAGGTCTCCGGGTCGCTGCCCATGCGGCAGGTGCCGATCATGTGCCAGGCCGGGGTGCGGTACACGCCGTCCTTGTCGCGATAATCCTGCAGCTTGACCTCGAAGGCGCCGGCGGCGGTGCCGATATCGACCAGCCGGTCGAGCATGTAGTTCATCATCCGCCGGTCGTTCTCGCCCGGCGCGTAGTGCATGGTCGCGACCGGGATGCCGTCGGCGTCGCGCTTCACCGGGTCGAGGGCGACGCGGTTCTCCGGGTTCGGCAGGTCGTCGCCGATGGCATAGACGCCGATGCCGTGGCCGAAATGGCGCTCGAACCAGCGATGGTGGTCGCGGCCCCAGGGCGCCCGGGTCTCGGTGATCCAGCCGGCGGCGACCTCGGCGGCGGCCGAGGTGCTGGTCAGGCAGTTGAAGTTGAAACCGTTGACGAAGCCGCGGCTGACATCGGTCTCGGCGAATTGCCGGCTGATCAGCGAGGCGACATAGCCCATATGGCCGTCGATCGGCTCGTCGACCCAGATCTCGGCCCCGACCAGGGTGTGGTGCAGCAGGTTGCGCCCGACCTGGTCCGACTGGTTGGCGAGGTTGTCCGACGCCAGCAGCAGCCGCGGCGTGCCGACGCCGTTGGCGGCGACGACCACGATCTCGGCCGGCTGGAACTCGGTGCGGCCGGTCTCGCGGTCGATATAGACGGCGCCGGTGGCCCGCCCGTCCCTGCCCTTCTCGATCCGCAGCACCCGGGCGTGGATGCGCAGCTCGGTCCCGGCCGCCAGCGCCTTGGGCCAGATCGACAGCGAATACTTGCTCATCGACCCGCGCGGGCAGCCGTTGCAGATGCCGCAGCCGTTGCAGCCCGGCCGGCCGTCATAGTCCTCGGAGATCACCCCGGCCTCGGCCGGCCACCAGTGCCAGCCGAGATGGTCGAAGGCCTGCGACAGGCGGCGTGCCGCCTTGGTGAAGGGCAGCGGCCCGGTCGGGCAGGCGTCGCGCGGCGGCATCGCCGGGTCGCCGGCCAGGCCGCTGACGCCGATCATGCGGTCCGCCGCCTCGTAGAACGGGGCGATGTCCTCATAGGCGATCGGCCAGTTCGGCTGCAGCCCGTGCTCGTCGCCCTTGCGGAAATCCGACGGGCGGTAGCGCGGCCAGATCGCGCCATAGACATTGGTCGACCCGCCGACACCGTTCCACATCAGCACCTGCGAGCTGTCGCTGACGACCGGGTAGTCGTCCGGATGGCGGCGGCGGTTGACGTCGGCGTTCCACCGGGTCTTTCGCTGCCACGACCAGTCGGAACTGTAATGCGGATGGTCGCCGGCCTCGACCCAGGAGCCCTGCTCGAGGCAGACCACGTTCAGCCCGGCCTGGGCCAGCACCACGGCGGCCAGCGAGCCGGTGGCGCCGGCGCCGATGATCAGAACGTCGCAGGATGGCTTGGTCATCGCTTCAGGCCCCAGGCTTGCGTGCGGTCGGTGTCGAGATCGAGGGCGGAGATGTCGACCGGGCGCACATCCCCGGTCGGCAGCCAGCAGCCGCGGCCGTGCTTCGGCGCGTCGCGCGCCGGGTCGAAGCGCGGCAAGGGATAGCCCTTCACATGCGGCCGCAGCCGGTACGGATGACCCTGGGCGTTGATCACCGCGACCACATAGGGGCTTTCGTAATAGGCGAAATAGGCGGCGTCGCGGACCCAGCCGAACAGCTCCGGCTCCGCCGCCTCCAGGGCCTGCACGATGGCGATGCGCCGATCCTCCGGACGGTCGGCGAAGGGGCCGCCGGCCTGCAGGATGGCCTGGGCCAGGCGAGACAGGTCCGGCTCGCCGCGCTCCTCGACCAGCCGGATCGCCAGGGTCGACTGGACACCGATGGTGGCGCCGGAGGGCCAGTCGCCGTCACCCGGCAGCAGCAGGTCGACGAGGTCGGCCAGGAGCCGGGCCGCGACGGCGGATGAAGGTGTGGTTGTCGTCATTTCCCGGTCCGGGTGATCGAGATCATCTTGAGTTCGGTCATGGCCTCGAGCGTGTGGCGCCCGCCGAGCCGGCCGATGCCGCTGCGGGTGCCGGAGCCGCCGCCGAAAGGCAGATGCAGCTCCCAATAGGTGCTGCCGGCATTGATGTTGACGATGCCGGCCGGGATCGCCTCGCCGAAGTGCAGCGCCCGGTCCATATCGGCGGTGAACACGCCGACGCTGAGGCCGTGCTCGGTGTCCAGCGCCAGGTCCAGCGCCTCCTCGTCATCGTCGAAGGCCAGCACCGGGACCACCGGGCCGAACGTCTCCTCGCGGTTGAGCTTCATGTCGCGGGTGACGCCGGTGATCACGGTCGGCTCGAAGAACAGGTCGCTGCCGAGGTCCGGCCGCGGCCTGCCGCCGGCCAGCACCGTGGCGCCGCGGGCGACGGCGTCGTCGACATGCTCGCGCACCTTGGCCGCGACCTTCGGGTTGTTCAGCGGCCCCATGGTCGTGCCCTGCTGCAGCGGGTCGCCCAGCTTGTGTGACCGGGCGATCTCGACCAGCCGCTGCGTCAGCGGCTCGATGATGCTGCGATGGGCCAGGACCCGGCCGGTGGCGGCGCAGACCTGGCCGGCGTTGAAGAAGGCGCCGCCGGCGGCGGCCGCCGCAGCGCGGTCGAGATCGGCATCCGCGAACACCAGCACCGGCCCGTTGCCGCCGAGCTCCAGCAGCATCGGCTTGCCGGCGCCGCGCTCGGCGATGCGCTGGCCGGTGGCCGGGCTGCCGGTGAAGCCGATGCCGTTGGTGTCGGGATGGGCGACGATCTCGTCGCCGACCACCGCCCCCTCCCCGATCACCAGGTTGACCACGCCGGGCGGCAGCTCCGCCGCCTCGATCGCGCGCATCAGCTCGACCGCCGCCATCGAGGTGGTCGGCGCCGGCACCCAGACGATGGCGTTGCCGGTGGCGATGCCGGGCGCGAGGTATTCGACCGGGATATTGACCGGGAAGTTCCAGGGCGTGATCACGGCATAGACGCCGCGCGGCTGGCGCAGGGTCAGCACCAGCTTGCTCGGGTCCTCCGCCGGCAGCGTCTCGCCGCCCAGCTGCTTGACCAGCTCGGCCGCCAGCCGGAACCCGTCCGCCGCCTTGCCGACCTCGCCCTGCGCCTCCTTGAACGGCTTGCCCTGCTCCAGGCTCAGGGTGCGGGCGATGCGGTCGCGCGCGCCGTCGATCTGCGCCGCGATGGCGAGGCAGGCCTTCGCCCGCTGCCACACCGTCGTCGCGGCCCAGCCGGGCTGCGCCGCCCGCGCGGCGGCGATGGCGCGCCGCGCCGTGTCGCGGCTGCTGCGCGGCAGCCGGCCGATCGGCTCGCCGGTGGCCGGGTTGGTCGCCGGCATCGTCTCCGGCTCGGTTTCCCAGCGCCCGCCGATGTGGTTGGCGAAGGTCTCGATGTCGTCGCGCTGCATCATTTCGTTCCTTCCGCCGGGTGCCACCAGCGCCCGTTGACCACCACGCCCTCGGCGAAGATCCGCCGGTCGGCGGTGACGATCTCGCCGCGCACATCCTCCAGCGGGAAGGCGCCGTCCTTCAGCGACAGGATGCTGGCGTCGCCGACGCTGCCGGGCTTGAAGGTGCCGAGCTCGGGCCGGTTCAGCGCCTTGGCGGCGTTGACGGTCGAGGCCGCGATCACCTCGTCCAGCGGCATGCCCAGCGCCAGGAACTTCGACAGCGTCGTCACCTGGTCATAGGCCGGGCCGTTGATGCACAGCGCGTGCACGTCGGAGGAGATGGTGTCTGGCTTGAAGCCCCGGGCCAGCATCGCCCGGCCGGTCTTCCATGAGAACGACCCCTTGCCATGACCGATGTCGAACAGCACGCCGCGCTCCCGCGCCGCCAGCACCTCGGGCTTGATCCGGCCGTCGCGGGTGACCGGCGAATTCGGGAAGGGCCGGAAGCAATGGGTCAGCACGTCGCCCGGCCGCAGCCGGTCCACCACCGCCTCATAGGAGGGCGGCGGCTCGTCGATATGGACCATCAGCGGCAGGCCGGTCTCGTCCGCCACCTGCAGGGCGACGTCCAGCGGCGCGATGCCGGCCGGGCCGCTGGCGATGCGGCCGATCCGCACCTTGATGCCGATGATGACGTCGCGGTTGGCGTCGGCGACCTCCACGGCATCCCGCGCGGCCATCAGCCGGATGTCATGGCTTTCCCCGACCATCACCCGTTCGGAGAAGGCGAAGATGCCGGCGAAGGAGACATGGAGGTAGACCAGGATGCGGATCTGGCTCGGCTCGATCACATGCTTGCGGAAGCCCGGGAAGTTGCCCGGCCCGGCGCTGCCGGTGTCGACGCAGGTGGTGACCGCGCTCCGCCGCGCGAAGTCCTCGGCGTCGATGCCGAGCGAGGTGCCGCCCCAATAGACATGGGTGTGCAGGTCGATCAGCCCCGGCGTCACGATCAGGCCGGACACGTCGCGGACGGCGCCGCCGCCGGGATCCAGCCCGGCGGCGACCGCCGCCACCTTGCCGCCGGCGAAGGCGACGTCGGCGACGCGGTCGATGCCCTGCGACGGGTCGATCACCCGACCGTTCCGGAGCACGAGATCGAAGGCCATGGGATGCACGCTTCCTTGTGGAATCAGACCCGCGCGCCGCTGGCGCGGTCGAACAGGTGGATGCTGCGGTCGGCGGCGGTCAGGGTCAGGCTGGCGCCGGGGCGCAAGGCCCCGGGGTCGCCGCAGGTCGCCTTGACCATGCGGTCGCCGACCAGCACGTCGAGGAAATGGATCGGCCCCGCCGGCTCGATCAGCGCCAGCTCGCCGGTCAGGGATAGCGTCCCGTCCTCCGGCCCGGCGGACGGCGTCAGGTCGTGCGGGCGGATGCCGACGACCCGGCTGTCGTCCTGGCCGCCGGAGACGGCGGAGCCGGGCAGGAAGTTCATCTGCGGGCTGCCGATGAAGCCGGCGACGAACTGGTTGGCGGGCTCGCGATACACCGCCATCGGGTCGGCGAATTGCTGCAGCACGCCGTTGTTCATCACGGCGATCCGGTCGGAGAGGACCATCGCCTCCTCCTGGTCATGGGTGACGAAGATGGTCGTCACCGCCAGCTCGCGCTGCAGCCGCTTGATCTCGGTGCGCATCCGCACCCGCAGGCTGGCGTCGAGGTTGGACAGCGGCTCGTCCATCAGCAGCGCCGCCGGGTTGCGGACGATGGCGCGCCCGACCGCGACGCGCTGGCGTTGGCCGCCGGACAACTCGGCCGGCGACCGGTCCAGCAACTCCTCCAGCCCCAGCAGCTCCGCCGCCCAGGCGACCTGGCGCTTGATGGCGTCGGCGCCGACCCTCTGCTGGCGCAGCGGGAAGGCCATGTTGTCGCGCACCGCCATATGCGGGTAGAGGGCGTAATCCTGGAACACCAGGGCGATGTTGCGGTCGCGCGGCGCCAAGCCGCTGATGTCGCGGCCGTCGAACAGGATGCTGCCGGTCGAGATCTCCTCCAGCCCGGCGATGCAGTAGAGCAGCGTGCTCTTGCCGCAGCCGGACGGGCCGAGGAAGGAGATGAACTCGCCGTCGGCGATGTCGAGGTCGAGCCCCTTCAGCACCCGGTGCTGGGCGTAGCTCTTGGACACGGCGCGGATGTTGATCGAGGTCATGCGGGCCTCCCGGCTCAGCCCTTGACGGCGCCGGAGAGCGCGCCCTGGACGAGGTAGCGTTGGAACAGGAAGGCGACGAGCACCGGCGGCGCGATCGACAGCACGCTGGCGGCGAACATCGGCCCGTATTCGTAGAAGCGCGCCTGGCTGAGAAAGCCCGACAGCACCACCGGGATGGTCTGCGACGCAGGGGTCGAGGTCAGGATCAGCGCGAACAGGAACTCGTTCCAGCTGACCAGGAAGCAGAAGATCGCGGCGGCGATGATGCCCGGCCGGGCCACCGGCAGCAGGATCTTCCACAGCATCTTCAGCCGCGAGCAGCCGTCGATCAGCGCCGCCCGGTCCAGGCTGACCGGGATGCCCTCGAAATAGCTCTTCATCATCCAGGCGCTGAGCGGCAGCAGGATGCTGCTGTAGGCGATCACCAGCCCGGTCCGGGTGTCGATCAGCCCCAGCGTGCGGAAGATCACGAAGAAGGGCAGCACCAGGGTCAGCGCCGGCGTCATCCGGGTCAGCAGCAGGCCCCACAGGCTGATCCGGAAGAAGCGGGCCTTGCCGTGCCGGGCGAAGGCGTAGCCGGCCAGGGTGCCCAAGGCGACGCTGATCGTCACCACCACCACGCCGACGATGAAGCTGTTCAGCAGCGACAGCGGCACCCGCTTGGCCTGGACGCTGGTCTCGTTGCCGGCCGCCAGCTCCGGCGCCAAGACCGCGGTGAAGTTCTGCAGCGTAAAGCCGCTGGGCACCATGGTGGGCGGCGTCCGGATCAGGTCCGAGGCCGGGGTGATGCTCATCAGCACCAGGGCAATCACCGGCAGGGCCGACCACAGGAAGATCAGCAGCGCGGACAGGGCGAAGCCGAAGCGGGCCAGCACGGCCTCGACCGGCCGGGGCAGCCGCGCCCGCGGCCGATAGCGCGGCAGCATCACCATGGCGTGCCGCCGGCCGGCGCCGATCCGGCCGCTGTCCGGGACGATGCTGGCGGAGACCTGGGCTGCCCGGCTCTGCCGCGGCCCGAGCACCAGGAAGTACAGGATCGCCAGGACAAAGCTGAGGATGGTGAGGCCGTACAGGATCGCGGCCCCCTCCCCGAACTTCAGGAACTGGAAGGAATAGAGGTAGCCGAGCCAGGCGAAGACCGTGGTGGCGGCGCCCGGCCCGCCGCGGGTCATGATCCACAGGATGTCGAAGGCCATCAGCGAGTTGATCGTGGCGATGATGGCGATGAACAGCAGGTTGGGCTTCAGCCAGGGCAGCGTGATGGCGAAGAAGCGGGCGACCGGACCGGCGCCGTCCAGCATCGCCGCCCGGTGCAGGTTCCCCGGCATCGACTGCAGCCCGGCCAGCAGCAGCAGGGCGGTCAGCGGCGCCTGGTTCCAGACCTGGGTCAGGGCGACCAGGTTGAGCGCGCGGAAGCCGTCGCCGAGCCAGGGCGTGGCCAGGAAGCCGAGGCCGAGATCGTTGAGCAGCCCGTTCAGCGCGCCGTAATCCCCGGCATAGACGAAGGACCAGAGGACGCCGACCGAGACCGGCGCCATCGCCCAGGGCACCAGCATGACGCTGCGCAGGAAGCCGCGCCCGGCGAACCGCTCGTTCAGGACCAGTGCCATGGCCATGCCGATCAGCGTGGTGCCGATCACCGAGAAGACGGCGAAATAGCCGGTCCGGCCCAGCGCCGCCCAGAATTCGGCATTGCCGAGCATGCCGGCATAGTTGTCGAGCCCGACGAAGATCCAGCGCTTGGTGATCGGGTTGGTGCGGTGCAGGCTGAGATACAGGCTGTAGGCCAGCGGCAGGCCGACGACGGCGATCACGATCGCCAGCGTCGGCGCCACCGCGCCATACGCGAAGCCCGGGATCCGGCCGATGCGGCGGCGCGGGCGGGTGATGGCAGCTGCTTGCGGAATGGTGATCGTCACCGGGCCGCCCCTCCGACGAATGGCTGGCGAAGGACGATCGCGGCGATGCCGCGACCGCCGTTCCTGCTGGCTACTGGTATTGCTGCTTGAGTTCGGCGACCTTCTTGCCGAGCTCGTCGACGATCTGGTCGGTCGACATGCTGCCGCGGATGTATTCCTGCACCCGCTGCATCATGAACAGGTCCCATTCCGGGAACCAGATCTGCTTGGCGATGTCGCGGGAGGTGGCGAGCTCGAGCTGCTTGTTGGTGACG
>JAEKLZ010000416.1 GCA_019508225.1 Inquilinus limosus | reverse complement strand
GGAAGCCGATCGACATCACCTTCAGCCCGTAATTCTCCTTCGGGTCCAGGCTCTTGCCGTCGGGCGAGGCGGGCTTGCCGGTGATCCCGGTCATCCGCGGCATCGACGGGCCGTAGATGTCGGCATCGAGCAGCCCGACCTTCAGCCCGAGGGCCGCCAGGCCGAGGGCGAGGTTGACCGCGGTGGTCGACTTGCCGACGCCGCCTTTGCCCGAGGCGACGGCGATGATCGAGCCGATGCCGGCGATCGGCAGCTTGCGGCTTTGTGCCCCACCCGGAGCGGCGGGACGAGGCGCAGCGGGTGGAGCGGCGGCAGGAGCCGTGGCGCCGGAGCCGCGATGGGCGGTCAGGACCGCGGTCACCGACAGCACGCCCGGGAGCGCCGCCACGGCCTTCTCCGCAGCCTGGCGCAGCGGCTCCAGCGCTGGGCCGCGCTGGGGATCGACCTCGATCGAGAACAGCACATGGCCGTCGCGCAGGGTGAGGCCGGAGATCATGCCCAGGCCAACGAGATCACCGCCGCGCTCCTCGTCCCGCACCTTGCCCAGCGCCTCGCGCACTGCGGCTTCGGTCACCGTGATCCGGCCAGTCGCCATGGTTGAACTTCCTGCCCTTTGTCCAATATGACAGGCTCCACATTTGCTGCCCGTCGCGCCGAGATATAGCATCCGGCGCCCGGGATGACAGGGCGGACGACGGGGGAAGGGAACTGGATGCCGTGGAGTAATCAAGGCGGTGGTGGCGGCGGCGGGGGACCGTGGGGCGGATCACCGCAGGGCGGCGGACAGAATCCCTGGGGGCGGGGAGGCGGTCCCAGCCAGGCCGACATCGAGGATATGATCCGGCGCGGCCAGGACCGGTTCCGCCAGGTCATGCCCAAGGGCTTCGGCGGCGGCCGCGGCATCCTGATCGCCATCGTGGTGATCGTCATCGGCTGGCTCCTGACCGGCATCTACCGGGTGCAGCCGGACGAGCTGGGCGTGGTCCAGCGATTCGGCGCCTATGTCAGGACTGAGCAGCCTGGTCTGCGCTACCACCTGCCGGCGCCGATCGAGACGGTAACCAAGCCGTCGGTGACGACGCAGAACCGGATCGAGATCGGGTTCAGCAGTGAAGGCCGTGGCGGCAACCGTGACGTGCCGGACGAAAGCCAGATGCTGACCAAGGACGAGAACATCATCGATATCGATTTCATCGTCCTGTGGCGCATCTCCGACCCGGTCGCCTACCTGTTCAACATCAAGAACGCCGACGGCACGGTGAAGGTGGCGGCCGAGAGCGCGATGCGCGAGGTCATCGGCAACACCGAGATCCAGCCGGCGCTGAACGAGGCCCGCGGCCAGATCGAGCAGTCCGCCCGCCTACTGCTGCAGGCGACCCTCGACAGCTACGGCACCCCCGGCCGGGCCGGCGCCGGCGTGGTGATCGACCAGGTGCAGCTGCAGAAGGTGGCGCCGCCGCAGCAGGTGATCGCTTCCTTCGACGACGTGCAGAGCGCGCGTCAGAACCAGGACCAGTTGCGCAACGACGCCGAGACCTATCGCAACGATGTCGTGCCGCGGGCCCGCGGCCAGGCCGAGCAGGTCGCGCAGCAGGCGGAAGGCTATCGCGAGCAGGTGGTGGCCAGGGCGCGCGGCGACGCGGCGCGCTTCACCTCGGTGCTGGCATCCTATCGTCTCGCTCCGGCGATCACGGCCGAGCGCTTCTATCTCGAGACGCTGGAGACCGTGCTGAAGAGCTCGAACAAGATCATGATCGATGACGCCGTCGGCGGGCAGGGGGTTCTGCCTTATCTGCCGCTGAACGAGCTGATGGGTCGTCCCACGGCCGGTACGACGCAGCCGGGAGGGAAGTGAGATGAACATCAAGCTCGCCGCCCTCGGGGCCGCTATCGTCGTCATCGGCCTGGTGCTCACGGACTCCCTCTACACCGTCAACCAGAACGAGCAGGCGCTGGTCCTGCAGTTCGGCGAGGTGGTGAAGATCGAATCCGAGCCGGGGCTGAAGTTCAAGCTGCCGGTCGTCCAGAACGTCCAGTTCTATGAGAAGCGCGTGCTCGACGTCGACCCGCCGGTCGAGCAGGTGATCCTGTCCGACCAGCGCCGGCTCGACGTCGGCAGCTATGCCCGCTACCGCATCGCCGACCCGCTGCTGTTCTTCCAGTCGGTGCGCAACGAGACCATCGCCGGCACGCGCATCAACAGCTTCGTCAACAACGCGCTGCGCAACGTGCTCGGCAACTACAACCAGCTCGACGTGCTGTCGGAGCAGCGCGGGCCGATCATGCGGTCGATCCGCGACAGCGTCGAGGCCAATGCCAAGCCGCTGGGCATCGAGATCGTCGACGTCCGCATCGTCCGCGCCGATGTGCCGGAAGGCACGGTGCAGTCGGTCTACGACCGCATGAAGTCGGAGCGCGAGCGCGAGGCGGCGCAGTACCGCGCCCAGGGCCAGGAGTACTCGCTGCAGATCAAGTCGCGGGCCGACCGCGACGTGACCGTGCTGCTGGCCGATGCCGAGCGCAAGGCGCAGGAGCTGCGCGGCCAGGGCGACGCCGAGGCCATCAAGGTCCAGGCCGAGGCTTACGGCGCCGACCCGCAATTCTTCTCCTTCTACCGCAGCCTGGAGGCCTACCGGAACGCGCTCGGGGCGACCGGCACCACCCTGGTGCTGTCGCCGAAGGGCGATTTCTTCAAGTACTTCAACGACGCCACCGGCCGCGGCCTGGTGCCGGCGGTGACCCAGCAGACGCCGTCGGGCGCCGACCCGGCGCCATCGGCTCCTGGGACGCCGGCCCCGGCGAGCCCCGGCTGATGCGGGCCCGGATCTCGCCACGATCGGGTGTATGATAATGGACGCCGGCCCCGTATGGGGCCGGCGTCGTGCTTTGAGCGAGGGAGAGCGTTCGTGACCAGACCGATTGCCCGCCGCCCGACCGGCTCCGTTGCCGTCGCCCGTGCCGTGGGGGAGACCGCCCTGCTGCGCTGGGCCGCGACGGTGCTGGTTGCCGGAGCGCTGCTGATGGCCGCAGCCGCGGCTCGTGCAGCGCCGGCGCCCGACAGCTTCGCCGACCTGGCCGAGAAGCTGGTACCGGCGGTGGTCAACATCTCGACCACCCAGAAGGTCCAGGACGGGCAGGACCTGCCGGAGATGCCGCAATTCCCGCCGGGATCGCCGTTCGACGAGTTTTTCCGCGACTTCTTCAACCGGCGCGGCCAGGGCCCGGGCGGCCAGGGTGATCGCCCGCGGCCGCACAACGCCACCGCGCTCGGCTCCGGCTTCATCGTCCGGGACAATGGCTACATCGTCACCAACTACCATGTGATCGAGGGCGCCGAGGAGATCACCGTCGTCCTGCACGACAACACCACCCTCGAGGCCAAGCTGATCGGCCGCGACGACAAGACCGACCTGGCGGTGCTGAAGGTCGAGACCGACAAGAAGCTGCCCTTCGTCGATTTCGGCGACAGCGACAGGATGCGGGTCGGCGACTGGGTGCTGGCGATCGGCAACCCCTTCGGCCTCGGCGGCACCGTGACCGCCGGCATCATCTCGGCCCGGTCGCGCGAGATCAATGCCGGCCCCTATGACGATTTCCTGCAGACCGACGCCGCGATCAACCGCGGCAATTCCGGCGGTCCGATGTTCAACATGGACGGGCAGGTGATCGGCATCAACACGGCGATCTACTCGCCCTCGGGCGGGTCGGTCGGCATCGGCTTCGCCATCCCCTCGGCGCTGGCCCGCGGCGTGGTCGACCAGATCATCGAATTCGGCCGCACCAAGCGTGGCTGGCTCGGCGTCCGGATCCAGTCGGTGACGCCGGAGATCGCAGAAAGCCTGGGCCTGGAGAAGCCGGAAGGCGCGCTGGTGGCCGGGGTCACCGATGGCGGCCCGGGCGCCAAGTCCGGGATCGAGACCGGCGATGTCATCCTGCAGTTCGACGGCAAGCCGATCACCGAGAGCCGGCGCCTGCCGCGGGTGGTGGCCGACACGCCGGTCGACAAGCAGGTCACGGTGACGGTCTGGCGCAAGGGCGCCCGCAAGGAGCTGCCGGTGACGCTGGGCGAGCTCGAGGCCGCCGAGGAATCCGGTCTGCTGGCCTCCAACACCCCGGACAGCCAGTCCGACAGCACCAAGCCGCAGGAGCTGGACTCGCTCGGGGTGACGCTGTCGGCGCTGACCGACGCACTGAAGAAGCAGTACTCGCTGGCCGACGACCAGAAGGGCGTCGTGGTCACCGCCGTCACCGGCGGGTCGCCGGCGGCGGAGAAGGGGCTGAAGCCCGGCGACGTCATCGTCGAGGTCGGCCAGGCCGAGGTGGCCAACCCGGGCGATGTCGCCAAGAAGGTCACCGAGGCCCGCACCGGCGGCCGCAAATCGGTGCTGCTGCTGGTCGAGAGCGGCGGCGACCTGCGCTTCGTCGCCCTGCCGGTCGGTCCGGGCTGAGGCTGGGTAAGGCCAGAAGCCAACCTCACTGTGTCATGCCCGGGCTTGACCCGGGCATCCAGGGACTGTCGATGCCGCTCCGGGTGGCCCTGGATCGCCGGGTCGAGCCCGGCGATGACAACAAGGGGGCAGGGGGAACGTGTTGAGGGCGCTGCCCATTGGCAGCGCCCTTTCCATTTGAAGGGCGCTACCCCCGCCGCCGCAGCCGCCGCAGGTCTTCCATCCGCAAGGCGCCGAGGCCGAACAGGGCGGCGAGGTAGATCAAGCCGGCCACCGCCAGCACGCCGAGCACGGTCGCGACCGCCAGCAGGTCCGACCGTCCGGCCAGGGCCGGCGCGGCCAGCACCAGCAGGCCCCACAGCGCCGCCGCCATCACCAGCCCGGCCAGCACCATCCGCGGCAGCCGCCGCCGGGCCGCGGCGTCGAGCCGGAAATGGCCGCGACGGTGCAGCACCCAGGCCAGCAGGATGATGTTCAGCCACACCCCGGCCGAGGTGCCGACGGCCAGGCCGACCTGGGACAGCGAGTCCATCAGCGCGATCTTCAGCCCGACATTCAGCGCCACCGTGGCGACCGCGATCTTGACCGGGGTCGCCGTATCGCCGCGGGCGTAGAAGCCGGGCAGCAGGCAGCGCACCAGCACCACGGCCGGCAGACCGAAAGCATAGGCGGTCAGGGTCAGGGCCGATTGGTGGCTGTCGACGGCGGTGAACCGCCCGCGCTCGAACATTGCCGCCAGGATCGGCTCGGCCGCCACCAGGAAGGCGATGGCGAAGGGCAGGGTGAGGGCCAGGGTCAGCTCGACCGCACGGTTCTGGCTGGTCAGCGCGCCCTGGTGGTCGTCGGCGGCCAGGCGGCGCGTCACTTCCGGCAGCAGCACGGTGCCGACGGCGATGCCGATGACGCCGAGCGGCAGCTGGTTCAGCCGGTCGGCATAGTTCAGGTAGGACTGGGCGCCGGTCGGCAGCGCCTGGGCGATGATGGTGTCGGCGAAGACGCTGATCTGGGCCATGCCGGCGCCCAGCGTCGCCGGCCCTAGCGCCCGGAAGAAGCGGCACACGCCGGGCGACAGGCGGGGGTGTACCAGGCGCAACGAGACGCCGGCCCGCCGCATGTCCCATTCCAGGTACAGGAACTGGGCGATGCCGGACAGGAACACGCCCCAGGCCAGGGCATGGCCGGCGGTCGGCAGGAACGGCGTCAGCCCCAGCACGGCGCCGATCATGAACAGGTTCAGCAGGATCGGCGCGGCGGCGGCGGCGCCGAAGCGGCCGAGTCCGTTCAGCACGCCGCCCTGCAGCGACACCAGCGACATGAACAGCAGGGAGGGAAAGGTGAT
>JAEKLZ010000415.1 GCA_019508225.1 Inquilinus limosus | reverse complement strand
GCGGCGCGAGTGCTCATCGAGGACGGCCGCGCCGTCGGCGTCGCGATGGCGCGGGGAGGGGAGATCCGGGCGGATGCCGTGCTGCTCGCCACCGGCCCGTCGGTCCCGCGCATGGCCGCCGAGGCCGGGCAGAGGATCGACGACGGCACCCCGGTCTCGCTGCTGGTCACCACCAAGCCGGCCGGCGCGCCGCTGAAGGCCGTGCTGAACACGCCTCGCGTGGCGATCCGCCCCGCGCCCGGCGGCGCCTTCGCTCTCGACTCGGCGTGGTCGGAGGAGGAGGTGGAGATCCGCGGCGACGGCAGCTACGGGGTGAAGCCGGAGACCATCGACGGCCTGCTGACGGAGGCCTCGAAGGTGCTGGAGGGCAACCCGACCCTGGAGCTCGACCGCTATGGTGTCGGCCGCAAGCCGATCCCCGGCGATGGCGACCCGGTATTCGGTGAGCTGCAGGCGATCCCCGGCTATTTCGTCGCCTTCAGCCACAGCGGCGCCACGCTCGGGCTGATCGCCGGCGAGCTGCTGGCCTTCGAGATCGCCACCGGCGAGCGGCATCCGATGCTCGCTTCGTTCCGCCCGGAGCGCTTCCGGACTGTTGCCTAAATGGGGGCTGGTAAGCCTAGGCGCCGAAGATCGTCGGGCACGTTCCACCGAAAGTGCCGAGATCGGATTCGGGGGCCTGACATGGTCGGGCGGTCTTCTGCTGAATGATGGTCGTACGCTCGCGAATGCGTCCGTCTTGCCATCGAGTGGCGATCGTGTCCGCTTCAGAGGCGCTTCAGTTATGGCCGGAAATGGCGCAATGCGAGGCCAAGCGAATAACCGCACGAGGTCGCAGGGGCGACGCGCGCCCACTGCGATACCACGGCCAATCTTTACATTTGCCGGACCACCGCCGCTACCCGCGTACTCCGTCGGTGAGGTGGGGCAGGGAGGCCAGACCCTCCTGCCGCAGCTCCTGCGGCAGCAGCTCCTGCGGAAGGTCCTGATAACAGACCGGCCGCAGGAAGCGCCGGATGGCCAGGGTTCCCACCGAGGTCGAGCGGCTGTCGGAGGTGGCCGGAAACGGGCCGCCATGGACCATGGCGTGTCCGACCTCGACGCCGGTGGGCCAGCCGTTCGCAAGGATGCGGCCGGCCCGCCGTTCCAGGACCGGGACCAGTCGTCGGGCCAGTTCGATGTCTTCGCGTTCCATATGCAATGTTGCCGTGAGCTGGCCTTCCAGCCGCTCGGCAGCGTTTGTCATCTCCTCGGCCGTCCTGCAGCGGATGATCAGGGCCGCGGCGCCGAACACCTCATGCGCCAGGCGTTCATCCGCGGCGAAGCTCGGCGCATCGGTGATGAACAGCGCGCCTGGGCTGCGGTTGACGCCGCTGCCGGAAGTGCCCCGCGCCACGGCACGCACCGCAGGATTGGTTTCGAGCGCCTGCACGCCTGCGGCATAGGCCTTGTGGATTCCCTCGGTCAGCATCGGCGCCGGTTCCCGGGTCCCGAGTGCCGCCTCGGCCGCCGCGAGGAAGCGGTCGAGACCGCCGCCCTCGACCGCGAAGATCAAGCCCGGGTTGGTGCAGAACTGACCGGCGCCGAGAGTCAGCGAATCGACGAAGCCGGCCGCGATTCCTTCGGCCCGAGCGTCGAGGGCAGCGGGCAGGAGGAACACCGGATTGACGCTGCTCATCTCGGCATAGACCGGGATCGGCTCCGGCCGCTGCGCCGCGGCCGCGACCAGCGCCAGCCCGCCGCCGCGAGAGCCGGTGAAGCCAACCGCCTTGATCTTCGGGTGCTTGACCAGGGCCGTGCCGGTCTCGACGGCACCGGGAAGGAGCGAGAACACCCCTTCCGGCATGCCGCATTCGCTCGCCGCCGCCTGGATGGCGCGGCCGACCAGTTCGCTGGTGCCGGGATGCGCTGGATGGCCCTTCACCACGACGGGGCAGCCTGCCGCCAGCGCCGATGCGGTGTCCCCGCCCGCGACGGAGAACGCCAGCGGGAAATTGCTGGCCCCGAACACCGCGACCGGGCCAAGCGGTATCTGCCTCAGTCTCAGATCGGCCCGCGGCAGCGGCGTCCGATCCGGCTGCGCCGGATCGACGCGCAAGTCCAGCCATTCTCCGCTTCGCACGACCTGGGCGAAGAGACGCAGCTGCCCCACGGTGCGCGCCCGCTCGCCCTCAATGCGAGGTCTCGGCAGTCCGGTCTCGGCCGTGGCGCGGTCGACTAGCGCGTCACCGAGCTCGAGGATGTTGCGGGCGACCGCCTCCAGAAACCCGGCCCGCTCCTCCAGGCCGGTCAGACGGTATGCATGGAAGGCGGACCAGGCCAGCTCGCAGGCCTGGGCGACCTCAGCTTCTCCAGCGAAGGCAAAAGCGGGATCGAGCGCGTCACCCGTGGCGGGGTTCACTGCTCGCAGAGGCCGTTCGGCCGGGCTGATCGAGGCTGAGCCGATCAAGATGTCGCCGGTGACTGTCTTCGATACCATAGTTCTGATCCGGGTTAGGGACTCATAGGTTGCATCCGAAGGGTGGCAGTGCTTCCGGATCGCTCGCGAGCGCGACCCGAGAGCTGACCGCGCTGCGGCTGGGAGCTGCAGACGCCTCGAATGCGATTGGCAGGACGTAGATGGCGCCGCTGGAGCCCCGGACAAGCGTTAGGTGAGCATGGCCGAGGCGCAGATGGGCTCCTTGATGATGCCGGCCCGTCATTGTCGTATCGGGCGCCGGCCGACGATCCGGAGCGGCGTAACCCGGCTTGGCCGCGCTGGCGGCTTCGCGTCGAGCCGCGGACGCTCCTCGGCTCCTGCCGAGTTCTCGGCAAAGGGTCGCGTCCGGTCATGTACGCTTCGTAGAGCTGGTTGTGGCAGCGGCTTTGGGTGCGCTTTCAGGCCAAAGCTGACCGAAAAGGACCGGGTTCTGTAGGTTCGGAGAATGTCCGGTGTCCGGCTGTCGGCATGATGGCCGCAAATGGCGCCGCCCGGCCTGGTTCATCTGGATGAATGGCTCCGTCTCCGATCTGGTGAATTCCTCCATTCCGGCGGGGACTCGATTGTGGGGTATACAGGCCGATCACGACCGGCTCACGACGCCCGGTCGCCGTGAGTATGGGCGCAGGATATGGCACGTCAGGACAGCGGAATGCCCGAGCCCGATGCCTCCGGGGGAACGCGCGACCGGATCAAGACGGTCGCCGCCGAGCTTTATGTCCTCAGGGGGCATGAGGGGTTCAGCTTCGGCGACATCGCCGCGGTGATCGGGACCACGCGGGCCAACATCCATCATCACTTCGGCAGCAAGCAGCAGCTGATGCGCGAGCTGATCGAGGATATCGCGTCGAATGCCGAAGCGCGGATCGAGCGCTACTGGCGCGCCGGCAGCGCCGCATTCGCCGAGCGCCTGGTGATGCAACTGGACGATCTGCGCCGCTACTACGACCGCTTCAACCGGAGCGACGGGGACCGCAATGTCTGGAGCCCGTTGTCGCGATTGCGTCACGACCTGCCGACCCTCGGCGACGAGGCGGTTGACGCCCTGGAGCGCGTCAATCGGACCTACGATCTCTGCCTCGGCCACGCAGTCAGGGAGGCGGCGGCGGCGGGCGAGCTGCGGCCGGGAACCGATGTCGGCGATGTCGTCCGCGTCCTGCGCGTCACCCTGTTGTCCTGCCCGCCGATGACCCAGGATTCCGGCCGGTTCGAGGAGATCGAGCTGCTGTTCCGGGCGCTGGCCCGCCTGATCAGCGCTGACGGAGAGCCGCGGAGCTGATGGTCGGGAGCTGTTGACGACGCCGTTGCCGCAGTATACTTACTTACAGGTAAGTCAGTATGAGGCGCCAAGAACGAGCGCGACCATTTGGGGGAGGCGGGCAGATGATGCGGGACGAGCGCTTCGCGCAGTTCGAGGTCCGGCCATTCACCGGCGCTTTGGGGGCCGAGATCATCGGCGTCGATCTGAGGTCCGCCGCACCGGACACCTTCGCAGAGGTGCTGCACGCCCTGCACGAATACCACGTGCTGGCGGTGCGCGATCAGGACCTGGTGCCGGCCACGCTGCAGCAGGTCGCCCGCCGCTTCGGTCCGTTCAGCGGCAACCCGGTGCACACCCCGATGGACGGGTTCGACGACATCGTCCGCTTCGTGCGCGAGCCCGACGACACCGGCAAGGTGATCGGCGAGGACTGGCACATGGACCTCGCCTGGCTGGCGCGGCCGCCGGGAGTGACCATGCTTTACGGCGAGGAGATCCCGCCGGTCGGCGGCGACACCTGCTTCACCAGCCTGGAAAAGGCCTACCAGTCGCTGTCGCCACGCTTGGTCGCGATCCTGGAGGGGCTGACCGGCATCCACAGCGGGCGCGGCGTCTTCGCGATCAACGCGATGCAGAAGCGGCTCGGCGTCACCGCGGATGTCGAGGCGATCGAGAATGCGGCGGTCGAGCATCCGGTGATCTGCGCCCATCCCGTGACCGGGCGGCGCTATGTCTTCGTCAGCAGCGTCCTGACCCATTTCAAGGGCATGACCGAGGAGGAGAGCCGGCCGCTGATCGACCTCCTGATGGCGCGGGCAACACGGCCGGAGTTCCATTGCCGTCTGCGCTGGGCGCCGCGCACGCTGGGGATGTGGAACAACCCCTTCGTGCTGCACACCGCGATCAACGACTATCCCGGATACCGCCGGGTGATGTACCGCACCACCATTGAGGGCCAGGTGCCGGCCGCCGCGGCCTGACGCGCCACGGCCAGGGCCGCGCCATCGCCAGGGCAGCCGCGGTCCGGGGCCAGGAACCGCCGGCGCCCCAGCCGGAAATCAACATGGCCCGGGAGGTGGAATGCAAGCGCGGCTGAAGCGTCTGCGGCACGGCCTGGCGGGAGCGCTGCCCCTGGTGGCGCCCGTGCACGTCCTGGTGCTGGGCGTCATCGTCATCCCGTCGGTCTTCGTCCTCTGGCTCAGCTTCCAGTCCTCGACCTTCGGCCGGGCGGCGACCTTCGTCGGCCTCGACAACTACGCCCGGGTGCTGGGCGACGGCTATTTCTGGCGGTCGCTGCTGAACACCGTGGCCGTGGCGGCAGCGGCTGTGCATCTGGAGCTGCTGCTGGGTCTCGGCATCGCGCTCCTGTTCGCCAGCGGCCTGCCGGCCCGGCGCCTGCTGCTGGTGATCGTGCTGGCGCCCTACGCCATCAGCGAGGTGACGGCGGCGGCGATGTGGCGCTTCCTGTTCGACCCCGATGTCGGCCCGGTGATCAACGCGCTCCTGGATCTTGGCCTGCCGACTCTGGACTGGACCTTCGTGCCGTCGCACGGGCTGGTCCTGGTCGGGCTGCTGACCATCTGGCTGCACCTGCCCTTCACCTTCGTCATCCTGTACGCCGCCCGGCTGGCGATCCCGAAGGACCTGTACGAGGCCGGGCGGGCGGACGGGGCCTCGCCGCTGCAACTGTTCCGTCGCATCACCCTGCCGCTGCTGGCGCCGGCGATCCTGATCGCCATGCTGTTCCGCTACATCTTCGCCTTCCGGCTGTTCTCCGAGATCTGGCTGCTGACGCAGGGCGGCCCGGCGCGGACGACGGAGGCGGTGGCCGTCTACCTCTATCTCGAGGCGTTCCGCTACAACTCCTTCGGCACCGCCGCCGCCACCGCCTGGATCATGGTCGTGGTCTCGCTGCTGCTGGCCGCCGCCTATATCCTGCGGCTGCGCAAGGGGATGGCGGCCGATGCGCGCTGACCGTTTCCTCGTGGCGACCGGCAAGGCGGTCGCCGTCGCGGCCATCGTCGCCTGGTCGCTGTTCCCGATCGCCTTCATCGTGCTGTCGTCGTTCAAGCC
>JAEKLZ010000414.1 GCA_019508225.1 Inquilinus limosus | reverse complement strand
GCGAATCGGGGCCAGGGTGCGGTAGGTCACGTCGGGCATGGCTCTCTCTCCTTCGGGTGAGTCGAAGGGGAACGACCGGCGCGTACCGCGATAGGCCCCCGGCGGGCGGCCATAGTGCCCGGCGAAGGCGCGGCTGAAGGCGGCGGTGCTGCCGTATCCCGCCCGGCGGGCGATGCGGGCCACCGCCGTCTCGCTCGTCAGCAGGGTGCCGGCGGCGCGGTGCAGCCGCAGCCGGCGCAGCGTGTCGGCCACCGTCTCGCCCAGCAGGTACCGATAGGCCCGGTGGAAGTGGTAGGGCGAGAAGCAGGCCACCTCCGCCAGCCGGTCCAGGTCGATCGGGTCGTCGAGATGGGCGGCGATGTGATCGATCACCCGCTGGATGCGGGCGAGGTGGCGGTCGAGTGTGGCATCCTTCGGCATCGGTTCGTTCTCCCGGGCTCGTGTTAGCCCGAAGCGGATTGATCCTGCTTGCGAAGCCGCGGTGTACAAGAGCTGCATTGACGCGGCGTATGGCGCCATGCAACTGGAAGGGACTGGTGATGTCGACCCCGACTCTCCGCGTTGTGGAAAGAGCCCCGATGGACAAGACCAAGGCGCTGGAAGCCGCCCTGACCCAGATCGAACGGGCCTTCGGCAAGGGCTCGGTGATGAAGCTCGGGGCGCGGCCCCAGGTTGATGCGGAGGTGATCTCGACCGGGTCGCTCGGCCTCGACATCGCGCTCGGCATCGGCGGCCTGCCGAAGGGCCGGATCATCGAGATCTACGGGCCGGAAAGCTCGGGCAAGACCACGCTGGCGCTGCATGTCGTGGCCGAGGCGCAGAAGGCCGGCGGCACCTGCGCTTATGTCGACGCCGAACATGCGCTCGACCCGACCTATGCCCGCAAGCTCGGCGTCAACATCGACGAGCTGCTGATCTCCCAGCCCGATGCCGGCGAGCAGGCGCTGGAGATCACCGACACGCTGGTCCGCTCCGGCGCGATCGATGTGATCGTCATCGATTCGGTGGCGGCGCTGGTGCCCCGGGCCGAGCTCGAGGGCGAGATGGGCGACAGCCAGCCGGGCCTGCAGGCGCGGCTGATGAGCCAGGCGATGCGCAAGCTCACCGGCTCGATCTCGAAGTCCAACAGCCTGGTCGTCTTCATCAACCAGATCCGGCTGAAGATCGGCGTGATGTTCGGCAACCCGGAGACGACGACGGGCGGCAACGCGCTGAAGTTCTACTCCTCGATCCGGCTCGACATCCGCCGCATCGGCGCGATCAAGGACCGTGAGACCGTCACCGGCAACCAGACCCGGGTCAAGGTGGTGAAGAACAAGATGGCGCCGCCGTTCCGCGCCGTCGAATTCGACATCATGTATGGCGAAGGCATCTCGAAGACCGGCGAGCTGCTCGATCTCGGCGTCCAGGCCGGGGTGGTCGAGAAGTCGGGCGCCTGGTTCTCCTATGACGGCCAGCGCATCGGCCAGGGCCGCGAGAACGCCAAGGGCTTCCTGCGCGACAACCCGGAGATGGCGAAGTCGGTCGAGGCCAAGATCCGGGGCAATGCCGGGCTGGTCTCCGACCGCATGATGGCCTCCGGTGGCGGCCCCGGCGGGGACGACAGCGCCGGCGGTGACGAGTGATCGCCGCCAGCGCCTGACCTGACCCAGCCTCCGTGACGGAAAGGCCCGGGAAACCGGGCCTTTTCCGTTGCCGGCCGGATCGTGCTATCTCCCGCCCATGACCGACGTGCCCAGCTCCGCTCCGATCATCACCCGCTTCGCCCCCAGCCCGACCGGCCTGCTGCATGTCGGCAATGTCCGCACCGCGCTGGTGTGCTGGCTCGCCGCCCGTGCCACCGGCGGGCGCTTCCTGCTGCGGCTCGACGACACCGACACCGAGCGGGGCAGCGCCGAATTCGCCGCGGCGATCGAGCAGGATCTGCGCTGGCTCGGCCTCGGCTGGGACGGCTTCGCCCGCCAGTCCGACCGCACCGGCCGTTACCGGGACGCGCTCGGCCGGCTGAAGGCGGCCGGCCGGCTCTACCCCTGCTATGAATCGGCCGAGGAGCTGGAGCTCAAGCGCAAGAGCCTGCTGGCCCGCGGCCTGCCGCCGCTCTACGACCGCGCCGCTTTGGACCTGACCGATGCCGACCGTGCCCGGCTCGAAGCCGAGGGGCATCGGCCGCACTGGCGCTTCAAGATGGCGGATGCGCCGGTCGAATGGGACGACAAGGTCCGCGGCCGGGTCCATTTCAACGGCCGCGACATCTCCGACCCGGTGCTGGTGCGCGAGGACGGGCGGCCGCTCTATCACATCGGCTCGGTGGTCGACGACATCGACATGGGCGTCACCCTGGTGGTGCGCGGCGAGGACCATGTCGCCAACACCGCCATGCACATCCAGCTGGCCGAGGCGCTGGGCGCCGCGCCGCCGGCCTATGCCCACACCTCGCTGATCGCCGACGCCGAGGGCCACGGCCTGTCCAAGCGGATCGGCAGCCTGTCGCTGCGCAGCCTGCGGGAGCAGGGGATCGAGCCGATGGCGGTGACCAGCCTGCTGGCCAAGCTCGGCACCTCCGACCCGATCGAGCCGCGGCTGTCGCTCGACGACCTCGTCGCCGAGTTCGACTTCGCCAAATTCTCCCGCGCCATCCCGCGCTTCGACCCGGCCGAGCTGGAGCGGCTGAACGGCCGCATCCTGCACGAGACGCCCTATGCGGCGGTGCGCGACCGGCTGGCGGCGCTGGGCCTCGGTGCCGTGGACGAGGCGGCCTGGGCGGTGCTGCGCCCGAACCTGCAGCGGCTCGAGGACGCGGCCGAGTGGTGGCGGGTGGTGAGCGGACCGGTCACCCCGGTCATCGCCGATGCGGCGCTGCTGGCCGCCGCGGCCGAGCTGCTGCCGCCGGAGTCCTGGGACGACGCCACTTGGGGGGCATGGACGGCGGCGGTGCGGGACCGCACCGGGATCAAGGGCAAGCCGCTGTTCCTGACCCTGCGCCTGGCCCTGACCGGCCTGGACCATGGCCCGGAGCTGCGCGGCCTGCTGCCGCTGATCGGGCGGCAGCGGGCGCTGGCCCGGCTCTCCGGCGCTGTGGCATGAACGCGCCACCTTGCTAAAGCTTGCCTAAAACTTAACCTTACCCCCCTTGGCGCCGACCTGCGGTCCGGAGTAAGAACCGATATGACCGACGAGATTTTGCCTGTCCAGGACACCCCGGCGCTGCCGGTGGCTGCGGTCTTCCTCGATGTCGCGTCGCTGCCGGGCGACGAGGCGGAGGACCTTGCGCGCATCCTCGGCGCGCTCGGCACCGTCTGCCGTCCGGCCCGCCGCATTGCCTATGCCGATTGGGCGGAACTGTCCGACCTGCGCGGCGTCGCCCATCGCCACGGCTTCGACCAGGTGCAGACCACCGAGATCGAGCCGGGCCGTGACGCGGCGTCGCTGCGCCTGGTGGTCGATGTGATGGAGCTGGCGCTGCTGGAGCGCGGCATCGACACCGTGGTGCTGGTGACCGGCAGCGCGGCGCTGTTGCCGCTGGTCCGCAGCCTGCGCCGCCACGGCAAGCGGGTGATCGCCATCGGCCCCGCCCGCCGCATCGACCCCCTGTTCCAGTCGGAATGCGACCGGTTCGTCGACTGCGCGACGCTCGGCCGCCCGGCCGCCCCGGCGCGGGCCGAGATCCGCCCGACCCAGACGGCGCCGGTGGCCCGTCCGGCCGCCCCGGCGATTCGCCCGGACCCGGCGCCGGCCCCGCGGGCGGCGGAGCCTGCGCCCCGTCTGCGCGTGAAGCCGCCGGCCGAGCCGGCCCGCGCGGCCCGGCTGGGGCCCGCGATGGCAGAGCCGCCGCGCCAATCCGCGTCGGCCCGGGCCCATCGCCCGTCCCTGACCGCCCAGTTCGACGAGCCGGAGGCCGCCCCCGCCGGCCCGCCGCTGATGGCCGGCACCCCGGTGGTGCCGCAGCGCAAGGGCTGGTTCGGCAAGCGTCGCTGACCGGGCTGCCTTGCGGCCTGAACCTTGGACGCCAAGGGCCTGATCTGGTAATCGTCGCGGTCCCGACCGGACAGGTCTGACCTTAGGATTGCGGCCCGTGGCGCTCTCTCTGCACAACACGCTCACCCGGACGAAGGAAGCCTTCGTCCCGATCGATCCGAGCCATGTGCGGATGTATGTCTGCGGCCCGACGGTCTACGACTACGCCCATATCGGCAACGCCCGCCCGATCGTCGTCTTCGACGTGCTGTACCGGCTGCTGCGGACGCTGTATCCGCGGGTGACTTACGCCCGCAACATCACCGATATCGAAGACAAGATCATCGAGCGGGCGAAGGCCAACGGGGAGTCGATCGGCGAGCTGACCCGGCGCACCGGCGAGGTCTTCGCCGCCGACATGGCGGCGCTGGGCGCCCTGCTGCCCGACATCGAGCCGCGCGCCACCGAGCACATCCCGCAGATGGTCGAGATGATCGGCACGCTGGTCGGCAAGGGCCATGCCTATGTCGCCCAGGGCCATGTGCTGTTCAATGTGCCGTCGATGCCGGATTACGGCCAGCTGTCGCGCCGCAACCGCGACGAACAGATCGACGGTGCCCGGGTCGAGGTCGCGCCCTACAAGCGCGACCCCGCGGATTTCGTGCTGTGGAAGCTGTCGACCGATGACCAGCCGGGCTGGGACAGCCCCTGGGGCCGCGGCCGGCCGGGCTGGCACATCGAATGCTCGGCCATGGCCGCCGCCCATCTCGGCACCATCTTCGACATCCATGCCGGCGGCATCGACCTCGTCTTCCCGCATCACGAGAACGAGATCGCCCAGAGCCGCTGCGCCCATGGCACGCCGGTGATGGCGAACTACTGGCTGCACAACGGCTTCCTGCAGGTCGAAGGCCAGAAGATGTCGAAGTCGCTCGGCAACTTCTACACGCCGCATGAGCTGCTGGAGGAGTTCCCCGGCGAGGCGCTGCGCTATGCCCTGCTGTCGGGCCATTACCGCCAGCCCTTCGACTTCACCAAGGACGGGGTGCGCCAGGCCCGGGCGGCGCTCGACCGGTTCTATGGCGCGCTGCGGGCCATCGGCACCGTGCCGGCCGAACCGGGCGAGGTGCCGCCGGCCGTGCTGGCGGCGCTGGAGGACGACCTCAACACGCCGCAGGCCCTGGCCGCGCTGCACGAGGCCGTGGGCGAGCTGAACAAGGCGACCGATCCCGCCGAGCAGGCCCGCCTCGCGGCCGGATTGCTGGCCGGCGGCCGGCTGCTGGGCCTGCTGGAGCAGGCGCCGGAGGACTGGTTCCGCTGGCGGCCGAAGGCGGATTCGGGGCTGGGCGACGCCGAGATCGACGCGCTGGTGGCGGCCCGGCGGGCGGCACGGGCGGCGAAGGACTTCGCCGAGGCCGACCGCCTCCGCGACCAACTGGTGGCCGCCGGCATCGCGCTGGAGGACAAGCCGGACCGCACGCTGTGGCGCCGGGTAGGGTGAGGCGATGAGCGAGCGCATCTGGCTGTTCGACACCACCCTGCGCGACGGGGCGCAGACCCAGGGCGTGGACTTCTCGGTGGCCGACAAGATCGCCATCGCCAAGAAGCTCGACGCGCTAGGCATCGACTATGTCGAGGGCGGCTGGCCGGGCGCCAACCCGACCGACGACGCGCTGTTCCGCGACCCGCCGAAGCTGGCCCATGCCCGCTTCACCGCCTTCGGCATGACCCGGCGGCCGGGCCGCAGCGCCGCCAACGATCCCGGCCTGTCGGCGCTGCTGAACAGTGACGTCCAGGCGATCACGATCGTCGGCAAGACCTGGGACTTCCATGTCGATGTCGCGCTGAACATCCCGCGCGAGGAGAATCTCGAGCTGATCCGCGACAGCGTGGCCGAGATCGTCGGCCGCGGCCGCGAGGCCGGCTTCGACTGCGAGCATTTCTTCGACGGGTACAAGGCCAATCCCGACTACGCCCTGGCCTGCGCCAAGGCGGCCTACGAGGCCGGGGCCCGCTGGGTGGTGCTGTGCGACACCAATGGCGGCGCCCTGCCGCATGAGGTGAGCGACATCGTCACGGCCGTCGCCCGGCACATCCCGGGCGAGCGCTGCGGCAACGCCAACCTGATCACCCTGATCCCGACCCTGGCGCTGAAGATGGGCTACGAGACCGGGGTGACCGAGGCCGGCCTGGCCTCGCTGACCGATCTCAGCCACTGGTTCGACGAGCGGCTGGACCGCACGCCGCAGGCGGGGGCGCCCTATGTCGGCGGCCGCGCCTTCGCCCATAAGGGCGGGCTGCACGTCTCCGCCATCGCCAAGGACCCGCGCTCCTACGAGCATGTGGCGCCGGAGCGGGTGGGCAACCGCCGCCACCTCGTCGTCTCCGACCAGGCCGGGCGGGCGAACATCCTGGCGCGCTTCGCCGAGATCGGCGTCGCCATCGACCCGAAGGATCGCAATGTCGACCGGCTGGTCGACCTGGTGAAGCAGCGCGAGTTCGAGGGCTATTCCTACGACACCGCCGCCGCCAGCTTCGAGCTGCTGGCCCGGCGCATGCTGGGCCAGGTGCCGGCCTATTTCGCCATGGACCGCTTCACGGTGGTCGACGAGCGGCGCTTCAACGCCCGCGGCGAGGTGGTGCAGGAATCCGAGGCCACGGTGCTGCTGCGCGTCGGCGACAAGACCTGGCACGAGGTCTCCTTCGGCAACGGCCCGGTCAATGCGCTCGACAACGCCATGCGCAAGGCGCTGGAGCCGATCTATCCCGGCCTCAAGCCGCTGCGGCTGGTCGACTTCAAGGTCCGCATCCTGCGCTCGAACGAGGGCACCGGCGCCATGCCGCGCGTGATGATCGAGACCGAGGATGCCGACGGCACCCGCTGGTCGACGATCGGCGTCTCCACCAACGTCATCGACGCCTCCTTCGAGGCGCTGGGCGACAGCTTCACCTATGCGCTGCTGCGGGCCGGCGCCACGGCCCCCCTCTGATGGCCGGCACCGACCAGACCCGCGACCCGCTGCTGGGCGGCCCGGCGATCATCCTGATCGAGCCGCAGATGGGCGAGAACATCGGCACCGCGGCGCGGGCGATGCTGAATTGCGGCCTGACCGACCTGCGCCTGGTGCGGCCGCGCGACGGCTGGCCGAACCCGAAGGCGGTGCCCACCGCCTCCGGCGCCGACGCCGTGCTGGACCATGTCCGGGTGTTCGAGCGTACCGAGGACGCGATCGCCGATCTCGGCGCCGTCTACGCCACCACGGCGCGGCTGCGCGACCAGCTGAAGCCGGTGGTGACGCCGCGCCGGGCGGCGGTGGAGATGCGGGCGCACCACGCCGCGGGAATCGGCGCCGGCATCCTGTTCGGGCCGGAGCGTACCGGCATGACCAATGACGACGTCGCTCTGGCCGACGCCGTGGTCAACGTGCCGCTGAACCCCGCCTTCTCCTCGCTCAACCTGGCCCAGGCGGTGCTGCTGGTCTCCTACGAATGGTTCACCGCCGGCGACGCCACGCCGGAGCGGCGGCTGGATTATGAGGAGGACGCGCCGCCGGCCAGCAAGGAGCAGCTGGTCAACATGTTCGAGCATCTGGAGGAGGCGCTGGACGCCGGCAACTTCTTCCGGGTGCCGGAGAAGAAGCCCAGCATGCAGCGCAACATCCGCGCCTTCCTGCAGCGCGCCCGGCTGTCGGAGCAGGAGGTGCGGACCCTGCACGGCATGATCGTCGCCCTCTCCGGCCGGCGGAAGGGCGGGGAACCGTAGACGCAGGGGCTGGCTCGACGGCGCGTCCGAATCCCCCTCACCCTCCCGCCGCCAACGCGGCGGGCCCCTCCCTCTCCCCAAGGAGAGGGAATCATGAGCCGGCCGCTCTACACCTCTCCCCAGGGAGAGGTCGAAATCGCGCAGCGATTTCGGGTGAGGGGGTAGCTCCGGCCCATCCATTGATCTCAGCGCAGAGCAGAGCAGGGATCATCCCATCGGACCCATGATCCGCCCGGCCCAGTCCGACACTGTATCAGCCACCGTCCGCAGATGGTCGGCGGCGGTGAAGCCGGAGACGCTCTTGCGCGGCTTCAAATCGTGGTCGCCATCCTCCAGCCACAGCAACTCGATCCGGTCCGACAGGGCGTAGCCGGCGACCTCGTCGCGGGTGCCGAACGTGTCGCGCGTGCCCTGGCAGATCAGCGCCGGGGTCTTGAGCCCGGCGAGATGCGCGGTGCGCAGCTGTTCGGGCTTGCCCGGCGGGTGGAACGGATAGCCCAGGCACAGCAGCCCGGCGATGCGGCCCTCCGCGTGCAGCTCGTCCGCGGCCATCGACGCCACGCGCCCGCCCATCGACTTGCCGCCGATGATCAGCGGTCCCTTGGCGCCGAGGGCGTCGACCGCCGCCCGGACTTCCGGGATCAGGGTCTCGGCCCGCGGCGGCGGCTTGCGCTGGCCGTCGCGCCGGGCCGCCATGTAGCCGAACTCGAAGCGCGCCACCCGGAACCCGACG
>JAEKLZ010000413.1 GCA_019508225.1 Inquilinus limosus | reverse complement strand
GACTCCCTGCCGATCACCGACGACCGCATGACCCGATTCTGGATCACGCTGCAGCAGGGCGTGAACTTCGTGCTGTCGAATTTCGAGCTGATGCGCGGCGGCGAGATCTTCGTGCCGAAGATCCCGAGCATGAAGATCAGCGACCTGGCCCGCGCCCTGGCGCCGAACCTGCCGCACCGCATCGTCGGCATCCGCCCGGGCGAGAAGCTGCACGAGGCGATGATCGCGGTCGACGACGCCTATGCGACGGTGGAGCTGGCCGACCGCTATGTGATCGAGCCGCAGTTCGGCGAGTACACCCGCACCTCCTTCACCGAGGAGGGCGGCGGTAAGCCGGTGCCCGACCGCTTCAGCTACGGCAGCGACAACAACACCGAATGGCTGGACGACCGCGCGCTGCTGGAGATCCTGGAGCGGCACGCGAACTGACGCCCGCGGTTCGGAGGCGATTGCCGTGACCTTCCTGCCCTATGCCCGCCAGTATATCGACCAGGACGACATCGACGCCGTCGCCCGGGCGCTGCAGGCCGACTACCTGACCACCGGCCCGACGGTCGGCGAGTTCGAGCGCGCCTTCTGCGCCGCCACCGGCGCGCCCTTCGCTGCCGCCTGCTCGAACGGCACCGCGGCGCTGCATCTGGCGACGCTGGCGCTGGGCCTCGGGCCCGGCGACGTCTGCGTCGTGCCGGCGGTGACCTTCCTGGCCACCGCCAACTGCGCCCGCTTCGTCGGCGCCGACGTGGTCTTCGCCGATGTCGACCCGGAGACCGGGCTGATGCGGCCGGAGGATCTGGAGACGGCGATCGCCCGGATCCCGCAGATCCATCCGGAGGGCCGGTTCCGCGCGGTGCTGCCGGTGCATCTCGCCGGCCAGACCGTGGCCCTGGCGCCGATCGCCGAGATCGCCCGCCGGCACGACGCCTTCGTCATCGAGGATGCGTGCCACGCCTTGGGCACCGAATACGAGACGGCGGAGGGCCGGGTCCAGGTCGGCACCTGCACCCATTCCGACCTCGCCTGCTTCTCCTTCCACCCGGTCAAGACCATCGCCTTGGGCGAGGGCGGCATGGTCACCTCGGCCAGGCCCGAGCTGCAGCAGAAGCTGGCGCGGCAGCGCTCGCACGGCATGACCCGGGACCCGGACGCCTTCGTCAACACCGAGCTGGCGGTCGACCCTGCCCAGGCCGGGGTGAATCCCTGGTACTACGAGATGCAGGAGATCGGCTTCAACTACCGGCTGACCGACATCCAGGCGGCGCTCGGCATCAGCCAGCTGCGCAAGCTGGACTGGTTCAAGGCCCGGCGCCGGGCCCTGGCGGCGGGCTACGACCAGGCGCTGGCGCCGCTGGCCCCGGCGCTGCGGCCGATCGCCAAGGCGCCGGGCTGCGATCCGGTGCTGCATCTCTATGAGGTGCTGATCGACTTCGCCGCCATCGGCCAGACCCGCGGCCAGGTGGTGCGCGCCCTGCACGCCAAGGGCATCGGCACCCAGGTGCACTACATCCCGGTGAACCGGCAGCCCTATTACGAGGAGATCTACGGCCGCCGCCCCCTGCCCGGCGCCGAATCCTTCTACGCCAGCTGCCTGTCGCTGCCGCTGTTCCCGGCGATGCAGGATGGCGATGTCGAGCGGGTGGCGCAGGCGCTGCGCGAGGTCATCGGGTAACCCCGCTCTCGTAGGTTGGGTTCGCGGCACGCGAACCCAACATCCCGCAGCATGAGCCGTTGTTGGGTTCGCAAGGGCGAACCCAACCTACGCCGTCACAGAAACCCGTGCAGCCACAGCGCGGCGACATAGAGCGCGATGCCGACGCCGAGCCGCCACAGCGCCAACTCGCCGAGCGCGAGCTCGCCGCGGCCGGACAGCACCGCCGCGAAGGGCAGGCGCGAGGTGCGGCGGGCGAAATCGTCCCAGACTGCCCCCAGCCGCGCCGCCCGCTTGCGGTCGATCGAGACCATGCCGTTCACGGCCGTGACCAGGATGGCGCCGAACAGCAGCACCCCGGCCCAATGCCCGTTCACCGTCAGATGCGCGAGCGCCCAGAGCGTGAAGGCCCACAGCATCGGGTGCCGCGTGATCCGGGTGATGCCGGCGACCGGCAGCGCGCCCATCCGCTCCGCCCCCACCTGGGTCGGGTTGGACGGGCCGAAGCTGTAGGCCAGCAGCACGAAGCCCAGGAACACCAGCACCGCCGGGACCCAGAACGGCGCCGGAGCCCACAGCGGCTCATAGGGCGCGCCGCGATAGGCCAGAGCCAGCCAGACCAGGCCGGCGGCGCTGAGCACGGAGAACAGGCCGCTATAGCCCATCTCCCCCAGCCGGCCTGCGATCGCCGGCCGCAGCGGGCCGGCGACGCCGAGATGCAGCACCACCCAGAACAGCGCGGCGAGGGCGAGAGAGAGCATCGTTGCGACCTTTACAGCAGGACCGATCCGGTCGATGTTGACAGGCGCAACATAAGTTGGGATGTGGACCGTGTCAACATCGGAGCCGGGCGGCTCGGAGCAGCCCTACCACCATGGCGACCTGCGCCGGGCGCTGGTGACGGCGGCGCGCGCGCTGCTGGAGGAATCCGGGCCGGAGGCGCTGAGTCTGCGCGACGTCGCCCGCCGGGTGGGGGTGTCCCACAACGCGCCCTACCGCCACTTCCCGACCAGGCAGGCGCTGCTGGCGGCGGTGGCGGCGGAGGGATTCGCCGCCCTCTCCGCCCGGATGGCCGCCGTGCCGGCCGCGGCCGGGCTGGCGGCCGGGTTCCGCTGCTATCACGGCTTCGCCCGCGAGCAGCCGGGGCTGTTCCGGCTGATGTTCGACGGGACGGTGGAGAGATCGGCCGACCCGGCGCTGCGGGCGGAATCGGAGCAGTCCTATGACGGGCTGCGCCGCGCCGTGCACCGCATCGCGCCGGGGGCGGACCGGGCCGCGGTGGTGACCGTCTGGACCCAGATGCACGGTATGGCCCTGCTGATCATCTCCGGCCAGATCGCCGACGACCTGGTGCGCGACGGCGGCCTCGATGTCCTGGCCGACCGGGCCGCCGCGATCCTGGAGGCCGGGCTGCGCGCCGCCGGTGCTCCCTGAAACGGCCGGACCAGAAATAGAACAGAAATTCTGAATTGCCTTCCTGTTAAAAATCCTGTTCAATTCCGGACGATCAACCGACACGGTGCCGGACCGGCGACCCCGCCTTCCCGGCCCGCTGAATCGGGCGACGAAAACCGAGGGAGGAACCAGGAATGCTTCGGACATTGCTGTGCGGCGCGGCCATCAGCGCCGCCATGGTGCTGGGCCTGGCGGCCGCGCCCCAGGCGGCGCAGGCGGCCAATGAGCGCTTCGTGCTGATCAGCCACGCGCCCGATTCCGACAGCTGGTGGAACACCATCAAGACCGCGATCCGCGAGGCGGGCCAGCAGGTCGGCGCCAAGGTGGACTACCAGAACCCGTCGACCGGCGACCTCGCCGACATGGCCCGCATCGTGCAGCAGGCCACCGCGTCGAAGCCCGACGGCATCATCATCACCATCGCCGATTTCGATGTGCTGAAGGGCCCGATCATGGATGCCGTGAAGAAGGGCATCCCGGTCATCACCATCAATTCCGGCACGGCGGAGCAGAGCAGGCAGCTGGGCGCGCTGATGCATATCGGCCAGCCGGAATACGACGCCGGCAAGGGCGCCGGCGAGAAGGCCAAGGCCGCCGGCGTCACCAAGTTCGTCTGCGTCAACCACTACATCACCAACCCGGCCTCGGTGGAGCGCTGCCAGGGCTTCGCCGACGCGCTGGGCGTGCCGCTGGGCAACCAGATGATCGATTCGGGCATGGACCCGGGCGAGGTGCAGACCAAGGTCTCGGCCTATCTGCGCGCCAATCCGGACACCAACGGCATCCTGACGCTCGGCCCGAACTCGGCCGAGCCGACCATCGCCGTGCTGCAGGCCAACAAGCAGGCCGGCAAGGTGTTCTTCGCCACCTTCGACCTGAGCGCCGCGATCGCCGCCGGCATCAAGGACGGCACGGTGACCTTCGCCATCGACCAGCAGCCCTACCTGCAGGGCTATCTGCCGGTGGTGCTGCTGGCGAACTACGTCCGCTACGGCGTGATCCCCAGCAACAACATCAACTCCGGCCCCGGCTTCATCACCAAGGACAACATCGCCCTGGTCGAGAAGCTGGCCGGCGAATACCGGTAACAGCAACGCGTCGCCTCTCCCGCTTGCGGGAGAGGTCGGAGACGCGAAGCGGCGGTGAGGGCCCCTTGTCGAGGCCCGGGCCAACCCTCACCCGGTCGTCCTGCGGACGCCCGACCTCTCCCGCCAGGCGGGAGAGGCAACGCAATCGGGCGATCCCGGATCCCCCTCTTCCCGCCCCAAGCCCGGAAGACGCCATGACCACCATCCAGACTGACACCAGGGTTCCCGGGAGCCCCCGCCCCGGCGACGAGCGGGTGCGCTCGGTCTCCCTCGCCTCGCGCCTGCTGTCCCGCCCCGAGCTCGGCGCCATGGCCGGCACCGTGCTGGTCTTCGTCTTCTTCGGCCTCACCGCCGGCGGCTCCGGCATGTTCAGCGCCGACGGCATCTCGAACTGGCTGGTGGTGTCGGCCCAGCTCGGCATCCTCGCGGTCGGCGCCAGCCTGCTGATGGTCGCCGGCGAGTTCGACCTGTCGATCGGCTCGATGATCGGCTTCGCCGGCATGATGATCGCGATCCCGACCGTGTTCTTCGGCTGGCCGGTCTGGCTGTCGCTGGTCTTCGCCTTCGCCGGAGCGCTCGCCATCGGCGCGCTGAACGGCTGGCTGGTGGTGCGCACCGGCCTGCCCAGCTTCATCGTCAGCCTGGCCTTCCTGTTCATCCTGCGCGGCATGACCATCGCGCTGTCGATCCTGTTCACCAACCGCACCATCGTCGGCGGCGTCAAGGACCCGGCGGCGGCCGACTGGCTGGCGCCGCTGTTCACCGGCACCGTGCTGGACGGCCTGTACCGCTGGGCCGGCAGCGCCGGGCTGATCGACACCTTCAAGGACGGCAGCCCGATCGTGCCCGGCCTGCCGGTGCTGGTGGTGTGGTGGCTGGTGCTGACCGCGGTCGGCGCCTGGATCCTGCTGCGCACCCGCTTCGGCAACTGGATCTTCGCCGTCGGCGGCGACAACGTCGCGGCCCGCAACATGGGCGTGCCGGTCGGCCGGGTGAAGGTGCTGCTGTTCATGGGCACCGCCTTCTGCGCCACCGTCTTCGCCGCCTGCCAGGTGATGGAGTTCGGCTCCGCCGCCGCCGACCGCGGCCTGCTGAAGGAGTTCGAGGCCATCATCGCCGTGGTGATCGGCGGCACGCTGCTGACCGGCGGCTACGGCTCGGTGATCGGCGCCGCCTTCGGCGCGCTGATCTTCGGCGTGGTGCAGATGGGCATCTTCTACTCCGGCGTGAACACCGACTGGTTCAAGGTCTTCCTCGGGGTGATGCTGCTGCTGGCCGTGATCGTGAACAACTACATCCGCCGCAAGGTGACGGGAGGCCGGTCGTGAGCCCCGACAACACTGCTCCGCTCGCGGGGGCCGCGCCCCTGATCGAGCTGCACGGCGTCTGCAAGTATTTCGGCTCGGTGGTGGCGCTGAAGGACATCACCATCTCGGTCCGCCCCGGCGAGGTGCTGGCCCTGCTGGGCGACAACGGCGCCGGCAAGTCGACGCTGATCAAGACCCTGGCCGGCGTGCACCAGCCCAGCGAGGGCCGGCTGCGGGTCGAGGGCCGCGACGTGCGCTTCACCTCGCCGCGCGACGCGCTCGACCACGGCATCGCCACGGTCTACCAGGACCTGGCGATGGTGCCGCTGATGAGCATCACCCGGAACTTCTTCATGGGCCGCGAGCCGACGGTCGGCTGGGGCCCGACCCGGCGCATCGACATGGACAAGGCCAATGCCGTGGCCCGCGACGCGATGCGCCAGATCGGCATCGACGTGCGCGACCCCAGCCAGGCGGTCGGCACCCTGTCGGGCGGCGAGCGGCAATGCGTCGCCATCGCCCGCGCCGTGCATTTCGGCGCCAAGGTGCTGATCCTGGACGAGCCGACCTCGGCGCTGGGCGTCAAGCAGGCCTCGGTGGTGCTGCGCTACATCGTGCAGGCGCGGGCGCGCGGCCTGGGGGTGATCTTCATCACCCACAACGTCCACCACGCCTATCCGGTGGCCGACACCTTCACCCTGCTGAACCGCGGCCGCTGCCTCGGCACCTATCCGAAGAGCGAGATCAGCCGAGAGCAGGTGCTGGAGATGATGGCCGGCGGCCAGGAGCTGGCCAGCCTGACCGCCGAGCTCGCCGAGTTCGAACGCAGCGACGCGGCGGCTTAGGCGTTGCACTGACGATCGGGGCCGGCACCACCCCCTCACCCTCCCGGCCCAAGCGGGCCGGGCCCCTCCCTCTCCCCGAGGAGAGGGATGCGTCACCTCTCCCTGGGGAGAGGTCGGAACCGCGCAGCGGTTCCGGGTGAGGGGGCGGCACCGGCCTCACTTCCAGGTCGCCCCTCCCCAAAGGAGGGCGGACAGAGGCGAGAGACCACACATGACCACCAGCATCGGCGTCGGCCTGATCGGCACCGGCTTCATGGGCGAATGCCATGCTTTGGCCTTCCGGGCCGCGCCCGCGGTGTTCCGCACCAAACTCGGCGCCCGGCTCGAGATGGTGGCCGACATCGATGCCGGCGCCGCCCAGCGGGCCGCCGACCGCTTCGGCTTCGCCCGCGCCACCGGCACCTGGCAGGACCTGGTCGCCGACCCGCAGGTCGATCTCGTCGCCATCACCTCCCCCAACCTGCTGCACAAGCCGATGGCGCTGGCGGCGATCGAGGCCGGCAAGCATGTCTATTGCGAGAAGCCGCTGGCGCTGAACGCCGCCGACGCGGCCGAGATGGCGGCGGCCGCGGCCGAGGCCGGCGTCACCACCATGGTCGGCTACAACTACCTGCGCAGCCCGGCGGTCGCCTTCGCGTCCAAGCTGATCCGCGACGGCGCCATCGGCCGCGTCACCTATTTCCGCGGCGTCAGCGACGAGGACTACATGGCCGACCCGGCCGTGCCGATGTCCTGGCGCTGCCGGCGCGACCAGGCGGGCAGCGGCGCCCTGGGCGACATCGGCTCGCACATCCTCAGCGTGGCGCTGGCCCTGATCGGCCCGGTGGCCGAGGTCTCGGCCGACCAGCGCACGGTGATCGCCGAGCGCCCCCTGCCCGCCGCCGGCGAGGGCCGCGAGCGCCGCGACGGCGCCGCCGCGGTCACCGCCGGGACGGCGAAGGTCGAGAACGAGGACCAGACCCACGCCCTGCTGCGCTTCGCCGACGGCACCATCGGCACGGTGGCGACCAGCCGGGTGGCCTGGGGCCGCAAGAACCACCTGGCCTTCGAGGTGTTCGGCACCGAGGGCGCGCTCCTGTTCGACCAGGAGCGGATGAACGAGCTGCAGCTGTTCCAGCCGGGCGCCGCCCCGGGCGACCGCAACGGCTTCCGCACGGTGCTGACCGGCCCGGCCCACCCGCCCTACGGCGCCTTCAGCCCCGCCGCTGGCCACGGCCTGGGCTTCAACGACCTCAAGGTGATCGAGGTGGCGCAGATGCTGGACGCCATCGCCGGCGGGCCGGCGGCCTACCCGGATTTCGCGGCGGCCGCGGCGCTGGAAAAGGTGAGCGAGGCGATCGGGCGGTCGGCCCAGGAGAGACGGTGGATGGGGGTCTAAGAGGCTCCTGCAGGCGACAACACCCAATTGCCGATACCGATGCACCAACAAAGGCTGAGACTGACGGTTTTTTCGCCAAGCTACATCTATAGCGGGCCCTCTTAAAATTTAAGCCTGACAGTCAAAGAGAATTCAGACACTATCGATTAAAATTGTCTCTTATGCAGCGAGGAGCTGCAGATGCTTTCACGTGTCTCTGCCATCGAGTTTAATAGACCAGTTTCAAGTGGGAAATCTGAACCATCTATCATCACATGCGAGCGAGAAGATAGTTCACCAGTTGAAGTAATAGCGAAATTTTCTGGCTTCTGTGAGCGCGGCGTGACTTCTCTGGCGATGGAAGGGATCGCTGCCTGTCTTGCAGCTGATCTCGGCCTCCCCGTCTCTGAGCCTCTGCTCGTGGAAGTGACACCGGAGTGGATTTCTCTCATATCGAACTCGGAGCGTCGGAGAAAAATCGAAGCAAGTTCCAGGACGGCCTTTGGCTCCCGTCTGATGACAGGCCAGTTTGCCCTTTGGAACACGGGTACCAAGCTAACTCAGGCCATGGTACCGGCGGCTGCCGCCATTCTCGCGTTTGATGGTATCATACAGAACCCGGATCGCCGCGTTGCGAATCCAAACTGCTTTGTGCGGGGTGACGACATTCGGATCTTCGATCACGAACTCGCTTTTTCGCACAGGCTCGTACTCCAGTGGCAGCCTCCTTGGAAACCAGGAGGTCTCTCGGATCTTGAAAAGCCAGGCTTCCATATCTTTCGCAACGGGCTTCGACAACGCGACATCGATTTTAACGCAATCCGCGACGCTTGGTCCGGCTTGTCGGATGCTCAAATTGCGAGATATGGAAGCAGCCTACCTGCTGAGTGGGAAGCGGCACAACATGATGTCGAAGCGGCTCTCACGCTGATCAGGGATGCGCGGAACAACATTGATGAATGTATCGTTGAGATACAGCGGGTGCTCAAATGACTGACAAGCACGCCTATAGCTATACCGTTCTGCGGTACGTACACGATGTTATGACGAGCGAGTTCGTCAACGTTGGCGTAGTTCTTTACACGCCAGCTTCAGGAACTTTGTACAGCCGGACGCGTAAAACAATTACCCGAATCAGAGATATTTTCCCCGATCTTGATCGTAAGGCGTTCACCAAAGCCATGCGATCGATCGATCGGTCAGTGACCCACCTCAACCGCGAGTTGGAAAAGAGCCCACTTCTCGTGGAAGCGGGTGATGCCCTTTCTATCGCTCGTCGGATGATGCCGTCCGACGACAGTTCCCTGCAATGGTCTCCTGTTGGCGTTGGAATCAGCAATGACCCAAGCAAGACAGTAGAACGATTGTATGAACGCCTAGTTGGCCGGTATGACGAGCGCCCTGATCGTCGCAGAACAGATGATGAAATTTGGCGTCCAGTTAAACAAAAGCTAGAAGAGAATCATTTGGCTTGGAGGCTCCAGGAAAAGACGATTTCGGGCGATGTTGATGAAATTGTTTTCAAGCATGCATGGAAAAATGGCCAGTGGCATGTTTACGAGCCCGTATCTCTCGATCTTGCCGACGCGGACGGCATTAAAGAAAAGGCACGTCGCTGGCTCGGACACCTTTCGGCTGTCGCGGAGGGGAATAGGGAGCGATTCAAACCCCATTTCTTTGTCGGCGCCCCTCAGGATGCATCTCTAATGCCGGCATATGAGACGGCTATCGCCATCCTCAAAAAAGCGCCATTCGGGCCGGAAATTTTTGAGGAAAATCAAATAGATGATCTTGTCTCTCAAATAGAGAACGAGGTAAATTATCACAACACAGGGGTGCCTCCAGTTAACTAACAGCTTGTTGTATTCCAGCGATACCCGCAATCGCGTAATCCTTGAAAAGGGTCTGGTGGCGGCACCCCGGAAGCCTTCATGCTCCCCAGCAAAGACGCATAGGCACAGAAGCGGCTGAAGGATTCCACCATGCCAGAGACCATCACCATCGGCGGCCTGCTGCTGGAGTTCCTGCACGACAAGGACAGCACCGCCGGCAGCCTCGATGCGTTCCGGATGACGGTGCAGCCGAATGCCCGGATGCCGGTGCCGCACTATCATGAGAGCTGGGACGAGGTGGCCTATGGCCTGGCTGGCACCCTGACCTTCCAGGTCGACGGCCGCGACGTGCCGGTCGGGCCCGGCGGGTCCGTCTTCATCCGCCGCGGCGTCGTGCACGGCTTCCGCAACGACACCCGGGCGCCGGCCACCTGCCTGTCCGTCCTCACCCCCGGCGTGCTCGGCCCCGGCTATTTCCGCGAGATCGCCGCCCTGGCCGCCGGCGGCGCGCCCGACCCGGCGCGGATGAAGGAGGTCA